>NZ_JBWKMB010000011.1:0-156909 GCF_056431025.1 Nitratireductor lacus | reverse complement strand
GCCTGATGACGCCTGTTCCTGACAGGCAAAAACCAGAAACCGCACACACTTGAACAAAACCCCGCCGAAAATCGACGGGGTTTGTCAGTGGTCTGAGCCCGGCAGAGATGCCGGGCTTTTTTGTGTTTCCTGTTGGGATCAGTCTATCCAGGCCATGTCGGGTTCCACGCTGGCGCAGAACCGCGCGGCGCTTATGCGCGCCTGGCTGATGACCTTGCGGATGAAGTCCTGATGGGTCGAGGCCTGATAGCTGGCCACGATGTGCATGGGCGGAAAGCGCTTCGACACCTGCACCTGATGCAGGAGGCCCATGCTCAACTCGCGCCTGATGGTCACGGCGGGGATCGCGCCCACGCCGAACCCGTCAATGATCAGGTTGATGATCGCATAGAGCGAGTTGCAGCTTGTCAGCTTCGAGGCGAGCGCCTGCTCGTCGTGAAAATAGGGCGCGATCATCTGGTAGGGCGGCGAGTTCTTGGGAAAGCTGATGATCGGCAGGCTCGCCAGCTCCGCCACGCTGTAGGTTCTGTCCGGGTCGATGAGCTTGGGCGATCCCGCCCACACCATCTGCAGCACGCAGGAGGTGAAGCTGCGGAAACCGTCGTCCAGCACCGGGTGCAGCGAGAAGATCACATCGAACTCGCCCTTGGTCATGCCCTGAACGAGATGCTTCGTGCCATCGACCGTCAGCTCGATCTTCAGGTTCGGAAAGCTCCGGTGCAGCGAGTCGATCAGATGCGGCATCCAGGTGGATGACACGGAATCGATCGCCCCGATCCGCAGCGGCTCCAGCGCCGGCACGGCGTCGCCCTGAAGCGTGCCGCGCAACCGGTCGATATCGCCAAGGATCGCCTCAAAACTCTGCAGCACGCGCTCGCCATCGGCGGTCAGCGCAAAGCTGCCATCGCCGCGGTTGATCAGCCGGCTTTCCAGTTCGGCCTCAATGGCCGCAAGCCGGCTCGAAATCGCCGGCTGTGTCGTGTTCAGCTCTTCCGCGGTTCGGCCAAAATGGCGGTTGCGGGCGAGTGCCACGAATGTCTTGATATCAAGAATGCGCATGCGGCCATTCTATAAACGGCTTCGGCAGCGACCGCATCCGCAATCATCGCGCCGCTGCCAAACTTGCTGATCCATGGATGTGATTTTGCACAAAGCGCTCGCCGGATTGGCGCCGGAGTGACGACTTTTTTCTTCAGTGTTTTCCAGGCCGGTCTCGGACATCGGAGTGTTTTTCCGTCACGGGGAGCCGGTTCGCGATGTCCCCACACGATGCGCTGCATAGGGCAGTATCGCGACGATGAGGCATACCCTCAACACGTGATGCGCGGCGACCATTGCGGGATCGATCATGAGCGCCAGTGCGACGACGCCGAGTTCCGGCGCGCCGCCGGGCAGATAGGCAAGGAACAGCGGAGCCACATCGCCACCGGCGAAGGGAGCGACGATGAAGGCCGCCGCGAGAGAGCCGGCGGCCAGAACCACCCCCACCAGCGCCGCCAGCCAGCCATCGCGGACGATCTGGCGCAGGGTATAGCTGGCAAACCGCGCGCCGACACCGGACCCGATGACGATCTGCGCAAGGATGGAAAGAGGCGCGGGCACGTGGACCGTGACCAGACCGGTCGCGTGAAGAACCGCAGAACTCAAAAGCGGCAGGAGAAGCATGACCGAGGGAAAGCGGATGCGCGTGGCAGCGTGCCAGCTGGCGATGGCGACGAGTGCGAGCTTGCCGTGTTCGGTGAGGTCGAACGCTTCGGGGGCTGAGAAGGCCGTACGGTTTGCGGCGGAGAGGTCGATGCCGGCTATCCACTGGATGAGGAGCGGGGCGGATATGAGCAACACCACCAGACGCGCCGTGTGGCAGAGGACCACACGGTTCGTCTCGGTTTCGTATTGCTCTGCCAGCATCGTAACCACGGAGAGACCGCCGGGCATCGCCGCAAAAAGAGCTGTCTCGCGGTTCATGTCTCCCCAGCGCCGGAAAACCATATAGGCAAAAAGGCCGAAGCAGAGCGACAGAAGCGCCATTGCAAGGAGGCTGACAGCCCATGTTCCGGCCCGGGCGATCACGTCGGGTGTGAACCCGGTGCCGAGCATTGTGCCGATGGCAACCATCGCATAGCTGCGCCATGTCGCAGGCAGCTCCGGGCGAAATGGTGAGAGCTGTGTGATCAGCGCCGAGGCCGCAACGCTTCCGAGGACCCATGGCAGTGGGAGATCGAGCAGGAAGAATGTCAGACCGCCTGCGGCACCGACACCGATGGTTACAGCGCCGCGGGTGACGGCTGAAGCCAGCATGGTCAATTTCCGACCTGCTGAACCTTGCGCTGACGCAGTGTTTTAAGAAGCGGCGCGCCAACCAGCACGATCACCATGAACATGAAAAGACCAAGCGCCATGGGCCGTTCGAGCAGATAGTTCAGCGGTTGGCCGTTGGAGATCTGGAGGGTGCGTACCAGCTCGCCTTCCATCATGCGGCCGAGGAGTAGGCCGATGACGGTGGCGGCGACCGGATAGTCGTTGCGCCGCATGAGCCAGCCAAGAGCGGCGAATGCGGCAACGGTCAGCGGGCCCGCAATCGTGCCCGTGATGCCGTATCCGCCCCAGGCGCACATGGCCAGAACGCTGGGCACGAGATAGGCAAGCGGCACCCGCACCACCATGCCCAGAACCCGAAGCATCATGAGGCCGATCACGGCCAGAAGCACGACCTGCCCCAGATTGCCCAGAATGATCGAGTAGACCACATCGGTCTGATTGCGGATGAAGGAGGGGCCGCCGATGATGTTGTGAAAGGAGAAGGCTGCGAGAAGAACGGCCGTTGCAGCGCCACCGGGAATGCCGAGCGCCAGAAGCGCGGTCATGGAGCCACCCTCGGAGCTGCTGTTGGCGGATTCTGCCGCGATAACGCCCTCCGGCGCACCCTTGCCGAAGGTTTCTGGCGTTCGGGACGTTCTCTTGGCTTCTCCGTAAGACACCAGATTGGCGACCGACGAGCCGACCCCGGGGATTGCCCCGATCACCGCGCCGATAAGGCTGCCGCGGATCAGGACGCCCGGATAGCGGAAGGTTTCGCCCGCGCCGCGCAATATGCGGCCAAACGAAATGTCGCGCTGCGCTTCGTCCTGCACGAGATAGGAGCTGCCCCTTAGCCGCAAAAGCTCCGATGCGGCGAAGATGCCGATCATGGCCGGGACAACGGGAATGCCGTCGAGCAAATGCGGGTTGCCGACGGTGGTGCGCATGACGCCTGTGGTCGACATGCCGATCTGGCTGAGCATCAGTCCGAAAAAGCCTGCAAGCAGACCCTTCGACAGGCTGCCGTCGTTGAGTGTTGCAATCAGGGTCAGGCCCCAGAGCACCACCACGACCATCTCCATGGGACCGATTTTCAGCACAAGCGTGGCCAGAGGATTGATGAGCAGCAGCAGGAGAATATAGCCGACGAACGCACCGATAACCGACGCGGCAAGCCCCAGGCCCAGCGCCTCGTTGTGCTTTCCCTGTCTCGCCATGGGGTAGCCATCGAAGGCGGTGGCGATGGAGGAGGAAGAGCCTGGAATGTTCATCAGGATCGCGGTCACCCCGCCGCCATAGGCGCCGCCGGTGAAGATTGCGGTGAGAAACAGCATGGCCTGCAGAAAATCCATGCCGAATGTGACCGGCAGGAAAACGGCCATGGCCATCGAGATCTGAAGGCCGGGGATCGAGCCGAAAATCAGGCCGATCAGCAGGCCGGGAATGACCCAAAGCCAGGGCTCGATGCTGGTGAAGAGCAGGCCGAGGGCCTGTGAAAGGGCGACTTGGTCGATCATTTCAGAGCACCAGCGTCAGCATCGGGTATGGGAAAAGTGAGCCGAACCCCTTGACCAGAAGCACGGTGAAGAGCGCTGCATAAAGGGGTGGTTGCCAAAGACCGCGCCCGCCGCTCATCACCACGCCGGCCCAGACAAAGACGAAGGTCGCGACATCGAAGCCGATATGGGTAAGCGCGAAACAGAAGGCGGCAAAGCCGGCGAGCAAAAGCAGGTCGCCCCAGAGGCCGGTTTTTGCGCTTTCGTCCATCGGCTTGCGGATTGTGTCGGCAATGACGAGCAGCACGAGAATGCCGAGCACGGCTGCGACCGGAACAGCCACCACCAGATTGTTGAGGGAAGAGGAGGCGGAGACGGCACTCCAGAGTATGAAGCCTGATATGGCAAACACGATGCCGAGCAGAGCGGCATGCGTGGCCGGGAATCTCGTGGTCATGTCCGTCCCTCACTTGTGCAGGAGCGAAAGAAAGCGGGAGCTGCGCCCCCGCCTTATCGTCACTATTCTTCGGTGTCGAAGCGTTTCAGAACATCAAAATTGGAGTTGATGATCTCGGTCGTGCGCTCCGGCCCCAGCCATTCCGCGCCGATCTTCTGCTCCTTGAGGCTTTTCACAAACGCCTCGTCTTCGAGAACGGCCTTATAGGCATCGACCATCTTCTGGAAAGCCTCGGGATGGTTCTTCTTGAATTCCGCATGCGCCGCCAGCCCGCGCATGGAGCCGGCAAGAACGGGGACGGCTTCGAGGCCGTTCTTTTCAAGAGCCTGGTTGAGCGTTGGGGCATCCCAGTCTTCGCTCGGCTCATCAGCGGCCAGCGCAAGCGGGCGCACATATTCGGCGATGGAGAGCGTGCCATCTGCTGCCAGAACGGTCATGTCGACCTGCCCGCCGGCCACGGCCGTGCGTGCCTTGCCACCGGACTGATAGGTCACGATGTTGACGGCGCTCTTGTCGACGCCGAAGGCTTCAAGAGCGAGTTCCAGGTTGATGGCGCCGGTCGAGCCGGGCACGACCGAAACCTTGAGCTTGCCGGGCTCGGCCTTAGCTGCATCCATGAACTCGGCGAGCGTCTTGTAGGGCGTCTCTGCATTGACCGCGAAGAGATCGTGATCGTTCCACTGGCCGTTTATGAAGGCAAAGTCGTCGAGCGTGTAATCCGCATCGAAGCGGAGGATCGCATTGGAAATATAGGGGTGGATCGAGGTGGCGAGGAAGTAGCTGCCGTCTTTCGGCATCTGGGAGAAATAGGTGTGACCGACGTGGCCGCCGCCGCCTTCCTGATTGATCACGGAAATCGGTGTTTCAAGCTCGTCCTGAAGGCGTTGTGCGAGCGCACGTGCCGTGCGGTCGGCCGAGCCACCCGGTCCCAGTGCAACGACGAATGTGATCTTGCGTGGTGGCCAGCTCTCTTCGGCTTTGGCGGTGGCCGGCTGCAAGGCAGCGGCCAGCGACATGCCGAGCGCAGCTGCGGCGATTGCGAGTTTTCTCATGGTCAGACTGTCCTCCCTGACGTTGCGCTAAAGAATTGTAGCTCAATCTTTTGCGATGAACAGTTATCGCTCTGAGGCTCTGTATGTCAAGAGAACAGGAAACATTGACATATCGATGTTTTTTAAGGATTTTATGGAAAGTGGTTTTGTTTCCCGCTTTGATTGCCCGCTTGAGGGAGGAAAAATTGTCAACAATATTGGATAAATCTCGTGGGCTCGCGGCCGAGCGGCTGGCCGATGTGTTGCGGGAAGATATTCTTGCTGGCCGTCTTCCTTCAGGGGCGCGGCTGGGCGAGGTGGCACTGGCCGAGCGGTTTGAAGTCAGCCGGGGGCCTGTGCGCGCGGCCCTGAATCTGCTCAGCGAAGCCGGTATTGTGACAATTGTCCCCAACAGCGGCGCGCGTGTGCGCGAAATGGGGCGTGCGGATGCGCGCGCACTTTACGAGGTGCGCGCAGCGCTTGAAGCCGAAGCCGCCATGCTCGCCGCCTCTAAAGCCGGGCCGGAAACGGCGGCCCTGTTTGGCGATCTTCTGGACCAGCATGCCGGTGAGATCGCAGCGCACCCTGAAGGGGCCTATCTGCAGGGGGCCGGGGATCGCGACTTCCACATGGTGATCGCACGAATGGCCGGCAACCCGCTGATCCTGCGCTATCTGGCGCGCGAGCTTTACCCGCAGCTTTCGCTCCTGCGCGTGAAGCACCGCAATGTGACCGGACGCGGAACGAAAGCGCTGAACGAGCACAAGCGCATAGCTACGGCGATCGCCGACGGAGATGCGGAAATCGCCGGACTTCTCATGCGTCGTCATATCCGCAACAGCTGGACTGCGCTCGAGGCGCAGCTTTCCGAGACCGCCGGGGAGGTGGAATGAGCCAGAAGCGCATCCCTGCAGCCTTCATCCGCGGGGGAACCTCCAAGGCAGTGGTGCTCAAACGCGCGGACCTGCCTGAAGACGAAGCCGCATGGCCGCAGCTTTTTGCGCGGCTGATGGGCAGTCCTGATCCCGGCAAACGGCAGCTTGACGGCATGGGCGGCGGGATTTCCTCCCTGAGCAAGGTGTGTGTTGTCGGTCCTGCGACCCGCGATGACGCCGATATCGACTATACCTTTGCCCAGATTGGCGTGGACAGTGACAGCGTCGACTTCAGCGGCAATTGCGGCAATATGAGCTCTGCCATGGGGCCCTTTGCCTATGATGAAGGGCTGGTCGAGGGGCCGCGCGATGGCGAAGCCGTCGTGCGCATCCACAACACGAATTCGGGCAAGGTGATCGTTGCCCGCTTCGCTGTATCCGAAGGCCATGCGGTGGTGGCGGGCGACACGGCCATTCCCGGTGTGCATGGCACCGGCGCGCCGGTCGTGCTGGACTTTCTCGATCCTTCCGACACATTCGGCCGGGGCACGCTTCCGGGCGGCAGCGCACGCCGCGAACTGACGCTGGCCGATGGCCGCAGGGTTCGCGTGACGATGATCGATGCAGCCGTACCCTCGGTGTTCGTGGCGGCCGGGGATGTCGCTGGCGACACGCGCAGCCACCCCGGCGCGATCGACGAGGATACTACGCTGATGGATCGCCTTGAAGACATCCGCCGGCAGGCTTCCGTGATGATGGGGTTGAGCCCTGATCTCCAGGCTGCGGAGCGGCGCATCGCCACACCGAAAGTCGCCATGGTGGGGCCCGCTGCCGAATACAGGGATATCGCGGGCATCACGCACTCGACTGAAACACAGGATCTGCAGATCCGCATGATTTCCGCAGGGCAGGCGCATCGTGCGGTCCCGGTCACCGGCGCGCTGGCGCTTGCATGCGCTGCGGTGGTGGAGGGTTCGGTCGTGAGCGCCTGTCTCTCGCAGGGAGCAGATCCGCTGAATCTGCGCATCGCTACGCCGAGCGGCATCGTCACGGTGGGCGCGACGCGCGATGCTGAAAGCGGCGTGATCAGCGCCGCACGCATCGTTCGCACCCAGCGCCGTCTGATGGACGGGCATGTCTACATACCCTGACCGGAACCAAACCCTCGCCTAACAGGACTGAAGAAAGAGACACGTTTCATGCTGAACCACGAAATCAACCGCGCCTTCAAGCAGCGTATTCTGAAGGGCGGCCCCGTACTCATGCCCGGCGCGGCCAATGCGCTTGCGGCGCGGGTTATCGAAGACCAGGGGTTCGAGGCGATTTACCTGTCGGGCGCAGGCCTTACAAACACCTATCTCGGCATGCCGGACATGGGTTTCGTCGGGCTGAACGAGATTGCGCAGCACACCTCCACCATTCGTGACGCGACCGAACTTCCCATCGTGGTGGATGCCGATAACGGTTTTGGCAATGCACTCAATGTGCGCCACACCATTCGCACTCTGGAGCGGGCAGGCGCGAGTGCCGTGCAGCTCGAAGACCAGAAGACACCCAAGCGCTGCGGGCACTTTTCGGGCAAGGAAGTGGTGCCGCTGGATGAGGCCCGTTCGCGCATTCGCGCAGCGGTCGACGCCCGCCAGGATGAGAACACGCTCATCGTTGCGCGCACCGATGCCCGCGCCACGGACGGGTACGATGAAGCGCTGGAGCGTGCCGCCGCCTTCATCGAGGACGGCGCCGACATCACTTTCGTTGAAGCGCCGCAATCAAAAGAAGAGATGCGCGGCATTCCGGCAGCTCTCAAAGGCACGCCGCAGCTCGTGAATCTGGTCGTCGGCGGCAAGACGCCGATCCTCGATCTTGATGAGCTGGGCGACATGGGCTTCTCGCTTGTGCTTTACGCCAATGTCGCCCTGCAATCCGCCGTTTACGGCATGCAGATGGCACTGGGCCAGCTCCGGGAAACGGGCCGAATGGACGAGGGCGGTCCAGTGGCAAGCTTCGTTGAACGTCAGAGAATGGTCCGCAAGGATCTGTTCGACGAGCTCGAAAAGCGCTACGCGATCTAGAGTGGTTTTCAATCCCCGCACAACGACCTGACGGGACAGTGGATGCGACGGGCGGACATGAAGTCCGCCCGATTTAGTCGCGTGTCTGCTGCCCGGCATTCAGCCCCGGCTGCATCGCTGCTTCCCAGTCTGCCAGGAATGCTTTCTTCTTGAGACGGTCCAGGTAAGTCAGAAGCCCGATACCCAGACGTATGGGCAGGGCAGAACGCCCTTCAGTGGCCATCTCGGGAGATGGGTTCTCCTGATCTGATGCGCTAAAATGCAGTGGCAAAAGGGACGAGTGCCGGGCGATGATAGATTGTCCCGCCGGCGAGAGCAGAAAGTCGATGAAGGCGGCTGCGGGGGCCTTGTTGGGCGCTGTTTTGGGAATGAACGCCGTGCGGGTCATGAGGTGCGTGCAGTCGTCCAGCAGATAGACGCCGACGCGCGGGTCGCTGTTTGCGCGGCAGTTCCCTTTGAGCAAATGCCGCGCGATTGTAGACCATGGCCGACGGGCTCAAAGGTGAATCCGTAGGGCTCGTCGCGCCATTGCGCCCAGGCGGGAACATTCCCGGCGTTGGCTGGCCTGAAAGCATGGGCCAGCCCGCTGTTGACGAGCTTGGCCTGCAAATCCATGGCGGAACTGATGACCACATCGGCTGGTGAATCTCCCCTGCGAATCTCCGGGTAGAGTTCGCTTGTGTTGAACTCGGTATATTCGACACGCACCCCCGGCGTGCTGACTTCAAATTGGCGAATAAGCTGCATGACGGCGCTAGTATTTCCTCTGCACCGTTCTGCTCGAACTCAACCTGCCGGGCGGACTACTCGAATCCTTGCTGAGAGACTCCAATGGATAGTGTGATTTCCGGACTGACGGCAGGCTTTTCTGTCGCCCTGCAACCCTTCTTTTTTTCTGGTTCTGGCGGGATGCTTTGCCGGCACGCTGATTGGTGCGCTGCCTGGCATCGGACCGATAAACGGCGTGGCGATCCTGTTGCCCATAGCGTATGGACTGGGCTTTCCGCCTGAAGCAGCCCTCATTCTCCTTGCCGGCATCTATTATGGAGCGGAATATGGGGCGCGCATCTCATCCATTCTGCTCGGGGCGCTGCTTCTCTTCAATGTCGCACCGGGACCGCTGATGTTCGAGCAGAGGCCGGAAATCGCCTGGGGGCTGATCGCATCGATGTATATCGGCAACCTGACCCTTCTGGTGATCAATCTTCCGCTTGCGGGGCTTTTTGCACGCATGCTCAGCATCCCGCAGCAATATCTGACGCCGCTGATTGCCGTCTTGGCATTCATCGGCGTCTATTCCGTGGTCAGCAATCCCACGATCTCTACATGATCACCCTGCTTGGGGTGTTCGGGTGGGGCCTGCGCAAGCTCGATTTTTCCCTTGCGCCAGTCATCCTCGGATTCGTGCTGGGTGACCTGTTTGAAAACAATCTCCGTCGCGCTCTCTCCATATCGGCCGGAGACTGCGGGATCCTGCTGCACTCCTGGAACAGCATCATTCTTTATCTGCTGGCGGCGGTGGTCGTCGTGCTGCCCATATGGGCAGCACGACGCAGAAAGCCAGCGTTGGTGAAGTGAACGGCAGGCAGCGTTGGGGCATGCCTTTGGACTGCGCTATATCTCCACCGTGTGTCCGGTACCCGCGACACCGCAGGTGTTGAGAAGTGAGGGGGATGGTACGATCTCTTCCTCACCGGCCGGCTGAAGCAGAAATGCCGTGGTTTGCGGCTCGCGATATGCATCGATCATCGCACGCGAAGCGCCTGTATAATGGGCGCGGAGAGCCCGGAAGCAGCCGCTATGTGTCACGACGACATGCGCCTGCCGTCGGTCGAGATGATCAAGCCATGCCTTGATCCGTGCGAAGAGCTCATCCTTGCTCTCGCCGCCGGGCACCCGATATCCCCAGGGATCGGCGGCATGTGCATCGAACTCTCCTGGCCGCTCCGCCTTCACTTCGCTCAGAGTGTTTCCCTCCCACGCCCCATAGGCACGCTCGGCGATCTCGGGGACTTCGACGAAACGCTCGAAATCGACGCTCCAGCAATCCGCCAGAATGGAAGCCGTCTGCCGGGCACGTCCGAGCGGACTAACCCAGAAGCGTGCATCAGGGGGCAGGGAACGAAGATGTGCCTCGACTGCCGTGGCGACGGCAAGACATTGCCGCGTGCCGTTGAGTGTCAGGGGCGCGTCCATACGCCCCTGAAGCCGGCCATGCCGGTTCCACTGTGTCTCTCCGTGGCGAATGAGCAGGATCGGCGGGTAGAGGCCGGGCTCACGGCCCGGTGCCTCACATACGTCGCCGGCGCGACCGGCCTCACGGACAAGCATGTCGTCAGCCATGGATCAGAACACCCTCCTGGTGGCGCACATCGAGGCTGACCGCCTCACCGGCCTGCCGCCGCCCGCTGCCCCGGTTATGGACTTCGTCCACGAGCAGCGTCTGCCCCGAGACCTCGACGGTGTAGCGGATCATGCCGCCAAGGAACTCGGCGGATTGAACCGTGCCGCTGAGACCGGCATCCCCATTTTGCGCAAACGAAATGCTCTGTGGGCGCAGAACGAGCTTTCCCGCGCCGGCCCCTGCATCCGCCGCGCAGGGGATGGCGATGCCGGACGGCAGCACAAATGCGTTTCCGTCCGTTCGCTGCTCCACCATGCCCTCCAGCACATTGGCCGTGCCGAGGAACTTCGCCACGAAGGCATTGGCCGGCGTGTCGTAGACATCATCGGGTCTGCCAACCTGCTGCACCACACCGTCAGCCATGACTGCAATGCGATCGCAGATCGTGTTGGCCTCCTCCTGATCGTGCGTGACGAAGATGGTCGTGATGCCGAGCCGCCTTTGCAGTTTCAGGAGGTCCTGCCGCATCTGGACCCGCAGGTTGGCATCCAGATTGGAAAGCGGTTCATCGAGCAGAAGCACCCGCGGCTCCACGACGATGGTGCGGGCCAGCGCCACGCGCTGCTGTTGGCCGCCCGAAAGCTGCGAGGGATAGCGCTCGGCATACTGGCTCATGCCGACCATCTCCAGCGCCGCCCTGACGCGTTGCTCCGTCTCCGCCTTCGGCACACGACGTTCATCGAGACCGAAGGCGACATTGCGCGCCACGCTCATATGTGGCCAAAGCGCATAGCTCTGGAACACCATGCCGACATTGCGCTTCCAGGGCGCCATGCCGACCACATCCTGTCCGCCAAGCAGGATTTCTCCCCTGGGCGTCGGGCCGAAGCCGGCGATGGCGCGAAGCAGTGTGGACTTTCCCGACCCCGAGGGGCCTAGGAATGCGAAGAACTCGCCGGGCTCGATCTTCAGATCGATCCCCTTGAGCACTTCGGTCGTACCGAAGGAGAGGGACACATTGCGAATGTCGATCTCGACAGGCTCCACCCCGCCGGTTTTGACGTTTTGAGGTGGCTCGTGAGTGGTTACGGATTTCATGGGCATGTTCATCTCAATGTCCTCCCCCCTGATTGCCGGCCGTGGCCTGGTTATGGCGTGCGTTTTCGACCAGGCGATGCGACAGATAAGTCGCCAGCCCGACGATCACGACTGCCATGATGCCCAGCGCCGCGCCGGGGCCGCGGCCTGCCGCCGATTGCATGAAAAGATAAAGTCCGTAGGCCAGCGGCGCGTCTTTCTCGCTGGCCACCAGCATGATCGTGGCCGAAAGCTCCACCGCTGCGGTTGCGAAACTGGTCACGAAACCGGCCACCAGACCGCTCACCATGAGCGGCACGACGACACGCCGGACCGTGCGCAGTTTCGAAGCACCGAGGTTTTCGGCCGCTTCTTCGAGTGCGGGCGAAATCTGCTGAAGCGCAGCGGTGCATGAGCGCAGCGCGTAAGGCAGCCGCCTGACGGCAAGCGCGATCACGATGATGCCCCACCAGGTTGCCAGAGGCTGACCGGTGAGCGGCATCTCCACACCGTAATAGACACGCAGATACCCGATGCCCAGCACCACGCCGGGAACGGCGAGTGCGGAGACCGCCATATAGTCCAGCCATTTGCGCCCGATGATGTTCGTCCGCAGCACCAGATAGGCGATGGCGGTGCCGATGATGATGTCGATCAGGCCAGCAAGCCCGGCATAGATAAGCGTGTTCTGGATGAAGCCCCAGGCAGAAGTGAGGGCGGTCTCGTAGTGCTCTACAGTGAAGCCATCAGGCAGAACACCGAACGACCAGACCGTGCCGAAGGACAGAAGCAGAAGCCCCAGATGCGGCGCCAGAACCAGCGCAAGGATCAACAGAACGACGATGTAGCAGAGCACCGCCTCGCGCCGCGTCAAGTCGCGTTTGGAAAGTCCGCCACCGCCCTTCTGCGTGGTCGAATAATCCTTGCCGCGCATGCCGAGAAACGACACCCACATAGCGAAGATCGAAAACACGATCAGGATGCACGAGATCACGTAGCCCATCGGATCGGAGATGCCGACGGAGGAAATGCGCAGATAGGCCTGCGGCGCAAGCATGGTGTTGACGTTGAGCAGCAGCGGCGTGCCCAGATCGTCGAACACCTTCACGAAGACCAGCGAGGCACCAGCGATATAGCCGGGCATGGCCAGCGGAAACACGATGCGCCGGAACATGCGCACGCCGCTGGAGCCGAGCATCTGGGCCGCTTCCTCCATGGAGCGGTCGATGTTGCGCAGGCTGGCCGAAAGGTTGATCAGGATGAACGGGAAATAGTGCAGGCTCTGCACGAAGATCACACCGTTCAGCCCCTTCATGAAGGGGATCGTGACGCCGAAATAGTCGCGCAGGATGAGGTTCATGCTGCCATTCGCCCCGAACAGGAGCTGCATCGCCACTGCGCCAATGAAGGGCGGCATGATGAGCGGTACGAAGGCCAGCGTCTGGATGATGACGGAACCGGAAAAGTTGAAGCGTGTGGTGAAATAGGCAAGCGGCAGGGCGATGGCCGAGGCGATCACCACCGACATGCCCGCCACATAGACGGAATTGTAGAAAGACTGGCGAAACAGCGTGCTGGCGAAAAAGTCCTGAAAATTCACCAGTGTGAAACTGCCTGTGGCCGGGTCCTGAAACGCGACCTGAATGACTTTCAGCACCGGCACGACGAGAAACGCGCCGAGAAACAGAACGACAAGGCCAGCCGCCAGATAGGGTCCGACAGACACGTTGAGTGCCGGCCGCCGAAGGGCTGCAGTGGGCATGGAAATGCTCCGTTGGAACGGGAAGTCTTGAATGGCCGGCCCGCCGGGAACCAGCTTTATGGTGGGATGCTCAAGAAGAGCCCCCGGCGGGCCGTTCCTGTCTTAGAGCAGCGATTTGGCCTGTTCGGCCAGTTCGGCAGCCTTGCGATAGTTCTCGACCACCATGGCGTCCCACTGCTGCTCGATCTCGGCCTGACGGCCCTCGACCTGCGTGTCGGCCTTCTTGCGTTTGACAGTGAAGATCGCGTTGAAGTCCGGATCTGAGGCTTCTTCTGCGGTCACCGGAAGTGCGTAGAGCAGCGCCTTTGCTTCCTCGATCAGCTTGGAAGCCTCGGCATTGTCCGAACCGGCTTCGGCAAGGGCGGTCTCGGCGGCCTGCACGGCAGCAGTTGCGTTGCGCAGATCGTCCAGTCGATAGGTGATCATCACGTCGAACAGGGAATTCACCACGTTGTAGCGCTGTTCGGATACATCGCTGTCGAAGTTCACCTTGGTCTCGATGGAACCGTCAAACGGGTTGGGCAGGCCTTCTGGCGCTCCCGCATAGGCGTTCTTGTTGACGGGGAGACGCATGATCTTCGGATCGAAGAGCAGTTCCTGCCCCTTTTCCGACAGCAGGAAGTCGATGAACTTCTGCGCCGGTCCCTCATTGGGTGCATTGGCGACCACGCCGATATTGGCCGGCACCAGCGCCGTCACGCTCGGGTAGTGGAATTCGACCGGGAAGCCGGAGGCCTTGGACGAGAACCCGAAGAAGTCGATCACGATGCCGACGCCGAAGGAACCGCTGTTGACGCCATCCGGCACACCGAAACTGCGCTCGGTGATGGTTTTCGCGTTGCCGGAGATGGCCTTCAGCGTCGTCCAGCCTTCTTCCCAACCTTCACCCTGAAGGATGGTTTCGATTGTGAGGTGCGTCGTGCCCGAGCGCGAGGGCGAGGAGATGCCCACATGGCCGTGATAGACGGCGTTCTCCAGGTCGTCCCACTCCTTGGGGGCCGGCAGATTGTAGGCCTCCATGTAGCGTGTGTTCCACATAAAGCCGTAGCCGGAAAGCGCAAAACCCAGATACTGGCCGTCGGGGTCGTTGATCGGGTAGCCATTGAGATCGGCAGGGATGCCGTCGACTTCTTTGGAATAGCTGCCGAGAAGCTTCTCTCCCTTCAGCACTTCGAACGCGTCCGGCGCGGACGCCCAGAAAATGTCGGACTGGTTGTTCTGTGCCGTCTCGATCAGATATTTCACACCCGAGGACGTGCTCTTGTTCACCACCTCGACGGCGATGGAGGGATTCTCCTTCATGAAGGCGGTCTTGAAGACATCCGTCAGATCGGATGGAAAGGATGTGACGATGACAAGCTTGTCATCGGCCGCATGAAGCGGTGACGTCGCCAGCAGGGCCGCAGCCGCGACCCCCAGTCCCAGAAAGCGAAGCGGCTTGCGTTTAAAGTCAGGCATAAAATTCCTCCCAGAAATTTACCGCGATCTTTTTCATCGCGCCAAACAGGGAGCAACTGCCGTGCCAGTTTTCAGCGCCGCAGAGTATTTTCAGCAAGTAATTGATATCACGAAGGAAATAACCCAATGGACGTGGTCGTACGTGGGTCGCTTTTGACGCATTTATCCAATTCGCGTGTCACTATTGACACCTTCTTCATTGCTGAAGTCTTCGCGGGAAAGGCCATGGCGCTGCATGCGCAGATACAGCTTCTTGCGCGGGATCTGGAGAAGGTCGGCTGCCCGCTGCACCTGCCCGCCGGTTCTACGCAATGCCGCGGATAGAACGCGCTTCTCGAAGGCGTCGAGCTGTTCGGCAAGGCCGGCTGTCGGATGATCCGCCCCCTCCCTGCGTCCTTCGCCGTCAATGCCAAGCGCATATCGCTCGGCCAGATTGATCAGCTCGCGGACATTGCCCTTCCATGGCCGGTTCCGCAATGCATCCAGATAGTTGTGATCGGGCTCGACAAAGGGTCTTTGAACACGTCTGGCAGCCTGTTGCGCATAGTGCATGAAGAGTATCGGCACGTCTTCGGACCGTTTGCGAAGCGGCGGGATGGAGAGCGTTGCAACGGCGATGCGGTAGTAAAGATCGGCGCGGAAAGTGCCTTCTTCGGATGCCTCCTCCAGATCCTTCTTGGCTGCTGCGACGACCCGGACATCGATCCCGATTTCGTCCCTGCCACCGAGCCGTGTGATGGTCTGTGACTGAAGCGCGCGCAGAAGCTGGGTCTGATGGGCAAGGGGCATGCTTTCGATTTCGTCGAGAAACAGTGTGCCGCCGCTTGCCTGTTCCAGCCTGCCGATGCGCCGGCGGTCCGCTCCAGTGAAGGCACCGGGCTCATGGCCAAACAGTTCGCTTGCGATCAGCGTATCGGGCAGGGCGCCGCAATTGAGCGCCACGAAAGGGCCGTCGCGCCGCTGGCCAAGCTCGTGAAGCGCCGTTGCCACCACTTCCTTTCCGGAGCCGGTTTCGCCATAGATCACCGTGTTCACATCGGCGAGGGCGACGGCGGTGATGCGCTTGCGCAGGAGTTGAATGGCTTCACTGTTGCCTATGAGCTGTTTTTCCAGTGTGTAGCGCTCACCGGCGCCGCTCATCAATTGACGGTTCTGTAAAACGAGCTGCCGCATCCGGGCCGCGCGCTCCACCGCGGCCAACAGCACGTCAGGATCCACCGGTTTCTCGATGAAGTCATAGGCGCCGCTGCGTACGGCCGAAACGGCCATGGGAACGTCGCCATGGCCCGTGATGATGATGACCGGTATATCCCGGTCGATTTCCCGCACCGCTTCAAGGAGCGCGGTTCCGTCCATTCCGGGCATCCTCAGATCCGTCACGACGACGCCCGGCCAGTCACGGTCCAGCGCGTAGAGTGCCTCTCCTCCCTGTGAAAACGGGAAGGGTTCATAGACCTCCAGCGCCAGGGTCTCCGCCCACGCATCCCGGATATCGGCCTCGTCGTCCACCAGAATGACCGGTATCGGATTCATGTCTTGAACAGCTCCACGGTTGCGATCACTCCACCCTCCTTTCGGCTTTTCACGTCTAGTCGGCCACCCAGGTCGCGAATGACGTTATACGATATGGAGAGGCCCAGCCCGAGCCCTTCGCCAGGCGGCTTCGTCGTGAAGAATGGATCGAACAGTTTTCCTTCCAGTCCCTCGGCAATGCCCTCACCATTGTCCTCCACCTCGATGCGCGCCAGCATGTCCGTCTCGCTTACCCGGATTGTGAGCCGGGCGGGATGAACAGGCTCCAGAGCGTCGAGCGCGTTGGAAATGAGGTTGACGAGCACCTGCTCTAGGAGTGCGGGCTCCGTCATCACGTGAACCGGGTGCGGCGGGTGCTCCATGACAAGCGCGACGCCCTGCCGCTCGATCCGCTCCTTGAAGAGGGTCAGCGCGTTGGCGACCACCTCCGTCACATCGTTGCGCACCAGCACATCCTGCGGCCTGCGGGCGAAGGTCTTCAGATGATTGGAGGTTTTCGCCAGACGCTTGATAAGCCGTTCGATGTCGCCCAGCTTCTCCCTGCCCTTGTCGATGTCGCCGCGCTCCAGATAGCGCAGCGCATTGTGCGTATAGGATCCCATCGCCGTCAGCGGCTGGTTGAACTCATGCGCAATGCCCGCCGAAAGCTGCCCGAGGGCGGCAAGCTTTGCAGCCTGCACCAGTTCTGCCTGTGTTTCGCGCAGCTCGGTCTCCGCCTGTCTGCGCCGCTCGATCTCCGACGTCAGGCTGACATTGGCCTGCCGCAGCTCGCGCGCCCGCTGGTCGAGCGCTTCAGACTTGTCGCGGAACAGACGAACCGCATCCGCAAGCTGGCCGATTTCGTCTGAACCCGACACGCCGACCTGAATGCCTTTCTCGCCACCCGCAATGCGGCCCATCGCCTCCAGAACCTTCATCAGACGCTGGAACAGGTGCCCGCGCACGAAGAAATAGGAGAAGGCGAGCAGGAGAAGGAGAAGAATGGCGGTGCTGAACGCGTTGAACACGCGCCAGCCCGACAGGGCATCGTTGATTTCCGCAGACGCTAGGCTCGACCGAAGGCCGCTTTCGCGCACCGCGCCGGCAACCACATTGCCAAGCTCTTCAAGCAGCGAGGCGTTCATTTCCTGCAACTGAGCGCTCTCAGCCAGGAGCCCGCTTTCGTTCAGCCGACGATCCAGCAGATTGTCGGGCTCGGTGGCGAACAGGGCGATGTCGCCCCAGATCTGGCGCAGCGTGATGGCGCTTGCATTGCTCGCGATCAGCGCCGCATTGGCGTTGCCCTCATCGACCGTTTCCGCAAGCCGCCCCTGCAACTGCTCGATCAGGCGGAAATCTGTCTCGCTCGCGCCGCGCAGGATCATCCCGACCGCCAGATTGGCGCTGGCGTGCAGACGGCCAAGCGCCTCCGTCAGACGCACCTCGCGCTCGACGAGACTGCGCCGCGCATTGTCGGCGAGGCCTTCGCCGGCCCGCGCCTCAAGCGCCGATTCCACGTTGAACTTGGCGTCCACCAGAAGCGGATCGACCTCCAGCAGAAAATCGCCATGCAGGCGGTTGAGACGCGCCGTCTCCTCCTCCCGCTGCTTGGCGAGAACGAAGCGCCGCGCCACATTGCGGTCGAGCGCCAGCACATTGGCCTCCACTTCGGCCAGAACGCCGCCCAGCCCGCTAAACGCCTCATCCTTTCCCATACCGGTCGCCAGAAGCTGGCGAAGCTGCTCGAAATGGTCCTCGAGCCGCTCCAGCGCGGCTTCCCGTTCGAACCGCGTGCGCGCACTGCCAAGCATGGGCACATCGACGCGAATGGCCTGACCGATTTCGGCGAGCCGGGCGCTGGCCGCCGCCGTCTTGAGATTGTCCGACGCCAGGTTGGAAATGGTGTTGCCGACATTGCCCAGCGTGAAATTCGCCACCAGCATCGCCACGATGGCGAATCCGGCAATCGTCGCCATGGCGACCAGAAGCTTGCTGCGCAGGGAGGTGGAATGACCGCTCACGGCGCGCGCCCGGAATTGAGTTCGGCAAGCCGGGCGTCTCCGCGCGCGATCAGTTCGCGGGCCCGGCTGAAGCGGCCTGAAAAGTCGCGCGACCAGCTGTCCCGCAGCGTGCCTTCGCCATCGGCGGAAAGATCGACCAGATCGCTTCCTTCAAGCTGCCAAATCAGCTCTGCGGCATCCGACATGAAGGAGGCGACCGGCACGGTCTCCACCCGGTCGCGCGCCTCGTCGATGAGATTGCGCAATTGCGGATCGTCAGCGGCTTCCGGAGCAGCCATGAGGCGGTCGATGCCGGCCCGGATTTCGGCAAGCTCCAGATAACGATAGGTGATCATCTCGTCGAACAGCGCATTGACGATGGGAAGCCGGCGCGCGGCAAGCGCCGCATCGAAGGCCGCGCCGGCGCTTTGCTCGGGCTCGAATCCCACCTGCCCCCAGAGCTCCGGATTGACGGGAATGCGCGCAATGGCCGGACGCAACAGCAGGTTCTGCCCCGTATCGGAGCGCAGGAACTCAACGAAATCAACCGCCAGCGGGTTCTCCGCGCCGGTGCGGGCGATGCCGACACTGGCCGGAAAGACCGCACTGTCGCGCAGCGGCGCAAAGGCGATGGGCGGCTGCGTTTCATTGGCCGCCTTGGCGAGAAAATCGATGCCGATGCCCAGCTCGAACCGGTTTCGGGCGATGCCCTCGCGCACGCCGAAACTGCGCGCCGTGACCGTGGCCAGATTGCTTCCGATGCGCGACAGGAGCGCCCACCCTTCATCCCAGCCCTGGTTCTGCAGGACGGTCTCGACGAACAGATGCGTGGTGCCGCTGCGCGCCGGCGATGTCATGCCGATGCGGTTGCGATAGCGATCCTGCGCCAGAAGCTCCACCTCGGCGGTTGGCCCTATCGTGTCGCCATCGGGCTTCCACATCAGGCCGATCTGCGACAGGGCAAAGCCGAAACGCGCGCCACTCGCCTCATCCACCGCGAGCCCGCCGAAATGCGACGGGTCGAAAGAAAGCTCCGGCCGGTGATCGAGCAGGCCGTCGGCGTCGAGCGCAGCAAAGGCAACGGGCGAGCTTGTCCAGACCACATCGGCGACCGGTCGGCGGCCTTCGCGCATGTGTCGCATCAGTGCGATCGTGTTTTTGTTGGTCACGCAGGCGCGGCCATGATCGCTGGAGAACCGCTCCACAAAAGGCCGGTAAAAGCTTTCGGGGTAGGAGGTGATGATCTGGAGCCGGCATCCCGTGTCGGCGGCCTGAGCGAACGCTGCACCCGACAGCCAGACGCAGGCCGACACCACCCAGCAATGTAACAATCTGCGCAAAGGCTCTCCTCCCAGGGAGGCCAGGCCGCACGGCATCGCCGCGCCTCCTCGGCGCATCAACCTCCCCCTGTCACGATAGCGCAGCCCTCAAGGCCCCGCCACTTCGCCAGTTCCGGCGCGACATCCCAACTTCGCGCCAGTGCCATTCCTGCCTTACCCGGGCAAAGCCCGTCAACAAACCCAGGCCGCCACGTCGCTGCTATGATAAGAAAAACAGATCAGGCTGACCATTGCGGTCATATTGATAGGTCCTGACCCTAGCTGGTCTGCTCTGCCAGATCGTGCCGCGCAAATGTATGCACAACCGCATCTGTGGTCCGCCGGATATGTGTTTCCATAACGGTGACCGCCTTTTCCACATCGCGGTCTAGCGCCGCCTCGAAGAGGGCGCGATGCTCAAGGCTGATGTCACGGGTCGCCACGGTCTTGACGCGGGAAAGGCGGCGATACCGCTCATGCTGGTCGAACATGAGCTGGCGCATGCGCAGAAGCCATTGCGAATCGCAGGCCGCAACCAGCGCCTTGTGAAACTGGTGATTGAGGGTCTCCCATGCGGCCAGGTCGTCAATGCCCTGATCGATTGTTCGCTCGAGCCGCTCCAGTCGATGAAACGCGGCTGCAAGCCCGTTCTCCCATTCGTCGTCGCCATTGTCGATTGATATGCGCAGGGCTTCCACCTCAAGCAGCTTGCGCATATTGCCGATGTCACGTGCATCCCCGACGGACATGGGCACCACCTCGCAGCCGCGCTGCCCCTCCAGCTTGACCAGATGGTCGCTGGAAAGCCGCGCAAGCGCCTCTCGGATCGGCGCTGCGCCCAGCCCATAGCGCGTGCGCAGCATTTCGATCTTGAGTTTCAGGCCGGGTGCAAGCGCGCCTGATATGATGTCTTCCCGCAGCAGCCGGTAGGCGCGCTCGGCGATTGTTCGTTCCGGTCCGTCATACCGCATGTTGACCAGGATCTCTGCCATTCCGCTCGTTTCCCCAGTTAACCGGCCCGCGCCGTCTTCGACAAGCGCGTTTCCCTGATTGGAAAAATATCGATATTTTTGTTGACTTGCAAATAATATCGATATTTTATTCGCAGCGTTGGGGACGGAGCCTGGAGGAGGCGGCAGTTTCTGCTGATGTCGAGCATATTGTCTGAAGAACGAACCGAACGGGCTGGTGCGCTGGAACGCGTCAGCGCCCGCCTTGCGGCGGTCGAGTGGTATTGCGCCGGTCTGCTGCTCTGCGTCGTCTTTCTGCTGCTGCTTTTGAATGTGGTGACGCGCAGTCTCGGTTCGCCTCTGATCTGGGTGGATGAGCTGGCGATCTATGTGATGATCTGGGCCGCGCTCATCGGCGCGTCCATCGGCATCCGCAACCGTGATCACATCGCCATGACCCTTTTTACCGACATGCTGCCGGCGGCAAGCCGCAGGGCGCTTCTGATCGGTGTTGACGCAGCGTTGCTGGTCTTCTTCGCCATTTTGGGCGTCATTCTCTGGAACTGGTTCGATCCGGTCGGCGTGCTCTCCGCTGAGACGCTTGCCGATTTCAGCCAGCAAAGCTTTAACTTCATCTATGAAGAACCGACCACGACCATCGCCATGCGCAAGGTCTGGTTCTGGCTGATCCTGCCTGCCTTCTTTCTGAGCGGTACGCTTCACGCAGCGGCCAACCTGACGACGCGCCTGCGCGGCGGGGAGGGCGGGCGATGACGATTGCCGGCTCATTCCTTGCCCTTCTGCTCGTCGGCCTGCCCATTGCCTTCGTTCTCGCCGCAACGGCGCTGGTGTTCATCGCCGTCAGCGGCAACACGGTGCTGCTTCAGTCCTATGCCCAGCAGCTCTTCGGCGGGCTTGAAAATTACGGCCTTCTGGCTCTGCCCATGTTCATTCTGCTTGGCGAATTCATGAACGCCGGCGGTATAGGCCGGCGTCTCATGAGCCTGTCACTTGCATTGCTTGGGTCGGTGCGGGGCGGTCTCGCCTATGTCAATCTCATCGCAAACATGCTGATGGCCTCGATCCTCGGCTCGACCGTGGCGCAGATCACCATCATGTCGAAGATCGCCGTGCCGGAGATGGAAAAGGCCGGCTATCCGCGCGACGTATCCGTGGGCATCACGGCGGCTGGCGGTCTTTTGGCCCCGATCATCCCGCCTTCCATGCTGTTCATCATCTTTGGCGTGGTTGCGCAGATGCCGATTGGCGATCTGTTCATTTCAGGCATCGTGCCGGGCGCGATGATGTTCGTTTCCTTCATCGTGGTGATTGCCGTTTTTGCAAGGCTTTATGCCTTCCCGCATTCGGAACGCCTTTCGATCCGGAGGCGTCTGGCGGCACTGCTTGATGCGCTCCCGGCGCTGGCCATTCCCGCCGTCATTATCGGCAGCATTCTGGGCGGCCTTGCAACGCCGACGGAAGCCGCCGCCATTGCCACGCTTGCGGCGATGCTGACCGGTCTCTTCGTCTATCGAGAGATGAGCGTGGCAGACATTTTTCCGGCTTTTGCCAATGCCGCGCGCAGTGCCGCCGTGGTGCTCTTTCTCATAGCGGCGGCGCAGGTGTTCAGCTGGGTCATCACCTTCGAAAACCTGCCGGCGCGGGTGGCGGAAGGGCTGCAACTCATCACCGCGTCGCCCATCGTGTTCCTGCTGCTTCTCAACCTGCTTCTTCTGATGCTCGGCATGGTCACGGACCCGATCCCCGCCATCATTCTCGTGGTTCCGGTTCTGCTGCCGGTCGCCACGGATGTCTATGGCATCGATCCGTTCCAGTTCGGCGTCATCGTCTGCCTGAATCTGACGCTGGGTCTGCTGACGCCGCCGGTGGGAACAGGCCTTTTCGCCGCCGCCCTGATGGGTGGAGTGAAGGCCGAGCGCATTGCGTGGCTGGTCACGCCGTTCTTTGTGGCCGTCGCCGTGGTTCTGGTTCTTCTGGCCTTCTTTCCATGGCTGGCAACGGGCCTGAAGGAGTTTTTGTGATGGTCAACGCGAAAGCACCTGTCCTGATCATCGGAGGCGGAACCATCGGCTGCGGATGGGCGGCTGCATTTGCGGCTGCCGGGCACCCGGTACAGGTTTATGACCCGGCGCCGGACACGGTCCCGCGCCTCGATCTGGTCTGGCAAAAGGCTCTGCCCGTTCTGGAGCGGCTTGGAAGCGCCCGCGCCGATGTGGCACCGCCGTCCCACATCGCCCGGCTCGATGATGTCGCGGAGGCCGTGGCCTTCGTGCAGGAAGCCCTTCCGGAGCGGCTGGAACTCAAGAGAGAGGTGCTTGTCAGGGTCGAGCGGCATTTGCCGGCGGATGCGGTGATCGCGTCCAGCACGTCGGGCCTGTCGCCAAGCGATATTCAGGATGCTTTGACCCATCCCGAACGCCTTGTGATCGGTCATCCCTGCAATCCGCCATACCTCATGCCGGTGGTGGAAATCTGCGCCGGCGCGAAGACGGACGCGCTTGCGATGGACATTGCGGAGGCCGTTTATTCCGGCATCGGCAAGACGGTGCTGCGGCTTCGGCGCGAAATGCCCGGCCATCTGGTCAACCGTCTTCAGGCCGCGCTGTGGCGCGAGGCGGTTTATCTGGCGGCGGAAGGTGTCGCGTCGGTCGACGACATTGAAAAGGCGGTCACCAGGGGGCTTGCCGCGCGCTGGTGCGTGACCGGACCGACGGCGATCTTCCATCTGGCAGGCGGCGATGCCGGTCTGGCGAAGTTTTTCGACGATCTGGGGCCGGAGGTGGAAAAGTGGTGGGCCTCGCTTGGTGCGCCCCGCCTCGACGCGGAAACCCGCGCCGCTCTCATCGATGGCGTCGCGCAAAGTCCCGATCTGGTGGATGCCCAAGCGCTCGCCGGCCGGCGGGATGCGCGGGTGCCTGACATTCTCAATCTGTTGTCCGGCACGGAAGGCCGGAACGGGTCGAAGCATTACAAACGGGAGGAAGAAACATGCTGAAACAGATTGCGGGTGCGCTCGCCATTGCCGGCGTCATGCTGGCAACGCAGATCGCCGGTGCCGCAGAATACCGGCTCGGTCTCATCACGCCGCCGCCGCATCAATGGACGGTGACGGCCAACACAATCGCCGAAGAACTCAAGGAAAAGACCGACGGACGCGTCGAGCTTCTGATCTTCCCGAGCGGCCAGCTCGGCAACGAAGCGCAGATGCTCCAGCAATTGCAGACGGGCGCGCTGGACTTCGCCTTTCTCACGCTGGGAGAGTTCGCCAACCGCGATCCGAACTACGGCATTTTTCTGGCTCCCTATATCGTCAAGGATGTTGCCGGCGCGCAAAAGCTCCTGAAGGGCGACACGGCGGGCGAACTGCTCGACGGTGTAAACAAGTTCGGCCTGAAAGGTTTCGGCTATGCGATGGCCGGCCTGCGCCAGATTGTCATGCGTGGCGAGGTAAAGGACGTTGGCGGGCTTTCGGGCAAGAAAATCCGCACGGTGCCCTTTGCGCCGGAACTCGACTTCTGGGTCAAGGTGGGGGCTGCTCCGACTCCGATGCCTTTGCCGGCGCTTTATGATGCCTTCGCCAATGGGCAAGTCGACGGCATGCAGATCGACTTCGAAGGCACCTGGAACAGCAAGTATTACGAGCATGCTGGCACGATCATCGAATCCAACCACATGATGTTCCCGATGATCGCCGTCGGTTCCGGGCGAAAATGGGGTGCGGTTCCCGCCGAGGATCAGGCGATCATCGAGGACGTGCTGAAGGCGCATCTCGACACGCTGGTGGGCTCCTATGCGAAAATCGACGCGGACTATCTCGAAAAGCTGAAAGGCACCGAAGTGCCGGTGATCACGATCGACCGCGCCTTCTTCGGTGTGGCGATCGACAACTGGTACAAGGAATGGCGCACCAAGGCCCCAATGCTTGAAAAACTGGAAGCGGAAGCCTCGGGGCTCTGAGGCCATCGAGATCAAAAAGGCGGGGCGCGTAAAGCGCTCCGCACGGAAATGTGGAGGATATTGTGAGCGGACCCTATCGCGATCTTCGCTATGTGCGGCTGGCGACCGGAGACCTGAAACAGGCAGCCGCCTTCGCCACCGATATCGTCGGGTTGCAGGAGTTTGCGCGGGAAGAGGAGCGCGCCTACTTCCGCTCCGATGCGCGCGCCTATTCGCTCTGCTTCAGCGCCGCTGAAACGGATGCGGCAGTCGCCCTGACCGTCGCCCGCGACGAAGACCTGACCGCGATGGCCGAGCGGCTGCGCGCCGAAGGGTTCTCCGTCTCCGAATTCGATCAGGCGGCCTGTGCCGCGCGGAAGATCAAGAAGGGCATCGCGACCAGCGCGCCCAACGGTGTCACGGTTGAACTCGTCTGGCGTCCGCTCACATCCGGCTGGCGCTATCACGGTCCGCGCGATGCGGGCATCACAGAAATCTCTTCCGTGTCGCTGGCCTGCACCGACATCGCTGCCAATGAGGATTTCTGGACGCGCGTTCTGGGCGGCGCCGTCTCCGACTGGGCCGGCGATGCCGCCTATGTCCGCATTGACGGCGCGCATCACCGCATCGCGCTCTATCCTTCCGCCCGCGACGGCATACTGGGCGTCGACTTCGCCGTCGAGTCGATCAACAATGTGATGCAGAACCATTATTTCCTGCAGGCGCGGCAGATGCCCATCGTCCATGGGCCGGGCCGTCAGCCGGCGTCGGAGAAGATTTTCGTCGCCACCCGCGGGCCGGGCGATGTGCTCTTCAGCTATTCCACGGGCATGAACGAGGCCGAGCCTGAGCGCACGCCGCGCCAGTTTCCCGATACGGCCCTTTCCCATTGCGCATGGGGCTCCCCCACCAACGAGCCTGAATTTTCGGGCGCGTAACCGACAGGAGAACCGACATGATCGAGTTGAAGGACGTGGTCTACTGCCGTCTCGGCACGCGCGATCTGGAAGGGGCGGTCTGGTTTGCACAGAACATTCTCGGGCTGGAAGTGTCCGAAGATCGCAAGGGTGCCGTGCACTTCAAATCCGACAGCCGCGACCACACGCTGTGCTATTTCGAAGGCGATCCGGAAGACCAGGTGACCGCGTTCGAGCTTGGCTCATCGGCGGATCTGCACGCCGCCGCTGCCACCCTCGAAACCTTGCAGCAGAAGGTGTATTACGGCACCCGCGAGGAATGCGAGGCGCGTCATGTGCGTGAGTTCATCCGTTTCAGCGACCCGACAGGCAACAGCATCGAATTCGTCGTGCGCCCGGCCATTTCCGGCCAGCGCTACCACGGCACGCGTGATGCGGGCATCACGGGCTTCAGCCATGTGGGCCTGTGCTCCAGCGATCTGGAGCGGGATGAGAAATTCTGGACCACGGTCTGCAACGCGCGCGTTTCCGACCGCATTGGAGACGCGCCGCTGATGCGGCTTGGCTCGATCCACCACACGATTGCGCTGTTTCCCTATCACAAGGCCGGCATCCAGCACATCAACCACCAGGTGGAGTCGACCGACGACATCCAGCGCTCGACCAATTTCATCCGCGACCGTCAGATCAACATCACTTTCGGCCCCGGTCGCCATCCCACATCGTCTGCGCAGTTTCTGTATTTCAGCGGCCCCGATGGCATGACCTTCGAATATTCGACCGGCGTCTGCGAAATCCACGACGAACCCCTGTGGCGCGACCGGCAATTCGCCTTCGAACCCGTTGGCTTCTGCCACTGGGGCGCGAAGCCCAACATCGCCGCGTTCGAGGACTGAGCCGTGACACAGACCGATATGGACGATCTGGCGCGCCGGGTGCGCATGGCGGCGCGGGCGCTTGGCAGGCATGGGCTTGCTCATGCCTACGGCCATTGCTCGACGCGGATCGATGCGGAACGTTTTCTCGTCTGTCCACCACAGCCCATGGGGCTGGTGAAGCGGGGCGAAACCTGCACCGTTGTGCCGGTCAGCGGGCCGCTGCCGGAAGGCGTTCTGGGCGAGGTGCGTATCCATCAGGAAATCTATCGCAACCGCCCGACGGTCGGCGGCGTGGCCCGCTTCATGTCGCCGAAGATGATGGCGCTTGCAGCCCTCGGCAGGTCACCGAAGGCACGTCACGGCTTTGGCGCCTATTTCGCGCCGGAGCCGCCGCTCTGGGATCATCCGCAGCTGGTGCGCGATGATGAAAAGGCCAGAGGCG
Organism: Nitratireductor lacus; assembly: GCF_056431025.1. Taxonomy (NCBI): domain Bacteria; kingdom Pseudomonadati; phylum Pseudomonadota; class Alphaproteobacteria; order Hyphomicrobiales; family Phyllobacteriaceae; genus Nitratireductor; species Nitratireductor lacus. The sequence goes on along the minus strand of NZ_JBWKMB010000011.1, from coordinate 130,064 downwards.
TTTTCGCCGCCATGGGCGATGCCCGCGCCGTTTTGATGCGCGGCAACGGTGCGGTGACGGCGGGCGACACGCTGGAAGAGGCCATCGTGCTTGCCTGGTATCTGGAAGATGCCTGCCGCATCGAGCTTGAAGCGCTGGCAGCCGGGCTTGGCGACGAGCCGCCGACCTTTACCGCCGAAGGGGCGAACGAACGGGCCACGAAGGCCGGCCGCATTTTCGAGCGCATGTGGGATTTCCTCACGGCAGGCGATCCCGAACTCTGAGTTTCCGCAAGAAGGACGAGATTACGTGAAGCGTATTCAGAATTTCATAAACGGCCGCTTTGTCGATGGCACAGGCGACCTGTTCGAAAACCGTTTCCCGGCAACGGGCGAGGTGCAGTCGCTCGTCTCCTCGGCCGGCGAGCAGGATGTGGATGCCGCGGTTTCGGCGGCAAAAAGGGCGCTCACGGGGCCATGGGCACGGCTGAGCGTGCAGGAACGCATCGCGCTTCTGCGAAAGGTGGCCGATGGCATCAATGCGCGCTTCGACGAATTCCTGCGCGCCGAGATCATGGATACGGGCAAGCCCGTCTCCATTGCCAGCCATATCGACATTCCGCGTGGCGCGGCCAATTTCAACGTTTTCGCAGATCAGATCGCCAGCGTGGCGACCGAAGCATTCGAGATGGCGACGCCGGACGGCGCCGGGGCGCTGAACTACGCGATCCGCATGCCGCGCGGCGTCATCGGCGTCGTCTGCCCGTGGAACCTGCCACTGCTCCTGATGACGTGGAAGGTCGCGCCGGCACTGGCCTGTGGCAACACGGTGGTGGTGAAGCCATCGGAAGAAACACCGGCCACCGCCACACTGCTCGGTGAGGTGATGAACGAGGCCGGCATTCCCGAAGGCGTCTATAATGTCGTGCATGGTTTTGGCGGCGGCAGCACGGGCGAGTTCTTGTCGAGCCACCCCGACGTGGACGCGATCACCTTCACGGGCGAAACGACGACGGGTGAGGCCATCATGGCGGCGGCCTCGCGCGGCGTGCGTCCGGTGTCGCTGGAGCTTGGCGGCAAAAACCCGGGCATCGTGTTCGACGACGCGGACATCGACATCACCATAGAGGGGCTTGGCCGGTCCTGTTTCGCCAATACGGGGCAGGTGTGCCTTGGCACCGAACGGCTATATGTGCAGCGCGGTATCTTCGATCAGGTGGCCGAGAAACTCGCGGCAAGAGCGAGAGCCTATGCCTATGGCGATCCGTTCGACCAGAAAACGACAATGGGGCCGCTCATAAGCGAGGAGCATCGCCGCAAGGTGCTCTCCTATTATGAGAAGGCGAAGGCCGGTGGCGCGGAGATTCTCGCCGGCGGCGGGGTGCCCTCCATTCAGGGCTATGAAGGCGGAAGCTGGGTCGAGCCGACGGTGTGGACCGGCCTCCCGGAAGATTCGCCCGTCGTGCGCGACGAGATTTTTGGTCCCTGCACGCACATCACGCCTTTCGACGATGAAGAAGAGGCGATCCAGCTCGCCAACAACAGCCCCTACGGGCTGGCGACCTCGATCTGGACCACAAACCTGTCGCGCGGGCACCGCGTGGCCGGCCGGATCGACGCCGGCATCACCTGGGTCAATTGCTGGTTCCTGCGCGACCTGCGCACCGCCTTTGGCGGCTCCAAACGCTCGGGCATTGGCCGCGAGGGCGGCGTTCATTCGCTCGAATTCTACACCGAACTGCGCAATGTCTGCGTAAAGCTCTGACCTTTGCTTTGCGCAGCTTCGGACCGAAGTCCGGTTCCCACTTTTCCTGAAATCGCTTCAGAGGACATTCATAATGCTTAGCGAAGAACAGCGCGCGGAAGCGGTTCGCTCCCTGCTCGAAAGCCACCGCACCAAGGTGCAGGGCCGTCGCCCCTCGGAAATGTTCCCGGACATCCAGATCGAGGATTCCTACGCCATTTCGTCCGCGGTCGCCGAAGAACGTGTCAGGGCCGGGGCGAAGATCATCGGCCACAAGATCGGCCTAACCTCCAAGGCGATGCAGGCCAGCTCGAAGATCGACGAGCCTGACTACGGCTATCTGTTCGACGATCTGATCCTGAATGACGGCGCGAAGGTTCCCTTCGAGAATTTCTGCGTGCCGCGCGTTGAGCCGGAACTGACCTTCATCCTGAAGGAACCGCTCAAGGGACCGAATGTGGGCCTGATCGACGTGCTGCGCGCCACGGAATATGTGGTGCCGTCCATCGAGATCATCGACGCCCGCGTCACCGAGCCGCGCAAGATTTTCGACACGGTTGCCGACAATGGCGCTGCCGCCGGCATCGTGCTCGGTGGCCGGCCGGTGCGGCCCGACGAGGTGGATCTGCGCTGGGTCGGTGCGGTTTTCTACCGGAATTCAGAGATCGAGGAGACGGGCCTTGCCGCCGGTGTGCTCGGCCATCCGGCGATGGCGATCGCGTGGCTCGCCAACAAGCTCGCGCCGTTCGACATCACGCTGGAGCCTGGCCACATGATGCTGTCAGGCTCCTTCACGCGGCCTGTCTGGGCGCAGAAGGGCGATACGCTGCATGCGGATTTCGGCCCGCTCGGCAGCGTTGCCGTCCAGTTCGTCTGAGGTCCGCTGTGAAGAGCCTGGAAAACACGTTCAAGAAGCGGCTTCTGGCCGGCGAAACGCTGATCGGCCTCTGGAGCAGCCTGTGCAGCCCCATTGCCGCCGAAGCGCTGGCGGATGCCGGTTTCGACTGGCTGCTCTTCGACAGCGAGCATTCGCCGGTGGAAGTGGCGGGGCTTTATCCGCTGTTGCAGGCGGCGTCCGGCGGCTCTGCCGAAGCCATCGTGCGCCCGGCCTGGAACGACAAGGTGCTCATCAAGCGCGTGCTCGACATCGGCGCGCAGACCATTCTCGTTCCGTTTGTCCAGAACGCCGCCGAAGCGCGCGCTGCCGTTGCGGCCACGCGCTATCCGCCGGAGGGCATTCGTGGCGTCGCCGGCAGCACGCGCGCCAGCCGCTACGGCCGCGCGAAGGACTATTTCAAGGTCGCCAATCGCGAAGTCTGCCTGTTGGTGCAGATCGAGACGGGCGAGGCGCTGGAGGCACTGGGCGAGATTGCCACGGTCGACGGGGTCGATGGCGTTTTCATCGGCCCGTCCGATCTTGCCGCTTCGCTCGGGCATCTGGGCAATCCTGGCCATGAAGATGTGCAGAAGGCATTGCGGGGAGCGGTGGACCAGCTCAAGCTGCTCGGCAAGCCAGCCGGCATCCTTGCAACCAGTCCCGAAGATGCGAGGCGCTACCGCGACTGGGGCTATCAGTTCGTTGCCGCCGGCGTGGATCTGGGGCTATTGGTGAAGGCTGCAGATCGTCTTTCCGAACAAATGGCCTGAAGAGGCCATTTGAGCCCCGTGTCCGGCAAATTGCACAACCCGCGGAAGTGTGGGAAGGACAGCGCTTTCAAGAGCCCGCGTACTGAGGCTATTTTGTCGATACGTGATTCCTGCCATCTGAAAACCATGAGCGAAATCAGGTGGCTGTGCGGTCATGGCATAATGGAATGGGAGCGAACCGGTGGTGACAGAATCAAAGCCCCCCGTGATCTACGGCATCAAGAACTGCGACACGATGAAGAAGGCGCGGGCCTGGCTTGAGGCGCATGACATTGCCTATGCGTTTCATGACTACAAGGCCGTCGGCATTGAGCGCGCGCGGTTGGAGGCGTGGGTGGAGGAGGTTGGCTGGGAGAAGCTTCTCAACCGCGCCGGCACCACTTTCCGAAAACTTTCCGACGCAGACAAGGCCGATATGGATGCCGGGAAGGCGGTTCGCCTGATGGAAGAACAGCCGGCCATGATCAAGCGCCCGGTGCTTGATCTCGGAGACCGGCGGCTGGTCGGATTCAAGCCGGAAATCTACGAAGCTGCGTTCTCTGCCTGAGCGCAGGCCGGGACCAGTGCCGCGGGTGCGCGATGCCTACCGGTGAAACCCTTCCTTGCCTTGCTTTCCCACAGTTGGGATAAAATGGGCACTCCATTCGTGCGGGAAGGGGGCTTCGTGCGTATAAAGCAGATTATGTTCGGTCTGATTTCCATAGCCCTCGCGGTTGTGCTGGCGGTTATCGTCCTCCGGCTTGTCTTTCCATTGCCCGATATCTCGGACAGGGAACCGCAGAACGCGAGCGCCGCCGACCCTGCGACGCAACTCGGCCGGCTGCTGCAGGCGGGCGAGGCGGCGCATCCGGGCAAGACAGGCGTTCTGCCGCTTGCCGATGGCAAGGACGCGCTGGCGAGCCGGCTGGCTCTGATCGAGCACGCGCAAAGCTCCATCGATGCGCAGTACTATATCTGGCACGACGATACGTCGGGTATCCTTCTGCTGGCTGCGCTGCGCGAAGCGGCGGCACGCGGTGTGCGGGTGCGGCTCCTGCTCGACGACAATGGGGTGCCGGGGCTCGATGCCCACATGGCTTCGCTCAACGCCCTGCCGAATTTCCACATTCGCCTGTTCAACCCGTCGACGGTTCGTCGGCCGAAGCTCCTCGGCTACACCTTCGATTTCTTCCGCATGAACCGGCGCATGCACAACAAGTCGTTTATCGTCGACGGCGCTGCGGCAATCGTCGGTGGCCGCAACATCGGCGACGAGTATTTCCAGATCGGCGAGGCGTTCTACGTCGACATGGATGTGCTGGCGACAGGCGCGATTCTTCCCGAAACAGCTGCGGTGTTCGACGAATACTGGAACAGCGCCTCGGTCTATGGCGTCGAGAAGATCATCCCCGGTTCGGGAGATTTGCAGGCATTTGAGGCCCGTGTCGCGCAGGTGCGCTCGAGCGAGGAAGCGCACGCGGTTCTGGCCGAGCTGGAAAGCAGTGCCGAACGCTATGCCGGGGGTGGTGAGGCGCTGGAATGGACGGATGTCCAGCTCGTTGCCGATGACCCGGTAAAGGGAGAGGGGATCGCCACGCGCGATCAGCTAATGATCATGCGGCTCGGCGCGATCCTTGGTGAGGCGCAGGAACGGCTCGATCTGATCTCGGCCTACTTTGTTCCCGGAAAGATCGGAAGCAGCTATTTCAGCGATCTGGCAAAGGCCGGCAGGCAGGTGCGCATTCTGACCAACGCACTCAACACGACGGATGTGCTCCTCGTGCACAGCGGCTACGCCAAATATCGGCGAGGGCTCCTCGAGGCAGGGGTAAAGCTCTACGAGCTGAAACTGCGTGGCGGCGTGACGCAGGGCTCCGAGATTCAGCTAAAGCCATTCGGTCTTTCGGGTGCCAGCCTGCACGCAAAGACCTTCGCCGTTGACGGCGAACGCATTTTTATCGGTTCTTTCAATTTCGATCCGCGATCGGCGATCCTGAACTGTGAGATGGGCTTCCTGATCGATAGCGAGAACATGGCCCGGAAGGTCAGCGAGGGATTCGACGAGAGGCTGGGGCTGGTCAGTTATCAACCTCGGTTGACCCCAGAGAACAAAATGATTTGGGTGGAGGAACGGCGACAGCAGGATCCGGTCATCTATCAGGAGGAGCCCGGCGCCACGTGGTTCCAGCAGGTGGCAACAGTGGTTGCCGGCTGGCTTCCGGTGGAGTGGCTGCTTTAGCCGGAGGTCCCAAAAAACGTTTGAGGCCGAACGGAGGGGAAGATGAAGCACTGGATGTTGTGGTTGCTCGCGGGGATTGTTGCTCTGATCGGCGGTCTTGCCGCTCTTTTCAACCTCGGTTCCGCTTCCAGTTTGACGCTGACACTGGGCGGCTGGGCGTTGATCCTTGTTGGCGCCCTGCAGGGATGGGCAGCCTATAAGCCGCCCAGTGTCCCGACGATGATCGGTGCCGGACTGCTGGCGCTCGCCGGTGTCTTTCTCGGCCTGTCTCTTCTACTCGGCCCTTTCGGGGATGGTCGCCTGTTGCAGTTTCTCCTCGGAGCGCTTTTGATTGCGTCGGGTGCGGCGAAACTCTGGGTGGGACGTAGTCTGCACGGCGATCGTGTGTTCCCCGTACTTCTCGGAGCAGGTGGCGTTTCCGCAATCCTTGGTGCGATCGTCCTTCTCGGCGTGACGATCAATTTCGGCCTGGTTGTGGCTCTGGAACTGTTGGCCAGCGGTGTCGCGCTCGTGCTGCTGTCGTTGCGATTGAAGAGACATGCTGGAGAAAACTGACCCGCTTCGCGCATTTATCACCCTGGTTCTTGCCGTCATTCTCACGGTTCTGATCGGGTGGATACTGGTGATCGGGCGCTCGGTCCTGATGCCGATCTTCATTGCGGTGATCTCGGTCTATGTTCTCTTGACCGCGTCTGAAGCGCTGGGGCGCCTGCCGGTGCTCGGCCGTCTTCCCGAGTGGATGCGGCGCGGCCTCGTTCTGGCAATTTTTGTTCTGGCCCTGGTCATGCTGGCCAGTGTGATGGTCGGCACAGCCGAACAGGTGATCGCGCGTCTGCCGGTGTATCAGAAGAACCTGACGGACATGCTCACCGGCATCCTTTCCCGCTTCGATATCGAAGAGATTCCCAATCTTTCAACCCTTATTGAAACACTATGGGGACGCATCAATCTTCAGCGCCTCGCGGCTGTCAGTCTTGGTTCGGTCGGTTCTCTGGCCGGCATCATCTTCATGGCGGTTGTCTACTCGACCTTTCTGATGGCGGAACGGGGTGGCTTTGCGAGAAAGATCGCCGCTGCTCTTCCAAGAGACAGGGCAAGCCAGACCCACACAATTGTGCGCGACATCAATCGCAGCATTGGAGAATATCTGGCGGTCAAGACGTTTGTGAACATCATTCTTGGCCTCCTCTCCTTTGTCGTGCTCAAGCTCTTCGGCGTCGATTTCGCGCTCTTTTGGGCAGTTCTGATCGGCCTTTTAAACTACATACCCTATGTCGGTTCGCTGCTTGGTGTGATGTTCCCCGTGCTTCTGACACTGGCGCAGTACGGATCACTCCAGACGACGCTTCTGGTCGCGGTCTTGCTGACCTCGGCGCAGATGTGGGTGGGCAATGCCCTTGAACCGCGCATGATTGGCCGCAGGATCAACATGTCGCCATTCGTCGTTCTGGTGTCCCTGGCGGTCTGGACGTCGCTATGGGGCATCCCCGGGGCCATTCTTGCCATCCCCCTGACTTCGATCATCGCCATCATCATGGCCAACTTCGAGAGCACGCGGCCGATCGCGCTGCTTCTTGCAGACGATGTGCAGGCCGTATTTCGCAATGGCGATGATGAGTGAAGGTGCTCTGGAATCGCCCTTCTTTCTGCCAGAAAACGAAAACCGGCCCCGCAAATGAACTGCCCCCCGAAGTTGGTGTCCAACTTTCGGGCGTTAGTTCACGAAGCGGGGCCGTTTGAGCGCGATTGGAACTGGATTTAGGAGTTGTCGACCACAGAGCGGTTGACGATTTTCAACCGACGATCAGTATCGACCACATAGACCTCACGGTAGCGGTTGCCGCCGTTATGGAATTCGTTGAAGGTTACCGAACCGACGGGCGTCTTGCTCAGGGCGGTCTGATCGGCATTGTAGTTCAGGCTCCCTTTGATCGGCTCAAGCGCCGCTGCAGGCGCGGCGAGGATGAGTGTGGCGAGTGCTGCAAGAATTGCGGTTTTCATGATGATCTCCGTGTCGCATCTGGTTTGCTTTGTAATCTCGGCGAGACATAGCAAGCGCCGATGCCGGGACCATCGCAGGATAGGCGATCACCGAGAAATCAAGTGCTGGCGAAAACCGCGGCCACTTTCGATCAAGCCATTGGGAAGAATATTCACGCGGGTGTTACGCGATTCTCATTGAAAGCCTCGAAGGGAACACCCATGGGTTTCAGAGGTTCGCGGGAACTACAGGGACATTGTCGATCAGCCGTGTTTCTCCGAGCCAGGCGGCGGCAAGAAGCCTTGCAGGACGATCGGCGCGCTGGACAGGCTCGAGGGTTTCTGCATCCCGCAGTTCAAAATACTCCACCCGGTCAAACCCTGCTTTTTGCAGGGCGTTCCGCGCCGCTTCCAGAACGGGAGCAGCGTCACTACCGGTGGCCAGGTGCGCCGCACTTTTCAGCAACACATCTGCAATGGCGGGTGCGATGCGCCGCTGCTCGGTCGTGAGGCGCATATTGCGGGATGAGAGCGCCAAATTGTCGACTTCCCGCACCGTCGGACAACCGACGATCTCGACCGGGATGTTCAAGTCGATGGCAAGCCGGCGCACCACCAGAAGCTGCTGGAAATCCTTCTCGCCAAAGCAGGCGATGTCGGCTTCGCTCTGCAGGAGGAGCTTGCTGACGACAGTCGCAACGCCGTCGAAATGGCCGGGCCGGTGCGCTCCGCACAGCCCATCGCTCACACCCGAGACGGAAACGGTGGTTGAGAAACCGGAGCCATACATCTCCTCTACCGCAGGGGCGAACAGGACATCGACAGCCAATGGCGCGAGTTTGGCCGCATCGTCGGCTTCCGTGCGTGGATAGGCGGCGAGATCGGACTCGTCGTTGAACTGTCTGGGATTAACGAACAGCGTGACGATCACCCGTTCGGCGCGCGCCTTTGCTGCTTCCACCAGGCTCAGATGACCTTCGTGGAGCGCGCCCATGGTGGGCACGACGGCAACACGCTCGCCGGCGCACCGCCATGTGCGAACGCGCTCACGCAGTTCTGCAACCGTGCGGAGGATGCTGGGGCTCATTCGGTCTTTCCCTTCCTGCCATCGGTGAAGACATGGGCGTCGCTCGGAAACTCCCTGGAGCGGACTTCCTGCGCATAGGCCGCGATGGCCGCATCCGCGGCCTCGCCAAGCTCGGCGAAGCGCTTGACGAATTTCGGCTTGAACGCGTCGAACATGCCGAGCATGTCATCGACCACGAGTATCTGCCCGTCGCAGGCCCGCGATGCGCCGATGCCGATGGTGGGAATGGCAATTGTCTCGGTGATGCGATCGGCGAGCGTGGCGGGAACCTTCTCAAGCACGACGGAGAATGCGCCCGCATCGGCCACCGCTTCCGCATCCCGCAGTATGTGGAATGCGTCGCCGCCGCGCCCCTGCACTTTGTAGCCGCCAAAACTGTTGACCGCCTGGGGCGTGAGGCCGATATGCGCCATGACCGGAATGCCATGCCGGGTCAGAAACCGGATGGTCTTTTCCATCGTCTCGCCACCTTCGAGCTTGACGGCCGCGCATCCGGTCTCGGCCATGATGCGGGCGGCATTGCGAAAAGCCTGCTCCGGCGTTTCCTCGTAGCTTCCAAAGGGCATGTCGACGACGAGTAGGGCGCGTTCCACGCCACGCCGAACAGCCTGGCCGTGCATGATCATCATGTCGAGCGAAACGCCGAGTGTGCTTGGCAGGCCATGCAGGACCATGCCGACACTATCACCGACGAGAACGATGTCGCAGTGCCGGTCCACGAGGCGGGCAAGCGGGGTGGTGTAGGCGGTCAGGCAGACGAGCGGATCGCCGCCCTTCCGCGCCAGGATGTCGGGCGGCGTCAGTGCCGTAATCCGTGCGTTTGCGCTCAAACTGTCCTCCCTTCGCGTATCGCCACTGGTACGGAACGTGCCGCGCCGGAACGATTGCGACAGGGATATGACACAGTTTTTTGCGGATGCGAAGACTTGCGGCGCAGATTGCCGAATGTCAATCGCCGTTGAAAATGTCAGTCGATGTAAGGGTTTGCGCCAGGCTGTCGGGTGCGGTCGGCATTCCGGCGAGCACGGACTGGGCGGCTTTGAGACCGCCTGTGATGCGCTGCAATATCGGGCCGGGCCCCAGCGTATCCAGCGGTATTCCCCACTGACCCTTGCCGGGTGTGCGCTGCGGCCATACCTTCAGCTCGAAATACCGCGCCGCCTTCCGGTCCACATCTCCCCAGTACTGAACCACCGTTGCGTCGGGCGCGCTCTTGGCGATCCAGCCGAGATCCTGAATCCCGAGGCGCGGCTCCTCGCGGGGACGCTTGGCGAGAAGGATGGCGCGCCAGTCATGCTCGAAAATCTGATTGGCATGCGCGACGACAGCCACCTGCGCACCGGCCTGCCTCAGCCCCTGTTCCAGCGTGTTGGAGAGAGGATTGTCGCAGATCAGTGCGATATCGGCCCCCGCCACGGGGATTTCCGCATCCTTGAGCAGCGCGAGGCAGAGGGCCGGGTGGTAGTCTCTGGCACCCACCAGCGGATGGGATTCGTTGACGGCGGAGATCGGGATGTCGTGCTCAAGGCAGGCCTCAATGTCCACCTCTCCTGTCAGCGTCATCCAGGCTTCGTGCATCAATGCCACGACCGAATGGTCGGGCAGGCGTTCGATCAGCGAGCGCGTGATCGGGCGGATGGATGGACCATTGAGAAGGACATTGGTCGCACGGCAGGTCTCGTGGTCGATCCGTTCGTCGATCGACAGATTTTCCAGGAGCCCGGCGGCCCCGACCAGTGTACGCGTCGCCTCTGCCGCTTCTTCGGCTGACTGGAACCGGGTGGCCGTCGGTGTGACGGCGGTCACGGCAGCGGCACCCGCCATGAGGGCGGTTGCTGCGGTTGCTGCCAGAAATCGGCTGTCGACGGGAACCACGACACGCAGTCCCGAAAGGCTCAGGTCGAAGGCTCGAATGTTCTCTTCGATGAGCGCGAGCATCCCGATTGTGTCTGTGTGTTGAAGTGCTCGTTCTGAACTGCCACTGCTTGCCATCAGAGTTCTGCCCGGTTCGCCGACCTTTCCTGGTCTACCGCCCGGTGCGAAGCCTCTCCGCACGAGACGTGTCCATCGTTCGCGTGTCCTCCCCCGCTCCCGGTTCGCTCCTCTCCGTTTGAACCGGGAGACATCCCTCGCCATGCCTTCGCACTGGCGATCCGGAGCCTCGTTTCTGCGCTGCGCCAAGTTCCGAAACCTCAATAAAGGCGGTAACTTAGCGTTTTATATTCGACGATTCTCAATCTTCTCAACTGCTGGAAATCATAAAAGCCCCGGCGCGTCGTGCAGATAGAACGTTGGTGCAAATCCCCTGCGCTTAGGTGTTACGGCGTTCATCTTGTCAGCGTATCGGCGGGTCTCCTCTAATCATTTTGAAAGGCATGGATCCCACGCTTCGCGTTGCGGCGCGGGTTAGTGCCGCAAGCCGGGAGCCTCCCGTGGCTCCGGGGGCAAATGGTGGTCCGCCGTGAAGGTCGACGCGGTCGCGCGCAGCTGACCGACAAGGTCGATCTGGCGCTGAAGCGCATTCATCCGCCGCGTGTAGTTCTTCATCGAGCGGGTCATCTCGTCGATCCGCGTCGAGAGCGCGTTCTCATGGTCGTTGCTTTCAAAGCGCTCCTGCGCGAAAGCGGCGGTTGCCGCGATCCGCTCGCAGCGCTCCTTCAGGCCCCGTCGTTCAGCCCGCAACTCCCTGTCGAGAAGGTCGAGCGTGTGCAGAAGCGTGTTGAAACGCAGTGTATCGGTTTCCTCGTCACGCGCCGCGCTCCTCATACGCAGGACTGAAAACATGGCTCTGTCACGCTCCGTTTCTCAAGTGTGTGTCGGGGAGTTTCACTCTGGCGACCCGGGGGCGCAGGGGGGGCTGTCTGCGCGCCGCCTGTGAGAGCGAAACCGGCATCGGCTTTCGCCTGGCAATCTCGTCATCGATGATCTGCTGCATGCGCTGTCTGAAGTGAGCGTCGCTGAACTGCTGCGCATGCTGGCGGATGATCTCGGGATGAAAGGTCCCTTCCATGGCCTCGAAGCGACGCACGGCATCGATGAGACCGGCTTCGGACTGCTCGTCGAAGAGGAGCCCCGTCTGGTCGGGAACGACCGAATCGAGCACGCCACCGCTCGCATGGGCGATGACCGGCCGGCCGCTCGCCATCGCCTCCACCGGCACGATCCCGAAATCCTCGGTGCCCGGAAAGATGAGCGCCCGGCAGCGGGCAAGCATGTCTTTCAGCTGCGGGAAGGGGGTTCGGCCCAGAAACATCACGCTGGGCCCGGCGAGCCGCTTCAGCGTCGCCATCTCCGGTCCTTCGCCGATTACGACGAGCTTGCGGCCCATACGTGTGAACGCGCGCACGGCCAGGTCGACCCGCTTGTAGCCGACAAGCTGGCCGGCGACGAGATAATGGTCGCCAAGGTTGCTCACGGGCGCGAAATCATCGACGTTCACCGGAGGGTTGAGCACGGTCGCCCGGCGGCGGTAATATTTGCCGATCCGGTCCGCCACATGGCGCGAATTGGCGACAAAGGCGTCGACGCGCGCAGCGGTGGTCACGTCCCAGGCGCGCAACGCCGGTGCGATCCACGGCATGAGCAGCCGTGCCGGCAGGCCGGCATTGGCCCGGTAGAAATGATAGTGGTCCCACACATAGCGCATGGGTGAGTGACAATAGCAGACATGGGTTGCCTGGGGGCCGGGCGTGATGCCCTTGGCCGGTCCGGATTCGCTGGAGATCACGAGGTCGTATCCGGAGACGTCCAGGCTCTCCAGCGCGAAGGGCATCAGCGGCAGGAGCGACTGATAGTGCCGTTTCGCACCTGGTATCTTCTGTAGAAAGGAGGGGGTGATCCGGTGCCGGCGGATTTTCTCCGAAACCCGTTTTTCGTCATAAACCAGCGTGAAGATATCGGCGTCGGGATACATGTCGCACAGGGCTTCGACGACCTTTTCGCCCCCACGCATGGAGACCAGCCAGTAGTGAACGATGGCGACACGCAAGATGGTTCTCCCGGATTTGCCCTCCGGGATATTGCTTTGAAACGGCACGCGGGGGCACGCCGACAATACGGTTGAACGCGTGTCTGAACGATGGAGCGGCGCGCTCAAACGGGCTAGGTCATCATCCGATCGGACGTTGACGCTTCGCGTGGGGTGCCCGTTCTGCGTCAAAAGCCCAATGGACTTAGGCGCTCTAGCCGAAAGGAACTAGCCGCACACCATTTCAACCGAATTTACCTCGCGCCGTTTCGCCCGATGATCGACGGTGGGGGAGGCGATTCTGCGTCCTTCCCGAACGCCATGGATATCTCCGGAACGGGCAGGATGAAGCAAAGCACGACTGATCGCACCATTTCTTTCGACAGCGCGAGATCGTTTGTCCTCACGGCGTTTGTCTTCATCCTCTGCATTCTCGCCAGCAGTGATGCCGCACGGGCACAAGACGATTTTCGGCTCATGCCGCAGACGCGGGTGAAGATCGCTGTGGTCGAATGGGTGGAGGCGCAGGGCGAATATCGGGAATGGGCGGCCCTCAGCGGGGAATATACCGTTTCCTCGGCAGGTATGATCGCCCTTCCGCTGGTGGGGCCGATCGCAGCGGACGGCAGGACAAGCCAGGCGTTCGCGGACGAAATCGCCGCCGCACTTCAAAAGAAGACAGGCCTTATCGCGCCACCGGCCACCACAGTGGAAGTGGTGCGCTATCCGTCTGTGTTCGTCACCGGGAGTGTGGAGCGGCCGGGAGAATTCGAGTTCAAGCCGGGGCTCAACGTCTTGCAGGCGCTGGCCATGGCAGGCGGGCGTGTGCGTAGATCTGATCTGACGGGCGGTTATTCGGAGCTCGAACAAATCCGCTATGCCGGCGAGATCGGCCGCATCGATCTTCAGCTCCTGCAGCTTGCCACTCGGCGAGCGCGGCTCGAAGCTGAACTGGTCGAGGGAAAGGAGGTCGATTTCGACGCCGCTCTTCAGGGACGCCCGCTGGCCGGGCACGCGGCACAGTTTGTGCGGGACGAGCGGGCGATATTCGAGGCCCGGCGCAATGCCTATGAGCGGCAGCGCAACTCGCTGAACGAACTCGGACTGCTTTTCCGAGAGGAGATCAGGATACTCGGCGAAAAGATGGTGGCGCAGGACCGGCAGATCAAAATCGCCGAGGAAGAGTTGGGCAATGTCGCGCAGCTGGTCAAAAAGGGCACAGTCACGAAATCGCGCGAGACAGGGCTTGAACGCATTGTTGCCGACCTCCAGTCGAGCCGGCTCGATCTCGCGGTTGCATCCATGCGCGCGCGGCAGCGGCTGAGCGAGACCGAGCGTGATGCGCTCAGCCTCGAAGGCACAAGGCGCACGGAAATCGGCGCCGAGCTGCAACGGGTCAATCTGGAGATCGACGACCTGGAATTGCGCCGTGGAATGACGGAGCAGCTTCTTCAGGCAACCGGGGCGTCGATCCTGCACCGTGAGGACAGGGCGTTCGAGCAGCAGCCGCTGCGGTTCAGCATCCTGCGCGGCGGTGATGAGAAACAGCGTGTGGACGCAGTTGAAACGACCGGGCTGGAACCGGGCGACGTTCTGGATGTGCAGCTAGACCTGCTGCGCGCCTCGATGCCGCGCGCTTCCCTCGAAAACGGGATCAGGCAGGCGCAGTCTCGCTAGATCGCCGTGCATCCGTCCGGACGCACGGCGATCTAATTATTGATGGAGCATCGGAATGGCCCGAAAACCGGATTCCACTTTTCGGTCCGATGCTCAAGATCGCCGTGCGTCCATGCGGACGCACAAAGGACGATCTAAACGATGGACGGAGCATCGGAATGGCCCGAAAACCGGATTCCACTTTTCGGTCCGATGCTTAGAGCATTTGCAGTCAGGTTGGGTCACCTGGCGTCCGCGCAAATGCGGAAAACAATGAGATAGCCCTCTGCCTCCGAAAGGACGCATGGGGCTTCAGGACGGGTGGGGCAGAACATGGTGGTGCAGGAAATCAGGAAGCTGACCGGAACGGAGATGGCGTCGAAGGAAAGCGGTCGGCAGCAGGACTACATCTCCTTTCGCGACATCTGGGCCTTCCTGCAAAGGCATTTTCTGATTCTTGCCCTGGCTTCCGCTGCGGGCGTGGCGCTCGGCGCACTCTACATTGCCAATACGGAACCCACCTACACCTCCATCGCACGCATCGTCATCGACCGTGAACAGGCGCGCATCGCCTCACAGGACGCTTCCACCGGCACCATCATCATCGAGACCGCAGAAATTGCGAGCGAGGTGGAGATCGTCGAATCGGAGGCGATTGCCCGTTCCGTCATCAAGCAGCTCAATCTGACTGAAGACCCGGAGATCCAGACGAGCGGCTCCTGGAGATCGGCCGTGCGTAGAGCGCTCGCGGTGATGCTCTCCGTGTTCGATCCAGCGACCGGGGAGGATGCAGAAGCAGCCGGCAAGCCGAATGAAGAAGACATCATGCGCCGCACCATGGCGGGCTTTCTCGGCCGTGTGTCGGTTCGCCGCGTGGGCCAGTCCTATGTTCTGGAGATCGGCTACACGTCCACGGACCCCGTCAAGGCGGCGCGGGCCGCGAATGCCATCGCCAACACATATATGCAGTCGAGCCTGGATGCGAAATCGCAAATCATCGCGCGCGGCGCGCAGTGGATCGAGGATCGGCTGGTTGAGATTGGCCGGCAGGCACAGGAAGCCGCTCTCAGTGCCGAGGAATACAGGAACAGCAACGATATCGCGCAGGTCGGCCCCTCCGGTCTCGACCAGCAGCAGCTTGCCGAAATCAGCAGTCAGTTGCTGGCGGCCCAGGCGGCGACCGCAGGCGATGCGGCGCGGCTTGCCAGCATAAACCGCATGCTGGCCGGGGAACTGCCCGACAGCTATGTCGGCGATGCGTTAAGCAACACCGAAATCAACCGTCTGAGAGCGGAACTCGGAGCGGTGCGTACGCGGCTTGAAACCTTGCAGACCCGCTATGGTGCCGACAGCGAACCGACCTTGGCGGCAAAGTCAGAGATCGCGCGGCTGGAAGCACAGATCAACACCGAGCTCATTCGCATTCAAGGTGTCTACAAATCAAATCTCGACACCGCGCAGGCCCGCGAAGAATTGCTCAGGGAGCAACTTCACGCGATCAAGGGCAGTGTCACGGAAAAGAACCTGGCTCGCGTCCAACTGACCGAGCTTGAAAGCCGGGCGACCACCTATCGGCGTATGTATGAAAGTGTCCTTCAGCAATTGATCACCACGCTGCAGAAGCAGTCCTTCCCCATCGGCGATGCGCGTATGGTGACGGCGGCAACCCCGCCGCTTGCGAAGATTTGGCCGAAAACGACGCTCATCATTCCCATGGCCCTGATGCTGGGCTTTGCCGGCGGCCTGGGGCTCGCCGGCCTGCGCGATGTGCTCGACCGCCGCATCAGTTCCGGCGAGCGCCTTAGCCGTGAGCTGGGCCTGCCCACACTCGGCCATGTTCCCTTTACGCGCTTTCAGGCGCCGGGTGCCAAGGGTGCACTGCGCTTCGTTCTGGATGCACCTTACTCCGGCTTCTCCGAAGCGCTGCGTGGCGTGAAAAGCTCCATTGACGCGGCATTTCCTTCGGGCGGGCCGATCGTCGTGGGACTGACGTCGGTCGGCGGTGGTGAGGGAAAGAGCACGATCGCAGCCAATCTGGGACAGCTCTATGCCAATGAGGGCCTGCGGGTGGTGCTGGTCGATGCCAATTTCAAGAATCCGTTTCTCAGCATTCAGGCGGTCAACGCGGGGCCGAAAGCAGGCCTTTCCGTTTATCGTGGCGCTATGGACGTCGATGATGCGCCTGAGGAAAAGCACAAGGGCGAGAAGCGCACCCAACTGGAGGAAGCGCCGATCCTCCCCGTGCTGACCGTCGAGCAGATTCGAAGGGCAGCGCACCCCGGTCACCGCTTCGGGCACCTGCCCGCACTCAAGAAAAAGCTCGAAGAGCTCCGTCAGGATTACGATGTGATCATCGTGGACCTCTCCACCTTTGCGTCCTCGGCGGACACGCGTGCGGCCAGCGCCTATCTCGACGGCATCCTCCTCATGCTCGGCAACCGGCGCAAGATGACTGTCGAATGGCTGGCCCGCGCGCTTGCCACATTCGGCAAGTCCCGCGTCGGCATTCTGGGTGTCGTCTTCAACAAGCGCAAAACCCGGCCATGGTGGCATCCAATCGCCCGAAACAAACTCGATACGGGAGGCCGCCATGCAGTTTGAACGCTACCCGGGACGGATGGATCTTCGGATCGCTGTCGGCATCGCCACCACTGGACGCAGGAAAATTCTCCACGCCGTGGTGCCGCATCTGCTGGACCAGTCGCGGCCGGTGGACCGTATCGTCATATGTGCGGCAGAGAAGGATGATGTGGACGCCGATGCCTTGGCCGCACTCTTTCAACGGACCAGCGTCGTGTTTGCCGAACGGGGGCTCTGCCGGCAGCGAAACCGCATTCTGGAGAGTGTGGAAGATGCCGACATCGTCCTGTTCCTCGACGATGATTTCCTTGTCACGCCGTCCTATCTGGAAGAGACGGTGCGCATCTTCCAGCGCTATCCCGATGTGGTCATGAGCACGGGAACGGTGGACGCGGACGGCATTCTCGGGCCGGGAATTCCGCTTGATGACGGTTTGCGCATCATCCGCTCGCAATCGGATGCAGAGCCGGTCGGTGGCGAAAAGCCCGTCTACAGCGGCTATGGGTGCAACATGGCGGTCCGCATGTCGACCGTTCGCGGGTATGGCCTCCGCTTCGACGAAAATCTCCCGCTTTATGGCTGGCTCGAGGATGTGGATTTCAGCCGGCAACTGGCGCGGCATGGGCGTATTGTGAGTTCCGAGCGTCTTCATGGCGTGCATCTCGGCACCAAGACTGGCCGCACATCGGGCCTCCGGCTGGGGTATTCGCAGATTGCCAATCCGGTCTACCTCATGGGCAAAAAGACCATGAGCCCGCGTCATGCGGCGCCGCAGATCATGCGCAACCTTGCCGCCAATGCGGTGAAGGTTTTCCGGCCCGAGCCATGGGTGGACCGGCGCGGCCGGCTGCTGGGCAATATGCGCGCCGTCGCGGATCTGGTGCGCGGCCGGCTCTCCCCCCGGAACGTGACAGTTCTGGAATAGGGGGCGATCATGCGTCCGGGGCGGGTTGTCATCATCAACGATCGGTCGACGGAGATCGGCGGCGCCTCCAACCTGTCCTGCCTGTCTGCCCGGCTTCTGCGTGAGGCAGGCGTGCCCGTGACCTTTTTTGCAGGCGATGAACCAGCCCGGACGGCGCAGCCTGAGACCGTCCACGTCAACGGAAAGCCGCTTGTCGAGCGCGGGCGTTTTTCTGCCCTTGCCGGCGGGCTCTACAACCGGAACGCCTACAGCGCCCTGAGTGGCTGGATTGCCAGGCATGACAGGCCCTCGACAATCTATCACGTCCATGGATGGTCCAAGATCCTGTCGCCGTCCATCTTCCGGGCGCTCGCACCGGTGCGCGAGCGGGTGGTCCTGCATGCACACGATTATTTTCTCGCCTGCCCCAATGGCGGCTTCATCAACTATCCGGCAGCATCCATATGCGACCTTGATCCCATGTCGCTACGCTGCCTCGCGACGCAGTGCGACAAGCGCGGCTTTCACCAGAAGGCCTGGCGTTCCACGCGACACCTTCTGATGCAGCGTTTCTCTGCCCTGCAAAGACAGCCCGCCAACATCGTGCTCGTGCACGAGGGGATGCGGCGCTTTTTCAACCGTGCCGGCATCAATGACAGCCGGATGGTGACCATTCGCAACCCCGTTGCGCCCTTTTTGTCTTCCGGGGCCCGTCCGCAGGAGAAGCGAGATTTCTTCTTCATAGGACGTCTGGAGCCTGAAAAGGGGTTTGAAGACGCCGCACAGGCAGCACATCTTGCCGGTGTTCCCCTGCATGTCATTGGCGAGGGTGCCGGGCGCGTGCTCCTTGAGGCTCGCTATCCGGAGGTGACACTGCATGGCTGGTGCAATCGCGCGCAGATTGCCGGCCTGATCGGCGATGCACGCTGTGTCGTCATCTCCTCGAGGGTTCCCGAACCATTCGGCCTCGCTGCCCTTGAGGCCGTGGGAAGCGGCATCCCAGTCGTGCTTCCATCCCATGCATTGCTCGGCGGCGAGCTGACGGAGGCGGGTGCGGCTTTCACTTTTCCCACGGGCGGCATAGAGGCCCTTGCTGCCACTCTGCGCCGGCTGGCCGATGACGATGACCTGATTTCGGCGATGAGCGAAAACGCCCTCGCATGCGCGCCGCAGCTCTCCAACACGACGGAAAGCTGGCTGGCGGCGCTCCTTGCGCTCTATGCAGGCATCCTGGACCGCGTGATCAGAGGACCGACGCCAGGGGGTGGGCGGGGGAATCGCCGCATGGAAATCACGGCGAGGCAGGCTGTTGGCACCAGCGGAAATGCACCGGGAGCTAATGCTTTTGGCCACGCAGCCAGCCAGTCAAATGAAGCCGATTAGTCCGGTGGCGCTGCAGGGGTAGGGATGGTCCGATTGTGCGGTGGATTGCACCTAAATTGCCCCGCCCAATACCCCGATGGAGTTATATCACGGGGTCTGCGGGGCCTTATAATGATCGACGGCGAGGCAAACAAAAACACCCAGGGGCGGGTTCATGCTGTACGCATATGATGATTCCGTAAAGCAGGGATTGGAGCTGCGGAAAGTCAGGCATCTCCGCTCGTACTTCGTTGTGAAGAGACTTTTCGATGTCGCTTTCAGCGTTCTTGTCGTTGTTTTTCTTCTCCCTGCCATCGCATTGATTTGTCTTTGTATTCTGGTCAGCGACGGGCGGCCTGTCTTTTACAGACAGAAGCGGATCGGTCGGGATGGCCGGGTGTTCGAATGCCTGAAGTTCCGCACCATGCGCCGCGACGCCGACCGTCTGCTCAAGGAACTCCTGGACCAGAATCCCGTCCTCCTCCAGGAGTGGCGCGCCTGCCAGAAGCTGCGCAACGATCCGCGCATTCATCCCATCGGCCATTTCCTTCGCGTGTCGAGCCTGGATGAGTTGCCGCAGTTCCTGAATGTGTTGCGCGGTGAGATGAGTGTGGTCGGCCCGCGCCCGATCGTCGAGGACGAGATGGCACGCTACGGCGAGCGCATAAACGACTATCTCATGATGAAGCCGGGCATTACCGGTCTGTGGCAGGTGTCAGGTCGCAGCGACACATCCTATGCCGAGCGGGTCCAGCTTGATGTTCAATATTTCCAGAACCGTACGACCTGGCTCGATCTGAAGATCGTCTGGCGCACGGTCGGCGTCTTCCTGTTCGATCACAATGGCTGCTAGAGCATCGGACCGAAAACCGGAAGCGTTTCAGAGGAGGACGAGAAACAGAACGGCCAGCCAGACGATGAGGCATAAACCGATAACGAGCCAGCGTATGCTGATCTTGGCGCTGATGGCCTTGAACGGCCGCGCGAGGAAGCCGTGGTTCAGCTGGTCTTCTTTACTTGCATCTCGCACTGGCTGCTCATTGTCCGCCGCAAAGCATCAAAACTGGAAACCGCACACAGGGAACCGCAATCGCTCCGGTTCCCATACTGAACGCCAGGCCGCATCGAGCATCGAAACCCATGCGGCTGCACATCTGAAAGTTTCATCGCCAGGGACGACGAATCATCAGTGTTCCCGTGGAAATCGTAGCGGAAGCGCTTGCGCAGGTGAATAGCGGCAGGGGGAATGCAACGTGAAACCGGATCACAAACCACGGCAGGATGACACACAGGTGAGCGGATTCCTTGGTCTGTCCGTCTCGAATCTTCTGGGCGGCGGCGTGTGGGTCATGGTCGCGCGGCTGTTTTCGCAGGTCGCGCAACTGGTCGCCTTCGTCGCTGCCGCGCGGGTTCTCTCGCCCGCCGAGTTCGGATTCTTTGCCTTCGTCTCCGCCATCGCCTTCCTGTTCGTCGTGATCAGCGAAGGAGGGTGGGCGGAGTACATCATGCGCGCCGACCATGGCGAAGAGCAATTGCCGCAGCTCGCTTCCATCGCGCTTGTGAGCGGCTGCTGCTTTACTGCAGCGGGGCTTGTCCTTGCACTTCTCGCAGGTGCGTTCTGGTTCCCCGCCTGGCAGGCCTGGTTGTTCGTGTTGTTTGCTCTCTGGTTTATCCCCGCTGCTCTCAACGCGGTTTATGACGGAATGCTGGTGCACCGGAACCTCCTCAACAGACAGGCGGTTATCCGCATTCTCGCCGAGGCGGCTGGACTAACGGTAACGCTGATCGGGCTCTGGGCCGGCTGGAACATTGTCGCCCTCGTGATCGGACGTCTTGCCACGCACATTTTCGGTCTTGCCGGTGGCATCCATGTGATCGGCTGGATCACGCCCAGGCTTCCGAGCCGTGCAGTTCTTGCTGAGGTAATCCATTTCGCGCGGTACATCCTGAGTGTGCGGATCATCGTCTTTGCCCGTTCTTATTCAGGCACGCTCGCGGTCGGTGGTTTGCTCGGTCTTGCGGATGCCGGTTACTACCGCGCGGCCGAGCGCATTGTGGCGGCCTTTTCAGAACTGGTTGGCGAACCGGCCAGACTGCTGGCCTGGGTTGTGTTTCGCCGCGCAAACAGCCGAAACGCTGCTGCCTCGGCAGGTGATCCGGTCACGCGCGCGGGCAGCTTTTTTCTGCCTGTGCTTTTCGCCATCGCAGCCCCGGTGTATCTCGGCCTGGTTCTGGTTTCCGGCAATCTGGTGGACATTGCGCTGGGCGCCGCCTGGGCACCGGTGGCGCTTGTCGTCAAAATCCTCGCGGTCCGGCAACTTTTGATGTTTCAGGGATATGTAACCGAGCCGCTCCTGACTGTTCGCGGTGAGGTGAAGCGGCTCTGGCCCCTTTCACTGCTCATAAGCTTCGCTTCGATCCTGATGATCCTGGTGCTGGCTCCATTCGGCCTCGTATATGCGGCGCTGGGCCAATGCGTGGCGGCCGCCTTTGCCGGTGCGCTGTCTGTATGGTTCCAGATACGCTATGGAAAGCTCGACTGGGTCGGGATTTCCGCCAATAGCGGGCTGATTGCGCTCGCGGCTGCGGTGATGTTCGTCGGCGTGTCGTCGCTTGCTCACTGGCCCGCCGAGACCCACCTGCCGCCCTATTCGCAAATGGCGATGCAGGTTCTGGTGGGAGCAACCATCTATCTGGCCGTTCTCTATGCAAGCTGGAAATGGACGGGCTGGCTGAAATCCGGGCACTGACCCTGTGAATATATGTGTGTGTGTTCAGGCAAGAAGCCGCGTCTTGAGATGGTCGGCAAGGCGCAGGGTCATGGCGATGATCATCAGCGTCGGATTGGCGTGGCCTGCCGTTGGAAACACCGAACTGCCCGCAACGTAAAGTCCCTCGACATCATGAACCCTGGCGTTCCGGTCGACCACGCTTGTCGCCGGATCATCGCCCATGCGCGTGGTACAGGCCGGGTGGGCCATGTCGCTAAAGGGTGCGTTCCTGAAATCCTCCTCCAGAATCCAGGGCTCGAGTCTGGGCTGGGGCAGGCCGACCCGCCAGAACTCGGCCGAGATGAGTTCGGCAAGCCGCGCGACACTGGCGGTTTCCGCCCAGCCGATCTTCCAGTCTACACGCGCGAGCGGGATGCCAAGCCGGTCGCGGAGGGATGAGAGCGTCACGCGGCTGTCGCGGTTGGGCCTCTGTTCGGCCATGGCGTCGAAGCGCAGCTCGGTGAGTTGGCGCGGCAGGCCCCGTTTCATGATGAGCCGCCGGTGCAGGCCGGCTGCCAGCCCGCCGGGGGCCGCAAGCGCGGTCCTCAGGTCGTCGAGCCGGAACCGCCGGTTTCCGGCATAGAAGCGTTTGAGCGCCAGCCACGGGTCGTTCGGCGCCAGTATCTGCACCGGATAGGTCGCGCAGTTGAGCAGCCCCTCGCGCGCCTGCAGGCGCGGGCTAAGCGCCAGCCCACGCAGATAAAAATGCGTGCGGCGTTTGTGGCTGAGCCCGTAAAAGCCGAAATGCTCGGCAACGTCCTGCAGCGTCTCCTTCCCGAACCGTGCGATCACCGTGCGCGGATGGTCGGCCAGGTAACGGCCCACGCAGTCATGATCGTTGCCGATGCCCTTTGCCGCTACATCTCTGGAGGCCAGAAGCATGCGCGCGTTCTCAATCCCCCCACCGCACAGCACGATCACCGGCGCCCGGATCACCGCTTCCTCCCCCGAAAGGCTTTTGACATCGAGTGCTTCGACCCTTCTTCCATTCTCGGAGAGCCCGATGCGGGTGACGGTCGCATGGGTCAGAATGTCGATGTTCCCCGCCGTCAGTCCCCTCGCAATGTCTGCAAACCGCAGCGGCTCGCTGCCCTTGATCCTGTGGCTGAACTGCCAGAAGAAGGTGCGCACGAGATCGTCATTCAGGTCGATATCGGCGGGCGGTGAGGCCAGCCGGTGATAGAGCGCCCTGTCGTAGATGTTGGGGCCGAGATTGAGCAGCGCCGCCGCGCGGTCGAGCACATCCGTGAGATCGCGCCGCTGCAGCGGCCAGCCGGAATCGGGAACCCATTTGCGGGCGTCGAAGTCGATATCGTCGAACGCGGCACATTTGCCGACCCAGGTGTGCGTGCTGCCGCCGACCATGCGGTTGCGAAGCTCGAAGGCGGGGATGTCGTTGAGCCAGGCAAGATCGCCCGTATAGCCTCGCTGGAGCGGCATGGCATCACGCGCGTTGGGATCGCCGATATTCTCCACCCGATTGAGGGTTTGTACTTCGGGATCGAAGTCCACGCCGCCGCTTTCGACAAGGAGAATCCTGAGGCGTGTACCGGAAAACTCTCGCGCCAGTGCCAGCCCCGCGGGTCCCGCCCCGACAAGGGCGAGATCGGCGTCAAACTGTGTGCCCGAAGGCACGCTGCGCAAGTCTAGAGTGGACACGTTGCCCCCTGAGCAGGCCATCACAGCAGCACGTCAGCCGCGCATGAAAAGCGGTTTGCTGCATCGTGATTGACCCTTAAGCACGCTAGCAAAATCTCCGGCCCAGCCGAACTCATCCAAATTGCATAGAAGGGGCGACTTGCTAAGGGTTTTGGCCACTGCGAAGTAGTGCGCGGCGCCGCGTCGCTACATTATTGGATTATTTGAAAAGCCCATGGCCCGGGCATACGCTTGAAGAATAAATGGGGCGCCACGGGCACGGCTCGCCCGTCGGCCAAGCGGGAAAACACCATGGCAAAGGTTGGTTTGCGTGAGTGGCTGGCGATCGGCGGGGTCATCGCTTCGGGGCGTCTTGCGCGCTATGGCGGGCCCGGCGAGGGGCCGCTCGACCGGTTCGAAAAGGCATTTTCCGAAAAGTTCGGCGTCAAACATGTGTTGACAGTCAGCAGCGGCACAGGCGCGTTGATCAGTGCATTGGCTGCGTCCGGGGTGGGCCCCGGCGACGAGGTGCTCGTGCCTGCCTATACCTGGATCGCCACGGCCGCCTCGGTACTCGCTGTCGGGGCCGTGCCGGTCATCGTCGATATCGACGAGACGCTGACCATGGATCCCGAAGACATTGCGCGCAAGATCACGCCGCGCACCCGTGCCATCCTGCCGGTGCATATGGCCAACATGGTCTGCGACATGGAGGCGATCACGACGCTCGCCCGCCAGAACGGTCTCATGGTGATCGAGGATGCCTGCCAGGCGGTGGGGGTGAGTTACCGGGGGCAGCGTGTCGGCACCATTGGCGACATTGGCGCTTTCAGCTTCAACCAGTTCAAGAACATCAATATCGGCGAGGGCGGTGCGGTGGTCTCGCAGAGCGACCGGTATTTCGCCCGCGCGCGCATGTATCATGATGTGGGCGAACTCTTTCGCGGGCATCTCGACAATTACAACGAGCCGAGTTTTTTCGGTGTGAACTTCAAGGCAAGCCAGATCCAGGGCGCGATGCTCAATGTGCAGCTTGCCAAGCTCGATCCCATGCTGGGTCGCATGCGCAGGCGGCATCAGGTCATGTCGCACATCCTGTCGGGCAGCGACGCCTTCCGGCTGGGGCCGCACAACGACCCGCAAAACGCCGTCGGTCTCCATGTGCTGTTCGAGACGGAAGGCGAAGCCAAGGCCTTTGCCGCCCGGAACCGGCGCGGCGTCTATCGCGTTTTCGATTCAAGCCGCCACGTCTGCACCCACTGGACTCCGATCCTGGAAAAGCGGGCATTCCATCCGGCCATGAACCCGTATGGCTGGGCCTCGGCCGATGTGGAGTACGGGCCCGATATGTGTGCCCGTTCGCTGGATATTCTCAAGCGCACCTGCCGCATCAGCCTTGGTGAAAACTATCCAACTGCGCTCATGGCCTATCTTGCCCGCCGCATGGCAGGCCAGGGGGCGCAGGAAAGGCGGTTCTCCTATGCAGCTTAAACCCGTAAGCATCGGCGCCGGCACGATCGATGTCTGGCAGTGGTCCCTCGACGTACCCCTGGAGGCGCTTCCGCCGCTCGTCTCGGCACTCAATGAGGCGGAGTTCGCACGTGCCTCTCGCTTCGTGCATGAGCAGCACCGGCTGCGTTTCATCGCCGGGCGAGGTCGGCTGAGGGCGATCCTCGGGTCCTATCTAGGCGTGGCGCCAAATCGGCTTGCTTTCTCGTACAATGCCTTTGGCAAACCCCGGCTTGCCGGGCGCGGTGAACCGCCGCTTCATTTCAATCTCAGTCACAGCGGCCCGACGGCGGTTCTCGCCGTTTCCGATCGCTATCAGCTCGGCATAGACATAGAGCGCGTCCTTCCGTTCCGGGAAAATCTCGCAGAGCACTTTTTCTCCGGGGCTGAGAACGAAGCGCTGAAGGTGGTGCCGGCGCAGGATTATCTTGGAGCGTTTTTCCGCTGCTGGACACGCAAGGAAGCGTTCGTGAAGGCGCATGGTGCGGGGCTTTCGCTGCCGCTTGAATCCTTTGATGTCACCATCGATCCCGTCGGTGAGCCGCGACTGCTGCGGCTCGATGGCGTGGACGATGCGCCGGCCCAGTGGCAGTTTCTCAACCTCACCCTGCCGCGTGGCTATGTCGGAGCGGTCGCGGCGCTGACGGCAGGCAACGCCGTTTCGCTGAACTACCGCGGCGGTACATTGCAGACTGTCCGACGCGAAAGGCGCGGGGCCTGGTGGCCCGCAGCCCGGATCGAACGTCATCAGGCGTTGAGCCGCGCATCCAGAATATAGCGTGAGCCGCTCGCATCGAAATGATGGCAGCCGGTCAGGCCCGGTTTGAAATCGGGCAGGATGCGGCGCACACATGTTTCCCGATAATCATCCAGGTCCAGTTGCTCGATCTCCATGATGTTGAGACCGTAGCCATAGATGCCGTGCGCATTGTACTGCGCGGGCCGGTAGAGCCGGCGATGGCGTGAGAAGATGCGGCCGGCATTGCGTGCCGTGGCGCTGCCCACAACAATGGGATTCCGCCGATGGGGAACGATCCGTTTCAATTCCGGTCCGTCGACCTGGAACGCGTAGAGCGCGGAGCAGTGATCCTCGAACGCGTGATGCTCTGAAAGATTGGTGAAAAGCCACCATTGACCGCGATGTTTGAAAAGTGTGCTGTCGGCGGTTGACCATCCCTCGAGGGCTCGGGAATAGGGCTCCCAGATCAACGGAAAGCTCACCGCGCGCCAGATTTCGATGCGCTTCCTCTGATGCGTCTCCGGCATGAGGAAAATCTCGTCCCCCTCGCGGAAAACGAAGGGAAACGAGAGGTGTTCGCTGCCACCCAGCGCTATGCCGATGGGCTCGAAGCCGCTGCGGGTGATTTCGCCCACGGCGATGTGCGCTTTGGTATCGCCCAGTCCGTAATTCTCGTAGAACAGATAGGTCCGCCCCTCATGGTGAAAAAGGAAGGGATCGGCCTTGATGGCCGTGTCCGTCGGCGGGATCTCGATGGCTTCGCTGGGATCGAAATCGTCAATGGCACCGCGCCCGCTGAAAAGCGTCCAGACGGCGGTTTCCTGATGGGAGGCGCGGCGCACGCTTTTGAGCACACGCTGCGCTATGTTTTTTGTGAGTGCCGCTGCATAGCGGCCTGTCCTGAAAACGCCGGGCGGCCCGAGCGCCTGGACGGCATCGGGGGCTCTGAGCGGCTTTGGCAGTTTGCGGGTGTCCGCGACGCGCCTGAGTTCACGCATCAGAAGCAGAACCGACTTTTCCTTGATGAAGGCGGCATTGCGCGCCGCACTGAATTTCACATTGAATTCGGCCTGCGCGATGACGCGCCTCCCCGGGTGCCGTGCCGTTTCCAGAAAGAGCGAGAGCTGGCTTGTCGGAGCACCGGCCGCCATATCGGCGATGCCGTCCCAGCTTGCCGAGCCCGACTGCGTGAAAACATGACTGAGCGACCAGGCGCCGAACGGAAGGTTCCGAAGCATGGGCTCGGGCAGTTTTGCATCGCAGTGACGCAGGATCACATCGAGTTGCAGCCGGTGCCGGTCGCCATCCTCCACGGCCCAATCCTCCACGGCATTGTCCAGCGGGATGTTCAGTATGGTTTTTCGAGCCCGCTCGAACCGCTTTGCGCCATAGTCGGACTGTCGTGCGAAAAGCGCACCGTCAAGCTGTGCGACCAATCTGGTCAGCATGTCGGCGTGGTTTTCTCCGGCCTGTTTCGAAACGGTCAGAAACGCGACAAGCCGGAAACGGCGGTCCGCAAGCAGCCTTTCGACGAGCTGCAGTTCCCAGTTCTCGAATGGAAGGCCTGCCTGCCGCATTATGCCGATGCGCAGGGGAGGGGTTGCCTGGCTTCGCTTGCCTTGCTTATCAGGAGCGGCGGTCAGCGGAGCCTCCCAGTTCAAGACGCTCGCCCAGCACGGATGAAAGCTTGTCGATGCCCATTTCGCTGAGCGAATCCTCGTGCCAGCCGCTGAGATCGAAAACCGGCGATTCATCCGGCACGAAACCACGCCACCCGAATAGAAGCCGCCTTGCGCGCCGGTGCGTGGCCTGACTGCGGAAGAAGAGAACGGTTTCGCCGGAAAGCGCCCGCGGACTGTAGCGCCGGGCCGCACGAACGAGATATTGGGTGACTGCTTCGGTGGTTTGCTCTTCTTCGTTCATGGCACGGGCAGGTGCGAAGCGCTCGACAAGCTTCAGCGAAAGGCTGAACTCCTTCAGGTAGGTAATCAGCGACATGCGCCCGCGCAAAAGCTTGCCGGTGAAATAGACGAGCCGTTTTGCGCGTTTTTCGGTGTTCCAGCGCCAGCGGATCAGGGCCGGCTGCGAACGCACATAACCGGGTGCCCAGCTGTCGATCAGCGCAACGAAACTCACTTCATGACCCCGGGCCCGCAATTGCCGGGTCATCTCGGCGGCCAGGATGCCGTTGACGCAAAGCCCCACCAGCGCGACGGTTTTTGGTGTGTCGCCAAGCTGCATCGCGTCCACCGCATCGCCGGCGATCTTTTCCAGCGAAAAGCCTTCGGTTTCTTCATCGATCCTCGCGTTGAACATGTGAAGATTGACGACGGAGGCATGGCCGGGAAGCGATTTCGCCATCCGGTAATAGAGGAAGGGATGGTTCAGCGTATAGACCGCGCAATCTCCGCTGCCTTGCCGATAGATTGTCGTTTCCCAGTCGACGGTAACCGGTGACGGGGTCTCCAGTTCTTCCGCCGGTTCTGCAACAGGGGCAGGCTGTGTGCCGAAGATCGCGGACGCGAAGCCCGAGAGCGTCGGCTCCCTGAACAGGAGAGCGAGGTCAGGCTGGATGCCGAAGGCCTCGCGCACGCCGGAGAACATTCTGAGAGCCAGAAGCGAATGACCGCCCAGCGCAAAGAAGTCGTCGTTTGCATCCACCCGCGGCACGTCAAGCACACGCGCCCATATCCGGCCAAGCTCCGCCTGCCTGTCTGCTGGCGGGGCCGGACTTCTGGCAGTAACCGGGGCAGGGACATTGGCCGTGGGTGGCGGCATCGCCGGCAATTCCACTGCGCCGTCCGCCCGTCTCGGCAGGGAAAGAAGAACGCTGATTGCGGCGGGTAACTCTTCCTCTGGCAGCCGTTCTGCCAGATAGGCGTCCAGTTGCGCAGGAAGGGTTTCGAGCGGCACCATGAGCCCTGCTGTCGGCACCACGAAGGCGTGGGGCCGACCGGACGGGCCGTTTCGCCGGACCGCGACATCGGCGACATCCGGGTGTGCGAGAAGCAGCGCTTCCAGCCGCAATGCCGGCTTTGGCTGCGCTTCCTTCGGCAAACTGCCGGCACGAACCGGCCCCGCCATCGCGCCAATCTGCGTCTGCGGATCGTCAAGCGCGAAGGCATAGGCCTTCTGCCACAGATCGAGCAGCTCCCGCGCGGTCGCTTCGTCGAACAGGTCGGTGTTGTATTCCACCGACATGCGCCAGCCGGTCGGCCGGCCGATCATGATGAAGTTGAGATCATAGATCACGCCCGGCGATTGCGACGGGGCGCTGATCAGCTCGAAATCGCCATAGCGCGTGTCTTCCAGAAAGGCCTTTTGCTGGTTGAAGTTCACCGAGACGAGCGGATTGCGGGAAGGATCGCGCACTGGATTGACCAGCTCGACAAGATTGTTGAACGGCATTTTCTGATGGTTGAGGGCCGCCCCCACCGTCGCGCTGACCCTCGAGAGGTGATCGGCAAAGCTCAACTCGTCGGTAATATCGAAACGCAGAACGAGATTGTTGATGAAAACGCCGATCAGGCTCTCCAGATCCACATCGTCGCGCCCGGCGATTTGCGTCCCGAACAGCACTTCACGTTCGCCCGAATAGTGGTGAAGTGCAGCACTGATGACCGCCGCGCCATAGCTGAACAGCGAAACATGATGCGCGCGCGCCGCCGCCTCGATCCGCTCGCCGAATTCCAGCGGGAGCACGGCGGAAAGGATCTCGCCGCGGCTGGTTTTCACACGGCCACGGGGCCGGTCCGGCCTGATCTCGAAATAGGGGGCATCGCGCAACTGTTCGCGCCAGTAGGTCTTCTCCGCTTCGAAACCGTAGCTGTTGCGGTATTCCTCCTGCCACAGCGCGAAGTCGCCATATTGCAGCGCCAGCTCCGGCAGGTGCGGCGCGCGTTTCGCGTCGATTGCCGCTGCGAGTTCTCCCACTTCGCGCCCGAGAACGCGGATCGACCAGCCGTCGAAACAGCTCTGATGCGCGGTGATGAGTATGAAGCCGCGCCTGTTTTCCACCATCAGCAGCGTGACGCGGAAGAGCCCCGGCTGGCCAAGGTCGAAAGGCGCTGCCGCCGTTTCCCTGCTGATCGACTGGATGCGCGCCTCGCGCTGGTCTTCCGGCACGTGACGCAGGTCAATGACCGGCATGCGGAACTCGACCCCGCGCACCACCTGCTGCATGGGTTGCCCGTCCGTCTCCACGAAACGGGTCCGCAGAATCTCGTGCCTCTCTATGATCTGCCGGAAAGCCTCTTCGATGCTCTCGGTCCTGAAACTCCCCCGAATCTCCCACCGCACGGCAACGTTGAGCGCGGGGTTTCCGGGGTTCAGACGATCCAGGAACCAGCAGCGCAGCTGCGTCTGCGTGTAGGGAAATTCGCCGATGATCTCGTTCGAATCGGAGGTCATCAGGCGGTGTTCGATGTCGCTCATCCGTGTGCCTCCATGCGGCGGCGCGCGCCGTGCCGGAAATCTTTCAGCGAAGGCACATGCGGCTTGATCCCGTTCATAGTCTCGTCATCGGCCTCATCGGCGATCAGCGCCAGCTCCCCGATCGTGGGGTGCTGCAGGAGATGCCGCGCCTCCAGCGGCAGGCCGGCATCGATCATCCGGGCTGCGATGCGGAAGATGCTGAGCGAATCCGCCCCCAGCGCGTAGATGTTCTCCTCCACGCCGATTTCGGGAATGTTGAGCACATCGCGCCAGATGGCCGAGAGCTTTTCTTCCATGGGCGTGCGCGGCGCGGTGCGGATGATGGCTGCCTCCTGGCGCGGAATGCCCTGCTTTTCGAGCGTCTTGCGGTCGAGCTTGCCATTGGCCGTCTGGGGCAGCGCTTCGGCATTGACCCAAAAGGCGGGCACCATATGGCCGGGAAGATGCGCCTTGGCATGGGCGCTGAGCGCCTTTGCTTCAGGCGGGCTCGCCGGATCGTCAGGCACGGTGTGACACACGAGCTGCCGGTCGCCATTGCGGTTCACGGGGGCGACAACGGCGCACTGGCGCACGCCCTCGGCCTTTGCGATGACCGCCTCGATGTCGCCCAGCTCGATACGGAAGCCGCGCAGCTTGATCTGGTTGTCGCGGCGCCCCAGAAGCTGGAGCGAGCCATCGGCCAGGCGCCGTCCCACATCGCCCGTCTTGTAGAGCCGTTGCGGAACGCCGCCAATCGACACATTGCGGAAAGCGGCATGGGTTTGCTCGGCGTTCTTGAAATAGCCGACGGCAAGGCCGTCGCCGCCAATGTTCAGTTCGCCCGTCACGCCCACGGGCGCAAGCCGGTTGCGTGCGTCCAGAATGTAGAGCTGCGTGTTGGCGATGGGCTGGCCGATGGTGATCGGTGCATCCGGATCGTCGATCCTCGCGACAGAGGACCAGATCGTGGTCTCGGTCGGCCCATACATGTTCCACAATTCGCCGCCCAGCGCGCACAGGCTCTGTGCCAGCCTTGCAGGCAGCGGTTCGCCGCCGCACAGCATCTTGAGCGATTTCCTCTCGCCCAGCCCCGCTTCGACAAGCATCTGCCAGAGCGTTGGCGTTGCCTGCAAAACCGTAGCGCCGCACTCGTCGAGACGTTGCACGAGCCGAAACCCGTCCTGCACCTCGATCCTGTCGGCGATCACCACGCGGCCACCGCGGATCAGCGGCAGGTAGAGTTCCAGCGCGGCGATGTCGAAGGAAATGGTGGTGACGGCAAGCAGTGTGTCGTCCGCCGCAAAGCCGGGCTCCTTCGCCATGGAGGTGAGGAAGTTGACCAGCGCGTTGTGCGGAACCTCCACGCCCTTCGGCACGCCGGTCGAACCTGAAGTGAAGATGATGTAGGCCGCAGCCTGCGTGCCATGAACCCGCTCCTCGAGCGGTGCCGCATCCCTGGCGGCAATCGCATCGCGCTCGTGATCGAGCATGATCGGCAGAACGTCTTCACCGGCAAGGGCGGCAATCCTGTCACTCTTGCAGATCACGGCGGAGATTTTGGCTGCCTCCATGGTCTGCCGCAGGCGTGCCTCGGGATGATCCGGGTCGAGCGGCACATAGATGTGGTCGGCCTTCATGATCGCCAGCAGCGTCACCAGCATGTCTATGGAGCGGTCGAGCGCCACGGCGACACGGCAGCCGGGCACGAGCAGCTTTTCCTGGAGCAGCCGTGCCATTTGCCAGCTTCGAGCATCGAGTTCGCCATAGGTGATGCTTTCCTCGCCATGAGTGGCGGCAATGGCGTCGGGCGTTTCCGCCGCGCGGTCGCCAAACAGCTCGAAGGCAAAGCGCTCATCATCATAGGCCGCTTGCGTCTGGTTCAGACCGTAGGCAAGCCAGTCCATCTCGTCCTGAGACATGAGCGGCAGGCGTTCGATGGGCGTGCCCATATCCTTCGCAAGAGCTTCGACGAGCGTGGCGAAATGGCCGAGCCAGCGTTCGATGGTCTCGGGATCGAACACGTCGCCATTGTAGTCGACATCGATGCGGATGCCGTCCTCGCTCTCGATCATGTTGGCGAACATGTCGAAATTCGAAAACGCCTTGGGGTTGGGGACCACATCCGCGGAAAGCCCGCCAAAATCCGTTCCCTTCGTCACCCGCTCCAGGTTGAACTGGATTTCCGTCAGGGGAAGGCGGCTCGGATCGCGCTTCAGGCCAAGCTTCCGCACCAGCGTTCCATAGGTAAAGTCCTGATGCTCGAAAGCCTGAAGAACCAGTTGCTGCGTGTCCTTCAAATGCTGGGCGAAGGACCGTTCTTCATCCAGCGTCTGCCGCAGGGGCAGAAGGTTGACGCAATGGCCGACCAGCGTTTCGGCATCAAGCAGGCTCTGGCCTGCCGAAGGCACGGCGATCACGATGTCGTTGCTGCCTGAGAGCCGTGCGATCATCACCTGCATGGCTGCGAGCAGCGTGGAAAACAGCGTCGCGCCGTTCTTCGCGCCGGCCTTCTTCAGTCGCCTGTAGACATCGCCGTCGATATGCGCGGTCACGGTGCCGCCGGCAAAGCTGCGCTGTTCTGGGCGCGGTCGGTCGGTCGGCATGTCCGGCAGGTCTGGCACGGTCTCGAATTGCGAAAGCCAGAACCGCTCCGTTTCTGCATCGTCGTCCGACCGGCTCGCGCGCGCCTGCGCATAGCTCGAGAAAGCCAGTGCCGGTGGCAGGTCAGGCGTCTCGCCCCGCGCAAGCGCGCTGTAGGCCGTCGCCAGCTCCTCGATCAGCACATTCGCCGACCAGCCGTCGCAAACGATATGATGGGCCGTGAAGACAAGCACGTGCCGGTCGTTTGAAAGCCGAACGAGTTCTGCGCGCGCCAGCGGACCGTTGACGAGATCGAAGGACGCGCGCGCCTCGCGCTCGACGATTCGTGCAAGCGCTTCGCTATCCGAAACCTCCGTCATTGGCATGTCGATGCGGAAACCGGGCGTCACCTCGAAATGCTTGCCCGTCCGCGCAAAGCGGATGTGAAGCGCATTGTGCCGGGCCACGACCAGGTCGAACGCCTTGCGGAATGCGGCTTCGTCCAGCGCGCCATCGAGCGTGAGATTGAAGGATTCGTTGAAGGAGCAGGAGGCTTCGTCGCCGGCCTGGGCTGCAAGCCAGATTTCCTTCTGCGCTTCGGTCAGCGGTGCCTGTTGCGGCGTCTCTTGCGCGGGTTTTGCCGCAGGTCGTTCGGCCCGCTCTCCATCGGACATCAGAATGCCGGCACCCTGAAGCGCGTCGAGCGTCTCGCCGAAGACTGCCGCAATGCGCGAAAAGTCCTCTTCCGAATGCGCGGTCGTCAGGAAGCAGGGATAGCCGTCCTGGACATGCAGACCCTGCATCCGCGCACAGGGGTAAAACAGCGCGCCGAGCGGGTCGGCATTGCCGAAATCTGTCACGAACCAGCTCTTGTAGCCATGGATCTGCGTCGCAATCCCGCGATCCGAAAGCTGGCCGTTCAGCTCCGTGACGAGCGCTTCCGTACGGGTGGCCACCCGGTCATAGAGCGCACGGCCTTCACCCTTGATGTGCTCGAGTACGGCGCGTGTCGCCGCCAGAACCACCGGATGGCGCACGAATGTGCCTGCAAAGAAGGTTGGCGCGACCATTGGCACGCTGTCATCGCCATAATCCCAGTGACCGCCATCGAGCGCATCCATATACCGGCTGTCTCCGGCCAGAACACCGATCGGCATTCCGCCGCCCAGCACCTTGCCATAGGTCGCAAGGTCGCCGCGTATGCCCCACACGGCCTGCATGCCACCGGGGTCGACGCGGAAGCCCGTTACCACCTCATCGAAGACCAGCGCGAAATCGCGTTCCGTTGCGACGGTCCGCAGCGCACGTACGAACTCGACCGGCTGCAGCTCCGGATGGCGGCTCTGCACCGGCTCGATGATGACGGCCGCAAGCTCCTCCGCATTGGCGCGGATCCAGTCGAGGCTCTCGGGCGCGCCATAGGGCAGGACCGTGATGTTCGACAGGGAATCTGCGGGAATGCCGGCGGCTATGGGCAAGGTGCGATGCTGCCCCGCACGGCTGCGGCCCTTGACCAGAACCTCGTCAAATTGGCCGTGATAGTCGTTGCCGAAAACGACGATGCGGTCGCGGCCCGTCACGGTGCGGGCAACCCGCATGGCGGCCATCACCGCTTCCGATCCCGTGTTGCAGAAGGTGACGCGGCTGTGCCCGGTCAGTTCACTGATCAGGTCCGCCACCTCGCCGGCGAGCGGTGTCTGCGGGCCAATGGCAAAGCCCCTGTCGGTCTGGGCGCGGATCGCTTCGACCACGAAATCGGGGGCGTGACCGAAGGCGGTTTGCCCCATGCCGTTCACGAGATCGATATATTCATTGCCGTCGATGTCCCAGATGCGCGATCCCTTCGAGCGGTCGGAGACAACAGGGAAGACCAGTTCCTTCCAGTCGGCGCGAAAGCCGGAGGCCGCGCGTGGATCGGCCAGATGCGGCCGGTGTTCCTGCGTGAACGCTTTGGACCGCGCGTTCTTCTCGCAATAGCGGGCAACCAGATCGTTGATGAAGGCGCGTTTTTCCTCCGTGAGCGCCTGTTCCCTGGGCTGCGCGCCGGGCTTGTACACACGGATGCGGCTCCCGCCGATCTCGCTCTCGTCGCCGCTTGTGTCCGGCACAGGCGCGGGCGCAGCGGCTGGAGCCGGTGCAACCTGCGGCGCGGCTGAAGGCGCGGCCGCCGGCACGGAGCCGCCAAGCGACTGGATAGCCGCGAACTGCTGTGCAAAAAGTTGCTGCGCCATCTGCAACTGGGACTGGAAAAGCGCCTCGAGCCCTTGAGGTGCCTGTGGAGTTCCATTCGCCACTGAAGATGGCGCAGCAGACGCGACGTCCGGCGTGGGGGGGACCTGAGCCACCGGAGAGGGAGACACCGCCTGCACGGCATCCGCCGGCAGTTCGGTATCCAGGTGTCGCGCCAATTCATGAATGGTCGGTATGTTGCCGAGCAGTTCGCGGAAGGAGAGCTTGATCTTGTATTCCTTCTCCACCTTCTGCGCGAACTGGCCGATGAAGAGGGAATCGAAGCCAAGCTCCAGAAAGGTCGCTCCGGCTGCATCGTCTGGCAGGTCTTCGCCTGAAAGGTCTGAGAGCAGGGCGGTCAGGGCGCGTTCCAGTGTGGCGCGCCGGTCGATGGTCGAAGGTGCGGTGGTCATTGGGCTCATTCCGTCTGTCGAGATTGCTTGTACCGGTGTTTCGGGCAGCGGATTGGGAAGGGCCGCATGCGCCCGGTTCTGTGGCATCGGTGCGTCGATCCAGTGCATCTGGCGCTGGAAGGGATAGGTCGGCAGCGGGATTTTCCGCCGCGCCGTCTCTGGCAGGGCCGGCCAGTCGAGCCCGCAGCCGGCGATCCACGACCGCGCATGGGCTTCGGCGAAAACCTTCTCACCAAAGGATGCGCGGTCGTGTTCGGGCAGGGACTGGATAATGGCGGCGATGTCATCGCGCTTCAGCGTCTGCGCGGTGAAGACAGAAAGCGTGCGGCCGGGGCCGACCTCGATGAAAACGGGCCTGCGCTCGCGCGCAATGGTCGTGATGCCGTCGGAAAAGCGCACCGCATCGCGGCAGTGGCGCGCCCAGTATGCCGGCGAAGCGCCCTGCGTGTCCGTCTGCCAGTCGCCGCTCACACACGAAATGTAGGGAATGGTGGATGGACCGTATTCGACCTTTGCCGTCTCTTCTTCGAGCGCCCTGGCAGCCTCGTCCATCATGGCCGAATGGAAGGCATGCGAGGTGTGCAACCGGCTGTAGGCGATGCCTGCGGCGTCAAGCGCTGCGCATGTCTCGTCCATTGCCTCGAACGCGCCGGAGATGACGCTGAGCTTCGGTGCATTGATGGCGGCGATCTCCACCCCGTCGCAAAGATGCGCGGCCACCGTTTCCGTATCCGCCCGCACCGAAACCATGGCTCCCCTGGGCTGGCTCTGCATCAGCCGCCCGCGTGCTGCGACCAGCCCGAGCGCATCCTCGAAGCGCATCGTGCCCGAAAGTGTGGCCGCAACGAATTCACCCACGCTGTGGCCGATCATGGCTTCGGGCATGAGGCCACGGCTCATCCAGAGTTTTGCCGTCGCATATTCGACCAGAAAGAGGGCGGGCTGGGCGATCTCCGTGTCGCGTAGTGCTTCGGAAAGCTCTTCCGGCGCGTCGCCTTCCGGCAACCGGATGAAATCGCGAATGTCGCGGCCAATCAGAGGCTCAAGAAGATCAGCGCCTTTGTCGATCCATTCGGCAAAGACCGGTTCGGTCCCATAAAGCGCGCCGCCCATGCCCACATGCTGCGCGCCCTGTCCGGGAAACATGAAGACCACGGGCGGGGCATCCTGTGCTGCCTCGCCGCTGATCGGGCGTTCAGATTCAAGCCCAGCAATCGCTTCGTCGCGCGTGCGCACAATAATCGCCGTTCGGTGCGAAAAAGCGTGCCGCCCCTGCTGCAGCGTATGCGCCACAGTCGCAAGCGGCACAGTGCTGTCGCGCAGTACCTCGGCCAAATTCTTGCGCATCGCGGCAAGCGCCGCCTCGTTCCGCGCCGAAAGCGGGAGAATGAGCTTGCGGTCGGGCGATGTTTCCGAAAGAGCATCTCTGTCGGGCGCCTGTTCGAGCACCACATGTGCATTGGTGCCGCCGACGCCGAACGAGCT
Source organism: Nitratireductor lacus (assembly GCF_056431025.1). NCBI lineage: Bacteria > Pseudomonadati > Pseudomonadota > Alphaproteobacteria > Hyphomicrobiales > Phyllobacteriaceae > Nitratireductor > Nitratireductor lacus. The sequence continues at coordinate 93,164 of NZ_JBWKMB010000011.1, read as the reverse complement.
GACGCCGGCGCGGCGCTTTGCGCCCGCCGCTTCCCACGCTACGAGTTCCGTTGGAATGCGGAACGGACTGTTTTCCAGTGCCATATGCGGGTTGGGCGACACGAAATTCGCCACCGGCGGGATTTCGCCGTCGCGCACCACGAGTGCCGCCTTGATGAGACCGGTGACGCCTGCGGCTGCATCCAGATGGCCGATATTCCCTTTTACGGACCCGAGCGCGCAGCGGCCTTCAGCGCCATCGCCGCCAAAAGCGTTCATCAGGCCGTTGAACTCGATGGGATCGCCGAGCGGCGTGGCAGTACCATGGCACTCCACATAACCGATGCTATCAGGGTCGATGCCGGCACTGGCAAGGGCTGCCGCAATCGCGTCGGCCTGTCCCGAAACGCTGGGTGCGGTGTAGCCCACCTTGTCCGCGCCGTCATTGTTGACGCCATAGCCGCGAATGACGGCATGGATCGTATCGCCATCGCCGATGGCGTCTTCAAGCCGTTTCAGAAGCACCACGCCGCCGCCGCTGCCGAAAACCGTGCCGCCTGCCTGCGCATCGAAGGGCCGGCAGAAACCGTCCGGCGAAACCATACCGCCTTCCATGTGGATGTAGCCGCGCTTCTGCGGCACCGAGATCGACACACCGCCCGCCAGCGCCATGTCGCATCCATAGGTCAGAAGGTTCTGGCAGGCCTGTGTGACCGCCAGGAGCGATGTGGAACAGGCCGACTGGATGGTGAAGGCCGGCCCTTTCAGGTCGAGCTTGTAGGCAACACGTGTCGCCAGCGTGTCGTTGATCGCGCCCACCAGTTCGTTGAACATGTCGACCTGATAGCCGGAGGTGAAGGCTTCGGCCTTTTTCCGGTCCGACAGGATGTTGTTGATGAGATAGGTGCTCATCGCCGAGCCGGCGAAGACGCCGATCGACTGTTTTGCGCTAAAGGGGTCGCAGCCCGCGCTTTCCAGCGCTTCCCAGCAGATTTCCAGAAACAGACGGAACTGTGGGTCGAGCACCGCCGCTTCGCGCGGATACATGCCGAAGAACTCCGCATCGAACATGCCCACATCGTCCAGATAGGGCCTGGAGGGCACATAGTCCGGCGAGGCGCGCGTCGCCTCGTCATAGGCGTCCTCGATTTCGTCGGCCGCAAAGGTGCGGAAGGCATGCCGCCCCTCGCGCACCATCTGCCACAGCGCCTCGACCGAGGGCGCACCGGGAAACCGCCCGGCCATGCCGACGATGGCAACGCTGCCGATGCCCTCATCCAGTCCCGTTTCAGGCTCCATCGGCCCGTGTTTCATCGGGATGCGCTCGTTCATTGTCTGCTCCGGCGGAGTTTAGACATGACCTCTCTCTGCCGCGCGGCGCGGCTTTGTGCTTTGGCTGTCTTCTGGAGACTGTCCGGCGCTTTCTCGAGGAAGCGCGCCAGACTGCGGATCTTCGGGTGTTCGAACACCGTCACCACATCGATGCTGCGGCCAAGCTCCTGTTCCAGCGCTGCGTGGACGCGCATGAGCTGCATCGACGTTCCGCCGAGGTCGAAGAAATTCTGATCCGTGCCGAAATTTTCGGTGCCAAGCACCCTGCGCCAGTGCCGCGCGATGACGGCTTCCATTCCTTCCGCCGGCGTCGCCGCGGGCGCCTGCGCTTCTGTCGGGGCCGGCAGGCGGGAGCGGTCGACCTTGCCCGCGCGGTTCATGGGGAATTCCTCCAGAACGATGGCCCGGCCCGGCACCATATGCGACGGCAATACGCCCTTCAGCCGCCCGAGAACGGCGGCGGCAAAGTCCCCTTCGTCATGCCCGTTCATGGTGTGCGGGCGAAGATAGGCGATCAGCCGCTTCGCCGGCCCAGCCTGGTGGCACTGCACCACCGCGTCGGCCAGATGCCTGTCGCGGCGCAGCGCGGTCTCGATCTCATCGAGCTCGATGCGCTTGCCGTCGATCTTCACCTGCCGGTCGCGGCGGCCGCGAAAATGCAGGAGCCCGTCAGGGTCCATCACGGCCATGTCGCCTGTCAGATAGCAGCGCAGGCTCTCGCCATTCCTCGCGGTGATCGTGACGAAGCGTTCCTGCGTCAGCTCCGGCCGGTTCAGATAGCCGATGGCGAGCCCGTCACCGGAAACCGCAAGCTGGCCTTCCCGTCCCGGCGGAAGCTCGGTGAGATCATCGTCGAGAATGTGAAGGCCGTTATTGGCGATGGTATAACCGATGGGCACCGTATCATCCTGGAGGTCGGCGGGAATGTCGAAGGTCGAGGCAATGACGGTGACCTCCGTCGGCCCATAGGCATTGGTCAGGCGGCATGTCGGATGAGCGGCGAGAAATCTCCGCGCATGATCGGCGGATGCCACTTCACCACCGAAGAAGACATGCCGCAGCGAGTTGAGCTTACCGCCGGAATGATCGACCAGAAGGTTGAAGAGCCCGGTGGTGAGCAGCATCACCGAGACATGCTCGTCGTCGATCGTGCCGGCGATGCGCGGCATGGAGAGCGTGCGGTCGCCGATGCCCGCCAGCCGCGCCCCATTGAGAAGCGCACCCCAGATCTCGAATGTGGCGGCATCGAACGAGATCGTCGCCGTATGCAGCACCACGTCGTCCGGGCGGAAGTCGACAAAATTCTGGTCGCACACAAGCCGCTGGATGCCGCGATGGGGAATGACGACACCCTTCGGTCGCCCCGTCGAACCAGACGTGTACATCACATAGGCGGCATCGCCGCCGCCGACGGACGGAAACGCCGCCGCAATCTCACGCCCTGCCAGTGTGGCAAGCGCGGCGTCTATGTCGACAAGCCGGTCGGCTTCCATCGGCAGACCGGCTGCAAGCGCGGCGCTTTCCCGGTCGATCATGAGCGCACGCGGCGCGCAGTCCCGGGTCATGTAGGAGAGATGTTCCATCGGATAGGCGGGGTCGAAGGGGGCATAGGCGGCCCCTGCCTTGAGGATCGCCAGCTTGGCGATCAGCGTTTTCTGCGCGCGCGGCAAGAGCAGACCGACAATGTCACCCTTGCGGATGCCCATGGAGATGAGATGCGCGGCGAGTTTCGAGGCTGTCCGGTCGAGTTCGCCATACGACATGCGTGCGTCATCGAAGGAGATGGCTGTCGCATCCGGTCGGGCGCGTGCGATGCCGGCCACGATGCCGTGGACCGACGCATTGCGGTCATAGGCGCGTCGATGCGAGGATTGCCTGGCGGTGACGGCGCCGTTGAGGCTGGATCGCTCCGCGTATTGCCTTTTCTGATGCATGTAGACGCCCCGCCCGAAAAAAGCCCGCGCCTATATTTCAAGCATCCGAAAACGCTTATTGTTTATAGTTGAGGCGCGGGAGAAAAATGGTTCTCATGCCTTCGAGGGAAAGAATTTCATGCAGGCCGGCAAAGAGACAGATAGCTATCTGGATGACCCGCGAGCCGACCGGAGGTCTTAGGGTTTCACGGATATAGACCATTCGGCGATGCCACCGTTGGGTGGAGGAGAAAGCCTATCCCAAAGCATTAGAATGTCAGTCCAGGCGGTAGGCCCGCACATGGTCGACGATCATGTAGGAAGGGTCCGGGGTCGCATCCCTGGTCGGTCCGTCGACGAGGGCGAGATTGAGCAGAATATAGAGTGGCTGCCGGTGCTCCGGTTGCGTTTCGGTCTTCCAGATGAACTCGCGGTCGAAATAGAATCGGATCCAGTTGCGGTCCACCTTCACGCCGTAGGTGTGAAACGCACCGGGGCTTGCTTCCACGAAAACCGCGTTGCGATGAAAGCGGGAGTAGTGGCGCCCATCGCGATGCCAGACATGGACCACGGAGGAATAGCCGTCCGGCTTGTCCCCGTAGAATTCGATCACGTCGATTTCGGCTGTAGCCTTCGAGCGATCCTTGCCGATCAGCCAGAAGGCGGGCCACACACCGGGCCCCTCCGGCAACTGCGCGCGCATTTCGAAATAGCCATACTGCTGTGAGAATCCGTTGCCATCGGGATCGACCGAGGCAAGCAGTCCCGATTGCCAGTCGCCCTCCGGATCTCGCTTTGCCTCAATGCGCAGAGTGCCGTCTTCGATGCGGAACGGCGACCGTTCACCGGGATTGGCAAAGCGCGCGCCGCCAAAATCTCCCGACCAGGGCGTGTGCGCGATCCAGCGCGTGCCGGGGCCCCAGGCCGAAACGTCGAGTGTGGAGAAATCCTCGTCGAAGGAAAGCCGCATCGCATCCACATCCAGCGCGTCGGCTTGGGTTGCGAGTTGATCCTCGGCTGGCGCGGGAGGCGGGCCAAAGGCCGTCACGAGCGCTGCACAGAGGCCCGCCGTGCCGGCACCAAGTAAGCGGCGGCGTGTCAGATGTCGCAACGTGCTCGAGGCGAACGGCAATGCGGTTACCTCCCGTCGGGCAGAATATCATCGCTGCGCCTTGCTCAGGAACTCAGCCAATCGCCGCGTCACTGGCCATAAGTGGTACCCGGCGAAGCGGGACGCTCCATCGCCCGCGTGGTATTCTTGGCCGGGTTTAAGCCGGTTTGCGGCGAGGGCAATTCCAGGAAAAGTGGGTACCGGTTTTCCGTCCGGAATTGCGCAAAAACAGGGTAGAGCGTTTTCGCGATTCAACGAAAAGCGAAAACCAGAGGTTGGGGCGCACCATGCGCATCGAATTGTTGGGAGTCCTATCGCTGGTTCTGGGGGTGGCTGTTCTGCTGGCGCCGCCCCGTATGGCCTTTTATGTCATTGTCATGTCGACACTTTTCGGTGCTGCTGCTGCCTTCGGCGTGCCGGGTCTGGGCGGGGCTTCAGTGCTGGTTCCCAGTCTCCTGCTTGCCTTTTACTGCCTGCGTCTTTTCATGGCCTTTGGCGAAAGGCCTGTTCTGGCGGCAGTGTCTTCCTCGTCGCCGGGCATCTGGCTTCTCCTGCTAACTGTCTATGGCGTCTTCTCCGCGCTCTTCCTCCCGCGTCTTCTGGAAGGGGTGACGGAAACGATGATCGTGCTGCGCTCCTCCGCGGGACATCGCATCATTGATCTGACGCCATTATCGTTTTCAAGCAACAACATCACCCAGACGGTCTATGCGGTGGGCGGGCTCTTCTGCTTCGCCTTCACTTACGCCTATCTCAAATGCGGCGGCACCGCCCGCGACGTGATCAACGCCATGCTGGTTCTTGCCGTCGCCAATCTGATCTTCGCGCTTCTGGACGTGATCACGTACCGTACGGGCACGGCGCATCTTTTCGACTTCATTCGCACTGCGAATTACGCGCTTCTGACCGGATCGGAGAAGGCAGGCTTCAAACGCATTTCGGGCACGTTTCCCGAGGCTTCAGCCTTCGCCGGCTACACAATCGTGCTGTTTGCGTTCACTGCCAGTCTGTGGATCGACCGCGTGCGAACGGTCGCGACCGGGGGGATCGCCGGCCTGCTGTTGCTTGCTCTTCTCCTGTCGACATCGACAACGGCGTTGGTCAGCCTTGCGATGGTGATGGTCTTTCTTCTGTGGCGGGCATTGCCGGCTTCCTACGGCAGGCGTGCCACGGGGCGGCCTGCTGCCATTGCGCTCGCTCTTTTTGCTGTCCCGCTCTGCTTCATGCTGGTCTTTGTCCTGATGCCGGAATTCGCAAAGGCCGTGCAGGATTTTCTGGATGAAACGCTCTATTCCAAGCTGAACAGTCAGTCGGCGCGCGAACGCATGCAATGGAACGCCGTGGCCTTCCAGGTGTTCCTCGATACCTGGGGGTGGGGCGCTGGTCTGGGCAGCGCGCGTGCTTCCAGCTATGCGCTTGTGCTCCTGTCCAATGTCGGCCTTATCGGCACGGTTCTGTTCCTGCTGTTTGTCGGCAACACGCTGATGATGAAGAGCGCCGGCGGGTTCCACGAGCACGCGACGATGCGGGCGGTCAGGGCGGGCGTTCTTGCAGGCCTTAGTGAAGCGATGATCTCCGGAACGGTCTACGATCTGGGGCTCCTCTTTTTCGTACTGGCGGGAAGCGCGGCTGCGCTGCGGTGGGTTCCTGTGGAGGCAGGGGCATACAGACCTGGGAAAGCGGAGGCGGTTCAATGAAGATTGTCATCTTCAATGTCCGCTACAGTCCCAATTTGGGGGATGGAATACTTGCCGAATGTCTGGAACACCGGCTTGGCGTGTCGCTGCCAGGCGCGGAAATCGAAACCCTGGACCTGGCTGGCCGCACTGCTTATGGCGCTGCGGATGCGCGGCGTTCGGGTGTCCTGCGCCTGTTGCGGGCCATGCCGCCGCCCGTCCGCCGCACTCTGGTCGCGCGTGTGCTCGGCTCAAGACTGGCCGCATTGCGCGCTCAATGGCTTGGGAAAATCGCCGGGGCCGATGCGGTGGTCATCGGCGGCGGCAATCTTTTTCAGGATGACGACCTGAATTTCCCGTTGAAGATCGCGCAGGTTCTGGAGCTCTGCCGAGAGGAAAACTGCCCCGTGGCGATCCACGCCGTTGGCGTGGGGCGGCGCTGGTCGCGGCGTGCTGCGACGCTGTTCGATACGCTTCGCACCTGCAATGTCCTTCGTGTTTCGGTGCGCGATCATGGTGCACGGCAGAACTGGGAGCAGCATTTTCCCGATTGGCCGAGCCCGAACATCGCGCCCGACCCGGCCCTGACCTTGCAGGTGGAAATGCACGCGATGCGGGACCGCGCCCGCCCGCTGGTCGGTCTATGCGTGACACACCCGCTCGTTCTCAGGCGGCATGCCAGTGTGAACACGCAGGATATCCCGCTCGGGACCGTGCAGGGGTATGGCGCATTGGCTGAATGGCTAATGGACGCGGGGTGCGACGTCGTCTTCTTTACCAATGGTGCGGTGGAAGATCAGGCCTGTCTGGAACAGATCCGGAATACGCCCTCCAGGGCAAAAAGCCGGGCACCGGACCGCTGCTGTTTTGCTGAACGGCCAAACACTCCGCAGGAGCTGATTGCATTGCTCGGCACGCTCGACGCTGTGGCAGCGCATCGACTGCACGCCTGCATCACGGCCTATGCGCTCGGGGTCCCTCCGGTCGGTCTCGGTTGGGATCAGAAGGTGGAGTCCTTCTTCCAGTTGATCGGCCGTGAACCATTCTTCGTTTCCGCGCACAAAGGAGACGTGGAGATGATTGGAGAACGCATTTTGACGACTCTTGGAGAAGGAATTGACCTTGATGATCGCCGCCAGTGTATCGAAAGGGCGGAGAAGGCAATTGATGGTCTGGCAGCGGAGTTGAAGATGACGATCCGTGGATCGGAACGCGAGACCGCATGACGGCGACGTCGAAGAACCTGCGTGGGATGATGTCGCGAATATCTGGAAACCGGTTCGGCAGCCATCATGGTTCGCGGCCATATCAATAGGTCCTGTCCTTGGCTACACTTCATGCCAGCTAACGTTATTGTGATTTGGGCATCGAGCCTTCTTGTCTAGATCGCCGTGCGTCCATCCAGACGCACAAAGGACGATCTAAACGATTGATGGAGCATCGGAATAATCCGAAAACCGGATTCCACTTTTCGGTCCGATGCTCTAGTGTTTCCAAGGTCAGATGGTCGTATTTCGGAGGCGTTTAATTGCCGGCTGACGACTATAAGTGGAACCGAGGCTATGGATGGGGCGTTTAAAACTCGGGTATTTGCTCCATGAGTACTGCCGATCGCTATAGTGGTCGATCTGCGGACGATCGGGAGCGCAGGATGCGGGGTAGCATGCCGGTTCGGGGCACCGAAAATTACAGGGAAATTCTACACTATCTGGAGGCTGAAACGGCTCGCGGACTGTTCGGCATGGCGGCGAGCAAGTCGAACCATACCGGGCTGCGCAAGCGCATATATTCAAGCGGCGATACGATTGCGGATATGGATGGCCAGAAGCGCGCCGTTCTCCTGGTTGTCTCGGGCTGGGTTTCCAATGGCAAAGAACTTGAAGACGGCTCGCGCACGGTGGTCGACTTTTCCCTGACCGGCGATGTCATCACCGTGGGAACCACCGAGTGGGCACGCGAAGAGGTGCGGGCGCTCACGGCTGTCACGTTGTTTGAGTTTCCTGGCGCGATCTACGAAAACCTGTCGACCTATCCGCGTCACGTGCGCGAGTTCATTCTCAAGGGAATGGCGCGGCGCTATGCGCGCGCGGCCGAGCATTTCGTCAACATCAGCCGCCGGGGTGCGTTTGAACGGGTCGCGCATCTTCTGCTCGAACTGTCATTCCGTGTTGGTGTGTATGAAGGGCAGGGGGCGAGCTCCTTTGCCTGCCCGCTCACCCAGGTGGATCTGGGCGATGCACTCGGCCTGTCGGTCGTTCACGTCAATCGTGTTTTGAGAAAACTGCGCGAAAGTGGTTACGTGTCTTTCCGCAGTGGTGTGGTGACGTTTCAGAACCGTGCGGGATTGATCGAGGCCACGGGCTTTGAGGGGTCTTACCTCGCACTTGCCGAGCCGGTCACTCCCTAATTTTTCATATCTGTATAACCCATTATATCAACCATAGATCAAAAGACTGTGGTTACAGCTTTTGGGTGCTTGTCAGGACTATGCCTTCCTCCGATACAATGCAGTCATGATCTGAAACCACATCCCCTTGAGGATGATGGATACCGCCAACCCATTGATGTGCGGGACAACCAGACAGCGACAAGGCCGATTTTTTCAATTATGTCTGGTATTTTGAGTGAAGTACAACTTTAACAAAGTATTTCGTGATTATAATCATATTGAATGATTCTTGCATAAAATTGATCCATGTTAATGCACAAACTCCCTAATCGTGAGGATAATAAATCTCCAAGTGATAATCCTGTTTGGGGGCCTCTCTGAGGGGTTCGCGCCGCCGATACTCTGTTCGGTGGGGGATGGGGCGTGCAATAAAAACAAAAATGCGCTTCTCCAATATCACTGGGGTTTGTTTTGGGTGAGTGTTGGGGAGCATTGGTCATGGAACACGCAAAGATAGGGCAGAGCAGCAGCAGTAATAATCTACACGGAATCATGAAAGCGTCGGGTGGCGCACTCGCAGCGACCGGTTCGAAAGACTGGGACGAGGCTCGCGAGGATACGGATCGGGAGCTCGTGCTTCTGATCGATCCCCGGGTGCTGGACCGGGAATGTCTGGCACGCAGTCTGGAAACGCAGAACCCGTCCCTCGACATTTTCGCTGTCGGCTCTTCGGAGGAATGGCACAAGATTGCCGACGGGCGCCAGCCCGAGGCCGTGCTTCTGATCGTCGGCAGTCGCAAGATCACCGAGCAGGGCATCTGCAACGAAATCCACGATCTAGCCGAAGAATTCGAGGAGCAGCCGGTCATCGTCATCGCCGATACGGACGATCTGGGCCAGATACTGAAGGCGCTGGAAGCCGGCGCAAAGGGATACATTCCCAGCAATGTCGGCGTCGATGTCGCCGCGGAGGCCATACTCCTGGCCCGCGCCGGCGGTGTATTCGTTCCCGCCAGCGGCGTTTTGGCGATGCGCGATGTCATCAATTCGAACAGCAGCCGCGTGGTCGGGCTTGGCAATCTCTTCACCGCCCGCGAGGCCGAAGTTGCCGAGGCGCTGCGGCGCGGCAAGGCCAACAAGATCATCGCTTATGAACTGCAGCTTTGCGAAAGCACCGTGAAGGTGCACATTCGCAACATCATGAAAAAGCTGAACGCGACCAACAGAACCGAGGTCGCCTATAAAATTCGCGAAATGCAGTCCTGACGGTCACCAGGTCCGACCAAGAGGGGCTAGACAAACACTCAGACCTGCAAACATGTTTCGGGTTGGTCGAAAGACCGGCCCTTTTTGTTTTCAGTCTTCGAGATTCACATAGGTCTCAGGCGTAAAGCGGGGGGTGCAGACGCAGTAGAACTCCAGATCCTCCGTCCCCGTATTGGCGATGCGCTGCGCCGCGCCCGCTGGAATGATCGCCTGGTCCCCGACCGCAAGGGCCTGCCGCACACCCTCGATTTCCACCACGCCTTCGCCCCTGCGCACCACATAGCGCTCACAGATTCCCGTCAGACTGTGCAACTGTGTCGTCACGCCGGGTTCCACACGGGCGATCGCCAGCGAGGTTTCGGGCGAGGCCGGCGTGTTCATCAACTCGGTGATGTAGCACCGTTCCTCGGTCCAGAACTCCGCCTGGCCGGTGTTTTCGATGAACCATAAAGGGGGCATGACAAACCTCGCTCGATCAAACTTCCACAATGATCAGTCAGCTTGACAATTGTCAAAGTCCTGTTGGTGCGTCAGTATGCCTTCGACTAAAGCATCGGACCGAAAAGTGGCATCCGGTTTTCGGATTATTCCGATGCTCCATCAGAAGATCAGATCGTCCTTTTCGCGTCCGGATGAACGCACGGCGATCTAAGGACCAAACAGGGAGTGGTGGCATGAGGGGTTTGAAAAACTGGTTGGCGGTGGGGCTTCTGGCAACGACAGCGTTCACTGTGCCCGCTTCTGCGGCGGATAAATTTTTCGTCTACGTCTCTCCCGACCAGATCGGCGTCAACGCCTTCCTGAAGCTCGGCCAGTCCGGCATCGAGCAGGCTGGCGAGCAGTATGGCGCCGAGGTGGAAACCTATGAGAGCCGCACGGCGGCCGACCGTCTCGAAAACGTCAACGCAGCCGTCAACGAGGGTGCCGACATCGTCGTGCTCCTCGGTTTCGAGTTCAACGACATCGTGAAGCAGGTCGCGCCCACCGCGCCCGACACGCAGTTCCTCATCGTCGACCAGTGCATCGACGACCGGCCCGACAATGTGCATTGCGCGGTCTTCCGCGAATATGAGGCGAGCTATCTCGTGGGTGTTGCTGCCGGCATGCTGACGGAGAGCAACAAGGTCGGCGTTGTCGGCGCGCTCGATATCCCCTTCCTGCACCGCTACACGGATGCCTATGCCGATGGCGTCAAATCGGTGAATGCCGATGCCTCGGTCGACATTCGCTGGGTGGGTGGCGAAAACCCGTTCGCCGATCCGGTGCGCGCCAAGGAACAGGCCGTGGCCATGCAGGCGGCCGGCGCCGACCAGATCTTCACGGCCACGTCGGGCGGTGATTTCGGTGTCTTCGAGGCTGCGAAGGAAAAGGATTTCCAGGTCTATTCCGTCGATGTGAACCAGTGCCCCAATGCGCCCGGCCACGTGGTCGATGTCACGCTGAAGCGCGTCGACAACGCCATGGTTCAGGCCATTGGCGCGATCCTTGAAGGCGAGAAGAAGCTCACAATGGCGCTCGGCCTCAAGGAAGGTGGCGTGTCGACCATCGCGCTCGAGGAAGACGAACTGGCCGACAGCGGCTGCCTCATCGCCGATCATCCGGAGGTGGTGGCCAAGATGCGCGAGGTCGCAGGCCAGATCGAGGATGGCTCGCTAAAACTCGAAGACCCGATGTTCGCCAAGTAAGCGGCCTGAGCAGCACGCATCATGCGCATCCACCTGCAGGACGTCACGGTCCGCTTTGGCCCGGTCACGGCCGTGGACAATGTATCGCTCGGCATCAAGCCGGGCGAAATCCACGCGCTTCTGGGTGAAAACGGTGCTGGCAAGTCCACCCTCATGAACGCGCTGTTCGGGCTGGTTATGCCGGCAAGCGGCACGATCAGTCTGGATGGCGAGGCGCGCCGCTGGGCCTCGCCGCAGGATGCCATCGCCCATGGGCTGGGCATGGTGCATCAGCATTTCATGCTGCAGGAAGAGATGACGGTGCTGGAAAACATCGTGCTTTGCGCAGAGCCGGTGGGCCGCTTCGGCTTTGTCGATTTCGCCCGCGCGCGGTCGCGCCTCGATGAGATTGCCGAAACCCATGGTGTCGCCATCGATCTCGACCGGCGCGTCGGCCGCCTTTCCGTCGGCGAGCGGCAGGCGGTGGAGATCCTGAAGGTGCTCTACCGCGAAGCCGAAGTCCTGATCCTCGACGAGCCGACCGCAGTGCTCACCCCGCAGGAGAAGGACCGGCTTTTCGCAACGCTCAAGAGCTTCCGCGAGGCGGGCAAGGCGATCGTCCTCATCACCCACAAGCTCGATGAGGTGATGGAGATCGCCGACCGGGTGAGCGTGATGCGGGCGGGGCGTCTTGTCGCCTCTTCATCGCTTGCCGAAACCTCGAAGGACGAGATTGCCCGCGGCATTGTCGGCGGCGATCTGCCGGCGGCCAGAACCCGGAAGGCCCATTCGCCCGGCGAAACGGTGCTTGCCGTCGATGGCCTCACCGTCGCGCGGCGGGGCCGGGACGTCGGCCCCGTTTCCTTCGATCTGCGGGCAGGCGAGATCGTTGGTATTGCCGGCGTCAGCGGCAATGGACAGGCTGAGCTCATCCGCGCGCTGACAGGGCTTGAGCCGGCGCGTTCGGGCTCCATCACCCTGTGCGGCAATGAGATACAAAAACTGGATGTGGAGGCCCGCCGGCAGGGCGGCATGAGCTACATCCCCGAAGACCGGCAACGCATGGGGCTCGCCCTTGGCGCTTCCGTCAGCGAAAACGCCAATGCGGGCCGCGACGATGCGGGCGCTTTCACCGCCGGCCCGTTCCTGAAACATGGAGCCATGGCCCAATATGCGCGCTCCCTGATCGAGCGCTACCGCATTCGTGTGGCCGGTCCGCGCGCTTCCGCCTCCACCATGTCGGGCGGCAACAAGCAGAAGCTCGTCGTCGGGCGCGAACTCTCGCGCAACACCCCGCTGGTGATCGCCGAAAACCCCACATGGGGCGTCGATATCGGTGCCATCGATTTCATCCATGGCGAGTTGATGCGCATGCGCGATGCGGGCCACGCCATTCTTCTGGTCTCCACCGAGCTCGACGAGGTGATCGCATTGTCCGACCGCATTCTGGTCATGTATGACGGCGCAATCGCCGGTGAGGTCGATGGCGGCGAGGCGAGCCGCGAACGCGTCGGCGCGCTGATGACCTCACGTGCCGCCGATGCGCTGGGCGCGGCGTCGCCGGGAGCTGCTGCATGATGGCTTTCGATGCCGGCAAGGCCACCCGCAGCGCGCTGCCATGGCTCTTCACCTTCCTGTGGATCGCGGCGATCATTCTGGCGCTGCTGCTCTTCGTCGGTGCGCCGGTGGGCGAGGCGCTTTCGGGCTTCTGGAACGGCGCTTTCGGCGGGCGCAGAAACGCCTATCTTATGGCGACCCTCAGCCGCTCGGCGCTGATTGTCGGCATGGCGCTTTCCGTCATGCTGAGCTTTCGTGCCGGGCTGTTCAACATTGGCGGCGAGGGGCAGCTTGTCGCCGGCGGGCTGGTGGCAGCCCTCGTTGCCGTGCTCATGCCGGGGCCACCGCTGCTTGTGCTGGTCGTGGCGATCCTCGCTGCCATGCTGGCCGGTGCCTTATGGGCACTGCTTGCCGGTGTGCTCCAGCTTTTCATGGGCGTGCCGCTGCTTGTCGGTTCGCTCCTCCTTAATTATCCGATCCGCTACATCGCCTCCTATCTGGTGGCGCATCCTTATCGCGACGTGCAGTCGGGCATGGTGCAGTCGCATCTCGTGCCGCAGGAAACCTGGTTGGCCTATTTTCCGGGAACCCGGCTCGATATCGGCATCCTCTTCACGGCAGTGGCGGCAGCCTTTGCGCTGATCTACAGCTATTGGACCGTCCACGGCTATCACACGCGGCTCAACGGGCTTTCGCCCGATTTCGCCCGCACGGTCGGCCTGCCGGTGCGCAGGCTCACGCTGCAGACACTAGCGCTCAGCGGTGCGATTGCTGGCATGGTCGGTGCAATCGCCGTGTTCGGCATTCACCACCGCTATATCGACGGCATGCTGGTGCAGCCGCTCTATGCATGGACCGGTATTATCGCGGTGCTGCTGGTTGGCATGGTGCCATGGGCGGTGCCGATTTCCGGCTTCTTCTTTGCCGCCGTTCAGACGGGGGCTGCCGGCATGGAGCGGGCGGCCGGCGTTCCCAAGGAGATCGCGCTTGTCGTGCAGGCGGTCATCATCCTCTTCGTGGCAAGCCGCGTCTCCGGCGCATTGACGGCGTCCCGGGGCGATGGAGACGGCCATGTTTGAGCTGATCGCCGATCCCTCCTTCGCCGCCTCCATTCCGCGCTTTGTCACGCCCATCCTTTTGGCCGCCCTTGGCGGCGCGCTGTGTGAGCGGGCCGGTGTCTTCAACATCGCGCTGGAAGGTTTTTTGCTCGTGGGCGCTTTCGCGGCGGTGCTGGGGGCCTATTTCTCCGGCACGCCCTATATCGGCGTGCTCACCGCCATGGTGGCCGGCATGGCGCTTGGTGTTGTTTTCGCCGAGTTCAATGTGCGGCGCGGCGGCGATTCCATCGTCGTTTCCATCGCCATCAACCTTCTGGCAGCGGGTCTCACCACCTTCTTTCTGCGCGCCATTTTCGATGTCACGGGTGCCTTCAGCGATCCGGCGATTGCCGGGTTCGCACCCATCCGCCTGCCTTTCATCGAAGACGTGCCGCTCCTCGGCCCGATCCTGAGCGGCCAGGCGCTGCCCTTTTATCTGGCGCTTCTCAGCGTTCCGTTCCTGCATGTGTTTCTCGCCCGTCACCGCCTTGGCCTGCGCATTCGCGCGGCGGGTGAAAACCCTCAGGCGCTTCGGGCCGGCGGCGTCAGTCCAAAGCGCGTCCAGCTTCTGGCGCTCATCGCCTGCGGCGCACTCTGCGGTCTGGGCGGGGCGCAGCTTTCCATCGCCAATGTCAATCTCTTCGTTGAAAACATGAGCGCCGGGCGCGGCTGGATCGCCGTTGTCGCGGTGCTCTTGACGCGTGGCCGCCCGTGGCCGCTCTTCTTCATCGCGCTTCTGTTCGGTGCCGTCGACAGCCTGTCCTTCCGCGTGCAGGGTCTTGGGCTTGCCCAGCAGTTCACCGACATGATGCCGTATCTGGCGACCCTTATCGTGCTGGTGGCCCTGTCATGGTGGCGGGCAAGACGCGTAAGAGGAGATGCTTCATGACCGTCGATCTGGTTGTCAAAAACGCTATTGTCGTGACTTGCGATGAAAAGCAGACGGTGATCCGGGATGGCGGCGTTGCGGTCTCAAATGGCCGCATCACGCAGATCGGCGAGAGCACAGCACTTGAACAGGCTGCGGGGAACGCCCGCAACGTCATCGACGGCAGCGGGCACATCCTGATGCCGGGGCTGATCAACAGCCATTGCCATGCCGCCGACAGCCTGTTTCGCGGTCTGGTGGAGGATCTGCCGCTGGAGCCGTGGCTGCAGAAGGTGTGGACCGCCGAAGGCGCGATCCTCAATCCCGATACCTCGCATCTCGGCAGCCTTCTGGGCTTTTCCGAACTGCTCCTGTCGGGCGTCACCAGCACGATGGACATGTTCTGGTATCCGGTGGAAACGGTGCGCGCCGCGCGCGAAGTGGGCATGCGGGTGTCGACGGGAGGCATCTTCTTCGATGGGCCGGGAGTGGACGGCGCAACACTCGATGACCGCATTGCCAGCGCCGAGGCCTTCTTTGAAGCGTTTGCGGGCGCAGACGATGTCTTCCCGGCAACCATGCCCCACGGAGCCTATACGGTGGGGCCCGAAAACCTGAAGACGGCCAGGGACATCACGGACAAACATGGTGGGCTCTTCAGCACGCATGCGGCGGAAACCAAGGCCGAACAGGCCGATGTGGAAGGCCGCTATGGCAGTTCCGTCATCCGCCATCTCGACCATCTGGATCTCCTTGATGAGCGCACGACGCTCGCCCATTGCGTCCATCTGGACGATGAGGAAATCGCCATTCTGGCGCGGACGGGCACGACCGTGTCGCATAACCCGATGTCGAACCTGAAGCTCGCCTCCGGCATTGCCCGCATACCCGACATGCTGGCCGCCGGTGTCCATGTCGCACTTGGCACCGATGGCGCGATCAGCGGCAATGATCTCGACATGTGGATGGCGCTGAGGCTGGCCGCCACGCTGCACAAGGGGGCGAGCCAGCGGGCCGATGCCGTCTCCACCCATGAGGCGCTCGGTATGGCGACACGCTCCGGCGCGCGGGCGCTGGGCGCGGCCGACCGGCTGGGCAGTCTCGAAAAAGGCAAGCTCGCCGACATGATTTTAATCGATGTGAAGCGCCCGCATGCGGTGCCGATGTTCGATCCCGTCACCCATCTCGTCTATTCCACCGCCAAATCCGACGTGCGCCATGTGTTCGTCGGTGGCGAGCAGGTGGTGCGCGATGGCGTGCTCACCCGCCACACGCTCGACGACACGCTGAACGCGGTGGCAGAGCTCGCGCCGCGCATCGCCGCCACCGTGGCCTGACAGTAAAACCCTGGGAGAATGAAATGAGCGAAAGCCAACTCGCGCGTCTTGAGCGCGCCCATGCATCCATCGCCAAGCGGGCAGGGGCGCCAGCACCCATCGCCATCATGCTGGGGTCGGGGCTCGGCCAGCTCGCCGACCGGGTGGAGGATGCAGTCACGATCCCTTACGGAGAGGTCGAGGGCTTTCCGGTCTCCACCGCACCCGGCCACAAGGGCGCTTTCGTGATCGGCAATCTGGAAGGCCAGCGCGTGATCATGATGCAGGGCCGGCTGCATCTGTATGAAGGCTGGGCACCGCGCGATATTGCGCTTGCCGTCTATCTGCTCAAGCGCCTCGGTGCCGAAACGCTGATCGTTACCAATGCCGCCGGCTCGCTCAATCCCGACTATGAGCCCGGAGACGTGATGCTCATCGAGGATCACATGAACTTCACGGGGCTGAACCCGCTGGTCGGCCCCAATGACGATGAGATCGGCCTGCGTTTTCCCGACATGTCGCGCGCCTACGATCCAGACCTGCTCGAGCTCACGCGCAAAGCGGCGGATGCGGCTGGCATTTCCGTGCGGCAGGGCATCTATGCGGGCGTTCTGGGACCGTCCCTCGAAACCTCGGCGGAGCGCCGCTATTACCGCGCCTCGGGTTCGGATGCCGTCGGCATGTCGACGGTGACCGAGGTGATTGCCGCTGGCCACGCATCGCTGCCCGTCATCGGGCTTTCGGCCATCACCAACAAGGCGACCGGCGGGCCGGACCAGCAGCCCGACACGATCGAAGAGGTGTTTGCCAATGCCGAGATTGCCGGGCGCAAAATCGAGGCGATCCTGGCCGAGCTTCTGCCCAATCTGAAAGGAGCCTGATCATGGCTGCAACCATCCCACCCGTCGCATCACTGCTTGATCTCACCGGTCGCACGGTCATCGTCACCGGCGCCAGCGGCGGCATTGGTAGCGGCATCGCACGGCGGCTGCACGAGGCCGGCGCAAATGTGGTGTGCCACTACAATGACAACAAAGGCGCCGCCGAGGCGCTTGCCGGCGAACTTGGCGCGCGGGGTTTTGCTGCCGGCGGTGACCTTTCGAAGGAAGCCGAAACGGCCTCTCTCATGAAAGCGGCGCGTGAAAAATTCGGTGCTGTTCACGGCGTGGTCAACAACGCCGGATTCCAGCCCGTCGAGGCTCTCAGGCAGATCGATGAGGCCGGCTGGGCGCAGATGATGGCGATCAACACCGGCGCGCCGTTTCTCCTGACGCGCGCCTTTGCCGACCATGTCGAGGCGCGCGGTGGCGGTGGTGCCGTCGTCAACATTGCCTCCATCGAAGGGCATCAGCCGGCCCCCGGCCATGCCCATTATGCGGCCTCCAAGGCAGCGCTCTTGATGTTCACCAAGGCGGCAGCATTGGAGCTTGGCGGGCTTGGCATTCGCGTCAACTCCGTCTCTCCGGGTCTGATCCACCGCGATGGCATCGAGGAAGGATGGCCCGAAGGTGTGAACCGCTGGAAGGAGGCGGCACCGCTTGGCCGGCTCGGCCAGCCGGAGGATATCGGCGACGCCGCGCTCTTCCTTCTCTCAGAAGCTTCGCGCTGGGTGAGCGGGACGAACATCACGGTCGACGGTGGCGTCAGCGCCCGCTCGACCTGGTGAGAAACAAAACTGAAACAGACAATTACAACAAGAACCGGACTCAACCCGTGAGGTGGGTTCCGAAGAACGACAGGGGCTTGGAATGAAGGCACTTGAAGGCAAGGTCATTGCGGTGACCGGGGCAGCCGGCGGTATTGGCCGTGGCATCGCTCAGGCGATCATCGAGGCTGGCGGGCGCGTGGCACTGCTCGATCTGCCGGGGCCAAAACTCGAAGCGGCACTCAAGGATATTGGCGGCGAGCCCAATGTCATCGCGGCTGCAAGCGACGTGACCGACAGCGCCAGCATGGAGGCCGCATTCGCCGAAGTGGTCGCCCGCATGGGCAGGCTCGACGGGCTGGTCAACAATGCCGGCGTGGTGCGCCTCGGGGCGGCAGACAAACTGACCGGAGACGACATCGATCTCGAAATGGCGGTCAATGTGAAGGGCGTTCTGCTCGCCTCGCAGGCTGCCGCGTGCCAGATGGAAAAGGGCGGTGCGATCGTCAACATTGCCTCGAACGCCGGCAAGGTCGGCTATCCCAACATGGCCGGCTACAACGCCTCCAAGGCGGCGGTGATCAACCTGACCCGCTCGCTCTCGCTCGAATGGGCAGCGCGCGGCATCAACGTCAATGCCGTGTGTCCGGGCGGCGTGGCAACCGACATGCTCAAGACGGTGGCGGACTTCATCGTCGGCGGCGATGCGGCGAAGTCGGAAGAGATGATGAAGCAGATGGTCCCCGCACAGCTTGGGCGTCACATCCAGCCGGTCGAGGTGGGACGTGTGATTGTCTTCCTGTTGTCGGATGCGGCAACGATCATCCGCGGACAGTCCATCACCATTGATGGTGGCGACACGCCTTATTGATCGGCGCGCTGCCCTCGTGGTTCGACAGGCTCACCATGAGGGCCTTTGGCCTGGCGGCGGACGGCATGACGTTTGCCCATGGGGTTGATGCTGCCCTCATGGTTCGACAGGCTCATCATGAGGGCCTTTGGTGTGGCGGCGGGCGGCATCAAGGCGCCAGGAGAGGGCATCGATATAGCCCTCATGGTGAGCCTGTCGAACCACGAGGGCGGGGCGGTTTTCAGTTTTCCGGAAAACGCCTGAAAATTCCCGAAAACGATTCAGAAACAGGTGATTTTCCCGGATTTCTGAATCGTTTTCTGAAATTCACGCAGCGTTCGATTTCGCCCGGTCGGGGAAGAGTTTGGCGAGCCCTTCGGGGGAGGCATCGGCGATGCCGCGCTCGGTGATGAGGCCGGTGACGAGGCGGGCGGGTGTCACGTCGAAGGCCGGGTTGCCGGCGGGTGATGCCTCGGGTGAAATTCGCACCTGCCGCACCTTGCCGTCCTCATCCTTGCCCCAGACGAGAGAGACCTCGTCGCCTGAACGTTCCTCGATGGGAATTTCCTTCACGCCGTCATGCACCGTCCAGTCGATGGTGGGTGAGGGGAGTGCGACGTAGAAGGGGACATTGTTGTCCTTCGCCGCAAGCGCCTTCAGATAGGTGCCGATCTTGTTGCAGACATCGCCATCGGCGGTGGTGCGGTCGGTGCCGACGATCACCATGTCCACCATGCCGTGCTGCATGAGGTGCCCGCCGGCATTGTCCACCACCAGCGTGTGGGGAACGCCATGGCCGGCCATCTCCCAGGCGGTTAGCTGCGCGCCCTGATTGCGCGGGCGTGTTTCGTCCACATAGACATGAACGGCGATGCCCTCTTCAACGGCGTGGTAGATGGGCGAGGTGGCGGTGCCGAAATCGACGGTGGCGAGCCAGCCGGCATTGCAGTGGGTGAGAATGTTGACCGGCTCGCCGGGCTTCTTGCGGGCGGCGATCTGACGAATGATTTCCAGACCGTTCCGGCCGATGCTGCGGTTCAGTTCCACATCTTCGTCAGCGATTTCGGCGGCGCGCCTGTAGGCAGCCGCGGCGCGGTCGGCCTCGGGAATGTCGCGCAGGAGGCCGCGCATTTCATCCAGCGCCCAGCGCAGATTGATCGCGGTGGGGCGCGTCTCGTGGAGCTGTTCCCACACCGCATCGAGTGCGGCATCGGAAGCATCCTCGCGCATGCGCATGGCAACGCCATAGGCGGCGGTGACGCCGATCAGCGGCGCGCCGCGTACCCACATGTCGCGGATGGCGGTGGCGATGCCCTCGACGGTCTTCACGTTTTCAACGCGCAGCTCGTGCGGCAGCCAGCGCTGGTCGATGAGATCGACAGACCAGCCATCCTCGTTTACCCAGATGGTGCGGTAGTGCTTGTCTCCAACCTTCATGACAGTTTCCCCTGGTCGAGTGCTTCGGCCAGCCGATCGAGCTCGGCCAGCGATTGAATGTGATTGCGGTTGACGACGATATGGCGGCCGAATTTCAGCGCCGGTGCTTCACACGAAGCGCGCAGGCTCTCGTCGGCGATGTCCTCGAAATCGGCATTGTGGGCGAGGCCCAGAATGCGGCGGTGCATCTCGATGCCGGCAAAGCCCAGCATGTCGGTCCACAGATCGTGGATCACATGGTTGAGTGCCTGTTCGGCTGCGAGCCCGTCGTCCTGATCTTCATATAGGGCGGTTTGATAAAGAATTCCGCTGCGCTCGGTGCGCCACAGATGGGCGAACTCGTCGCGGAAGGTGGTCCATGTCTCGGAAATGACGCCAAGCAGATAGCCGCGCATGGAGGCGCGGCTGCCCTTTTCCTCATGCCCGCGCTGGGAGAAATAGGCCATCCAGTAATTGGCAAGCAACATGCCGACATCGAAGGCCATGGGGCCGTAGAAGGCGAATTCCGGATCGATGACGCGGGTGTCGTCCTTCGTGACCATGACGGAGCCCGAATGCAGGTCGCCATGCACCATGGTCTCGGCTTTCGATGCGAAGAGGTGCTTCATGCGCTGGGCGGCGACCTTCAGATCGCGGTCTGAACGCAGTTCCTTCACCAGCGCGTCGAGACCGGGCGTGTGCCGGTTCATCGGCGCTTCGAAATAGGGATCGGAAAAGACGAGATTTTCGGTGATGTCGCAAAGGTCGACATTGTCGGCGAAGAGGGCGAGATCGGCCTTGCGGTCTGCCGCCTTCATGGAAAGGTCGGACCCTCGGAAGAGGGTTCGGGCCATGAAAAGGCCGAGGTCCCTGCCGATCTTCGGCAGTTCCTGCCCCTCGATGAGAGCGCGGCGAAGAATGATGTGCGGGGACAGAAACTCCATGGCAATCAGGGCCTGAGTCTCATCGAAGTAATGGACGGCAGGCACGGTGCCGGGGGCTCGCTGCTCCTGACGTGTCAGCGCGTGATATTCGAAAAAGGAGCGCTTCAGGGGCAGGGGCCAGCTGTCGCCGACGAGCCGCACATAGGGCAATGCCTGCTTGATGATGAGCGTTTGCGCCTCACCTTCCACGATGAAGACGAGATTGAGATTGCCGTCGCCCACTTCGCGGACTTTCCAAGCGGCGGGCGTGCCCCCGAGACGGTCCGCAATCTCGGGGATGCTGCCAAGGCGATCCGACAGGGTTTCCACCGTCAAAGCCTCGAAGGCGTTCTCTTTCATCTCTCCGTCTCCTCCCTTTCGCACGCGAGCGCGCGACGTTTGCCCCTCATCCGCCTGCCGGCACCTTCTCCCCGCGTGCGGGGAGAAGGACGATGGCCATGGTGCCAGCGTCGTCAATTCTGATGCCACGCTACCAATGCTCTGTCATTTGTCAATCGTGTTGACAAATGCTTGTTATCTGATAGCGTCATATTGGGAGGAGAGCATGGGCGACACCGCCGTTTTTCGTATTGCCGGCCTGACCAAGGCATTCGGACCCAACGCTGTGTTGCGTGGAGTGGGGCTCGACCTGCGCGCTGGCGAGGTAACGGTTCTGATGGGCGCCAACGGCGCCGGCAAGTCGACGCTCGTCAAGATCATGAGCGGCGTTCACCGCGCCGACCGTGGTGTGATGATGCTGGGCGACAAGCCTTTCTCTCCTGCCACCCCGGCAGAAGCGATGCGCGCCGGCGTGGTGACGGTGCATCAGAACATCAATGACGGTGTGGTGGGCGCGCTCGACGTCGCCAGCAATCTGGTGCTCGACCGGCTGAATGGCGCGGGCAGCGGCTTCTTCTTCAATCCACGAAAGGTGCGGCGCGAGGCGCGCGAGGTGGCCGAGCGCATGGGACTCGGGATCGATCTCAGCGCCGAGGTGACCGACCTGCCGCTCGCCGACCGCCAGATGGTGGCCATTGCGCGCGCCATGGCGCATGAACCCCAGGTGATGATCCTCGACGAGCCCACCTCTTCGCTTTCAAGCAATGAGGCAGAACGGCTCTTTGCGCTGATCGAGCGGCTTCGGGCGCGCGGCGTCGCCATTCTCTACATTTCACACCGCATGTCGGACATTCGCCGTCTGGCCGACCGGATTGTCAGCCTGCGCGACGGGGCAATCGTCGGGCAGTTCGACGAGAAGCCGCTCGACTATGAAGGCGCGGTCAATGCCATGCTGGGGCAGAATCTCGGCCTTCACAGCATCGATGCGCGCGCTGCCGGCGCGTCGGTTTTCTCGGTCCGCGATCTGCGCATCGCACCGGGCGCAAAACCGCTTTCCATGGAACTGGGCGCGGGCGAGGTGGTGGCGGTAACGGGGCTTGTGGGTGTCGGCAAGACGCGGCTTGCCGAAACGCTGTTCGGCATTCATGCGCCGCTTGCCGGCTCCATGCAGCTCGATGGCAGGGCCTATGCGCCCAGGACGCCGGCCAGCGCGATCAGGGACGGCGTGTTCCTTGTCGCCAAGGACCGCGCCTCCACCGGCATCGTGCCGGAATTCAACATCTATGAGAATATGAGCCTGCCGTTTCTGCCGCGCTTCTCGAACATGAGCGTGACGCGGCGGCGGGCCGAGCGGCAGACCGCGCGCGAGCAGATTGCGGACCTCAAGATCGTCTGCCGCTCCGAGCGCGACGATCTGGCGACGCTTTCGGGCGGCAACCAGCAGAAGGTGACCGTGGCGCGCTGGCTGACGCAGCCCTCGCGGTTGCTCATCCTCGACGAGCCGTTTCAGGGCGTGGACATTGCCGCGCGCCATGACATTGCGGCCAAGCTGCGCGAAAGTGCGGGCGACCGCGCAACACTGGTCTTTCTGACCGAACTGGACGAGGCGCTGGAGACGGCGGACCGTATTCTCGTCATGTCCGAAAACACGATTGTCGGCGAGCATCGCAATGCCGACGTGGATATGGACCGGCTGCTGGCCGAAGTTGCCGGCCAGCGTCTGGAACCCGCAGGGAGCATTTAGAGAATGGACAGCCGTACGGCGGACAAGACCCCGGTTGAAACCCCGGCTGAGGCGCTGGCGCAGCCGAAAGACGGCCGCTCGCTGCGTGAGCTGGCGATCCGCTATGGCTTTCTCAGCCTCTTGGTGGGGCTGATCATCTTCTTCTCGCTTGCGACGCGCGGCTTCACCTCGCCGCAGGCGGCGGTCTTCATCCTGCAATCCGTTTCGATCACCGGCATTCTGGCGCTCGGCGTGACGGCGACGCTGGTGGTGGGCGGTTTCGACCTTTCCATCGGCTCCATCGCCACAAGCTCCATGATGGCGGCGGCCTATGTGATGGTGGTGCTGGAGCAAAACGCGCTGGTGGCGGTTCTGGTGTGCCTCGCCATCGGCGCGCTGGTCGGGCTGATCAATGGATTGATCATCTGCTACATGCGCGTGCCCGATCTTCTGGCGACGCTCGGCATGATGTTCCTTCTGATCGGCCTGCAGCGCATCCCGACCGAAGGACGCTCCATCGCCACCGGCATGACGCTGCCAGACGGGTCGACGGCCGAGGGTACGTTCAGCCAGGCCTTTCTGGCGCTCGGGCGACATCGGTTCGATCTTTTCATAGAGAACCTTGTGCCGGCCTCGGTGGTGGTGCTGATCGTGCTTGCCATCCTGATCTGGTTCTTCCTCGAATACACGCGGTTTGGCCGCATGATGTATGCGGTGGGGTCCAATGCGCGGGCTGCTGAGTTTGCCGGTGCTCCGGTCAAGGCCTATCGTATCTGGGCCTATGTGATCTCGGGCGTGTTTGCTTCCATCGGCGGCATTCTTCTGGCAGCGCGCCTGGGGCGCGGCGACATCGCATCGGGCAACAATCTGCTTCTGGATGCGGTGGCGGCGGCGCTGATCGGTTTTGCGGTGCTGGGCGCTGCCAAACCGAACGCATTCGGTACGGCGATCGGGGCGCTTTTTGTCGGTGTGCTCCTGCAGGGGCTGACCATGATGAACGTGCCGTATTACACACAGGATTTCGTCAAGGGCGCGGTGCTCGTCATCGCTCTGATCTTTACCTTTGCGCTGCTTGGGAGGAATGCCCGGTAGCGCCCGTTCAAGAGAAAACAGGCAGTGGAGGAGAAAGAGTATGGAAATTTCACGCAGACTTCTGGGCAAGATGGCCGTGGCGCTGGCCGGCGCGACCATGCTTCTGCCGGCAGCCGCCGGCGCGCAGGACAAGCCCGCGCCATTCGACAATCCGGGCGATGTGGAGATTGCGCTGGTGCGCTATCTTTCCACGGGCGACTTCTTCCAGGCCTATCTTTCGGGCGTGGAAAAGCAGGCTGAGGCGCTGGGTGTGAACCTGCGCGTGCTCGACAGCCGGCAGGACGCAGCCCTTCAGGCCGACATGGTGGATCAGGCGATTGCGCTTGGTGTTGATGGCATCATCATCCAGCACGGCCTGACAGAATCCATGAAGGAAGCCGCCCAGCGCGCCGTCGATGCGGGCATCAAGGTCGTGGCCTTCGACGTGAATGTCGAGAATGACGCGATCCCGCAGATCGAACAGTCCGACCGGGATCTGGCGCGTCTGGCGCTGGAGCAGGCCGTTGCCGACAATGGCGAAGCGTGGAAGGCGGGCTATGTCTATGTGGCCGGCATCGCGCCGCTCGACCGCCGCGACGAGACCTGGCGCGAGTTCAAGGAGAAATATTCGGGCATCGAGGAAGTGGCGCAGTTCGGCACGCTCGACAATCCCATCGCCAATTCGGTCGCCAATCAGGCGCGCTCGGTGGTGACGGCGAACCCGGACATTCAGGTCATGTTCGCGCCCTATGACGAATTCGCCAAGGGCGTGAAGATCGCCGTGGACGAGGCGGGTCTTTCCGACAGCATCAAGATCTATTCGGCGGATGTTTCGACGGCTGACATTTCGGCCATGCGCGAGCCGGGTAGCGCCTGGGTTGCGACGGCTGCCACCAACCCCGCCGTTGTGGGCGAGGTTTCGGTGCGCGCGCTCGCCATGCTTCTGGCCGGCGAGGAGCCGGGCAAGAGCGTGATCGTCCCGCCGACGCTGATCACCCAGCAGGCGCTGAACGATGGCGACATCAAAAACATGGACGACCTCTCGGCGAAGATGCCGCAGTTTGCCCATGCCGATGTGGCGGTGCCGGACTGGATGCCGCTGCCTGCGCGCGACTGAGGCAGCGCTAGAATGGATCGACGAGGGCGGCTTTCGGGTCGCCCTTTTTGTTTTGCCGTTCAGGCATGGATACCCGGCTCGGGGGCCGGGTATGACGAATTGGGGGTGGGGGCGATGCAAATCGTCGGCGTTCGAGATTGACGCCGCTGCTTCTGCTTTTCGTCACCCTCGGGCCCCGACCCGAGGGGCCATGCCGGCATGGTCAATGCTCGTACGTCAGCGCTCTTACGGCAGGGTGGGTGGGATGTTGCGCGGGCCCAATGTCGTGCGAGAATGGATCGGTGAGGGCGGCTTTCGGGTCGCCCCTTTTTGTTTTGCGCGGAGATGATGGTGCGTGCCCTTTCCCTCGGCCCTTCGACAAGCTCAGGATGAGGGAAAGGGCAGGGAAACGGGGTGCGGCTTGATGGGGGAACGTGGCTCGTGGTGACGTGGCAACGAGAGCCCTCATCCTGAGCTTGTCGAAGGGCGAGGGCGGAATGGAGGGGCGATCTTTGCAGTGTTGGCGCTCGCCCCTCATCCGCCTGCCGGCACCTTCTCCCCGCTGGCGGGGAGAAGGAAAGTGCGGAGAGGGTGGTGGAGCTGTTTCAACGTTGCACTTGAAGGAGTGAAAATCGAAGCTTCCTCCTTCTCCCCGTTCACGGGGAGAAGGTGCCGGCAGGCGGATGAGGGGCCTGCCGGGTTTCTCTATATCAGCGCAGTGCTGCCGCGATATTGCCGCCGTCGACGGTGGTGACGTCGGCGGTGGTGCGTTCGGCAAGGGCGTGGTTCAGGAAGGCCTGCGCCACGTCCTCGGCGCGGACCTCGAGGCCGAGAAGATTGCCGCCCATATAATCCTTCTCCGAGACGCCGCGCGCGGTGGAGCGGTTGGCGATCATCTCGTTGGTCAGGAGGCCCGAGCGGATGCGGTCGGCGTTGACGGCGTTGGAGCGCACGCCGATGGAGCCGTAGTCCAGAGCATATTGGCGCGAGAGGAACAGCGTTGCCGCCTTGGGCAGGCCATAGGCGCCGAAATTCGCACCCGGATTGACCGCCTGCTTGGAGGCGTTGAAGAGCAGCACGCCGCCCGTGCCCTGCTGTTTGAAGAGGCGCACCGCATTCTGCGCCACACTCTGATGGGCGAAGAAGTTGAGCTCAAAGCTCTGGCGCAGCGTGGCGTCTTCCAGATCGCCGATCTTGCCTTCCCATGCGGCACCCGCATTGGAAACGACGATGTCGACACCGCCGAACACATCGCGCGCCTTGTCGAAGGCGGCGCGAACGGCGGTGGCGTCGGTCACGTCGGCACCGATGCCGATGGCGGCATTGCCGATTGATTTCGCGATCTCTTCGGCCTTGTCGGCATGCATGTCGACGACGACCACATGGGAACCCTGCGATGCGAAAAGTTTTGCCGTGGCGGCACCGATGGCGCCCGCGCCGCCGGTGACCAGCGTGACCTGGCCGGAAAGCGGCTTGGGCTTGTTGGAGGCGAGCTTGGCCTGCTCAAGCGACCAGTATTCCAGCTCGAAGAGGTCAGACAGCGCCAGCGGGTGGAAGGAGCCGATGGCCTCGGCACCGGTGACCGCTTCCACCAGCATCTCGCCCACATCGGCGGCGATCTTCGCCTCCTTCATGCTGCGGCCATGGCCGATGAGGCCGAGACCGCGCACCAGTGTCAGGCGCGGCATGGTGTCGAGCATGGTGCGCTCGACATCGTCGGCAGCGTTGTTGGTCTCGAAATAGTCCTTGTAGCGGGCCGAGAACTCGGCGACCTTTTCGCGGATCACCTTGCCATAGTCATCGAGCTTGCCAGCCTCCGGTGCGGGCAGAACCATGGGGCCGGTCTTGATGCGGATCGAAAGGTCCGGCGTCGAGACGCCGTGTGTGGCGAGCTCTTCGGCCGTGTCGGCGTTCACATAATCGAGGATTTTCGGTGAGGTGCGGAAGTCGCAGACCATGCGGCCATATTTGCCCTCGCCCTCGTCAATGGCGATCGCGCCGCGCAGATAGGGCATGATCTCGGACGGCGTGGCGAGTTCCTTGGGAAGCGCCACCGGCTTGAAGGGAGCCTTGCCGTGCTTGGCGACGTAATCCTCGGCCATGGTAACGAACTCGATCATGAGATCGTAGGCGGTCTTCGCGTCTTCGGCGAAGGTGAAGATGCCGTGCTTGTCGAGGATCAGGCCTTCGACGGACGGGTACTTGTCGTAGATGTCGGCTGCTTCCTTGGCGAGGTCGAAGCCCGGCTTGATGTAGGGCACGAAGCCGAGCCGGTCGCCGAAGACCTTTTTGCAGAGCGCTTCGGAATCCTTCTGATCGACCAGCGCGAGGATGGCGGTCGAGTGGGTGTGGTCGACGAATTTGTGCGGGAGGAAGGCGTGCAGAAGGGTCTCGATGGACGGGTTCGGAGAGCCCGGATCGATGAGGTTGGCGCGCTGCATGGCGACCATGTCTTCATCAGCCAGGGCATCGAGCTTGCGGGCGGCAAGGAGCGCGTCCATCTTGACGGCAGGCAGGCCCTGCGGCTCGATCACGCCCATGTCCCAGCCGCTGCCCTTGACGCACAGAACATCATACTCGCGGCCCAGAATGTCGGTGGCTTTGCTTTTCAGCGAGGTGTTGCCGCCGCCATGCAGGACAAGGCGCGGCTCGCCGCCCAGAAGTCGGGTCGTATAGACGCGCAGCGCCAGATCGCGGTCGACGCCCTTTGCGGCGTAGTGCTCGACGAGCTTTTCGGCTTCGCTGTCTTTCCAGAGGTTCTGCATGTCTGTCCTGTACGTGTCTTGAAGGGTTGCGCTTGCCGGCGTGGATCAGGCCGGCGTGGGTTCACTGGCGATGTGATGCTTCAGAAGCTTCGTCGCCATGGATGACGTGGTCACCAGATGGGTGAAGAAACGGCCGGCGATGGCGGCCTGCAGGGGCTCGAACTTCTCGTCTTCCTGAACCACCATCAGGCGCTTCGGTATGGCGCGGATGGCGTCGAAATCGCCCGAGATCATGCGCCGGTTGTAGTCGCAGTCGAGCAGCGTGCCGTCGGCGGTGATGATCTGCCCGGCGATGACGCCGGTCGCGCCCATCGCTTTCAGTCGCTCAAGCTCGGCCACGCTGAGAGCACCGCATTTGATGACATGGCTGTCGGTATCGAGCGCGCCGACCGTGAACAGCGCCAGATCGCATGCGCCGATGCCGTCGAGCTGCTCGCGGATGACGGGCTCTTCGCGCAGGGCGCGCGCGAGTTCCTCGGTGCGGAGCACGAGAGGCGCATAGAAGTTCAGACCCTTGGCGTTCAGCCGCCGGGCGATTTCCATCGTGCACTGGTCGGGGCGATAGGCATAGGGCGAGCCGAGATTGCCGCACATTTCCACGACCGTGACCCCCTCGCGGTCGGCATAGCTCATCGCGTCGGCGATGTCGTAGACGGTGCGTCCCCACGCCACGCAGACGCGATCGCCATTCTCGACCATTTCGAGAAAGACATTGGCAGCCAGGGTCGGGATTTCGGCGGCAGGCGAGGGCGAGAGAGAATCCTCACCCACGAGCCAAACGGTCTCCAGATCAAAGGCATCCTCCATCTGGCGCGCAAGGCGCTCGCCACTGAAAAGATGCGTGGAGGTGGAGATGTTGACGATGCCGGCCTCGCGCGCCTTGCGCAGGTAAAGCGCCACCGACGCGCGCGAAATGTTCAGCCGCCGCGCGACTTCGTCCTGACGCAGGCCATGCGTATAATAAAGCCAGGCGGCCTTGTGTATGATCTGCTCTGCAGGACGATAAGCCATTCCGCGCCTCCTTTCGACATTATTCACGGCGATTGACAAAAGTCAATTCACCGTCGGGAAGAAGGGG
Source organism: Nitratireductor lacus (assembly GCF_056431025.1). Classification (NCBI taxonomy): domain Bacteria; kingdom Pseudomonadati; phylum Pseudomonadota; class Alphaproteobacteria; order Hyphomicrobiales; family Phyllobacteriaceae; genus Nitratireductor; species Nitratireductor lacus. Next base: position 64,090 of record NZ_JBWKMB010000011.1, on the reverse strand, counting down.
CAGGCTCGGGGAGCGGGAGATCGGGGGAGCGGGAAGACGCGAGAGGTCGGGGAGGCGGTGCCATTGTGGCGCGGCTCGCCGACCAGGATGAGGTGGCTGGCCGGCTCGATCGGGATGCAGGCATGAGAAAGGCCGGGATGCGGATACATCCCGGCCTTCGCCATGTTTTGTGACGTCGGGCAGCGCGGCCTGCGCTGCCGGGCGATCAGTAACCGCGCGGGCAGCGTGCCTCGTAGCGACGGCCGTATTCGTCGCGGTAGATGCAGCGGTTGCTGTTTTCTGATGCGCGACCGACGAGGGCGCCGGCCACGGTGCCGATGGCGCCGCCGATGATGGCACCCTCAACCTTGTTGCCCGAGGCGAGCGCGCCGATGGCCGCGCCGCTGGCGCCACCGAAAGCAGCGCCCTGCTCGGTGGGTGTGCAGGCCGCGACACCGAGAAGCAGTGCTGGTACGAGAAGAAGTGACTTTTTCATGGATCCTCTCCAATTGGTTCCTTGTTCATAAGCCGCAGACACTGATTTGGTTCCGTCTGTAGCCGTCCGAATAATGATGTCCCTATAGCGATATAGCATGGACATGAAATCCGGCAAAACTCCGTTAGACAAGCGCAGTTTGTGTCTATTTCTCGTCTTCTTGTGTGAGTTAGACCACTGAAATCAACGCGAATTTCATCGCGAAGTGCAGATTTTGGCTTTTTCTGGGCAGAAATTTGGCTTGATGGGGTTCCATCTGCCTTCTATTTGCCCGACCCTGGTCTCAATCCACACGGTCGAAGTCGCATACAGACAATGTGCGATGGCGTTTTTGGGCCACCCTTCAATGTGTGGAGGAGTGTTCCGGGGACGGGTGGCCATTCTGTCGTTCGCTTCCAGCTCTCGGACAGAAATGGAGTGAGACATGTCAAATGAAATCATTGAGGAGGACCACGGGCTTGAACCGGGGCAGGACAATATTCGTCTGCTTGGTCTCGACGTTCATAACCCCGTTTTCTTCGTTTCCGCCGTGCTGATTGTCGCTTTCGTGATCGTGACACTGATTTTTCGCGATGCAGCGGGCGACGTTCTGGGCGGTCTTCGGGTCTGGCTGACCTCGACCTTCGACTGGGTGTTCATGCTGTCGGCCAATCTGTTTGTGCTGTTCTGCATCGTGGTCGCGCTGACCCCCCTTGGCAAGGTTCGGCTGGGCGGCAAGGATGCGGTGCCCGAATATTCCTATTCCGGCTGGTTTGCCATGCTCTTCGCCGCTGGCATGGGCATCGGTCTGATGTTCTTCGGCGTTCTCGAACCAATGTATCATTTCAACAACCCGCCGCTCGGCCTCGAGGCGCCGCTTGCCGATGGCGAGCTCGTCGCGAGCGCGGTGCCGGCAGCCCGTGAAATGGGCATGGCGGCGACCATCTTCCATTGGGGGCTGCATCCCTGGGCGATTTATGCCGTTCTGGCACTTTCGCTGTCGCTTGCCGCCTACAACAAGGGGCTGCCGCTATCCATCCGTTCGGCGTTCTACCCGATTCTGGGCGAACGGGTGCGCGGCTGGCCCGGTCACTTGATCGACATTATGGCCGTCTTCGCAACGCTCTTTGGTCTTGCAACTTCCCTCGGCTTTGGCGCCTCGCAGGCCCTTGCCGGGTTGAACGAGCTTTATGGTGTTCCGAACACGGACACGATCAAGGTTCTGCTCATCATGGGCATCACCTGTGTAGCACTGGTTTCCGTGGTGGCGGGGCTGGATGCCGGCGTGAAGCGCCTTTCCGAGATCAACATGGTGCTCGCCATCCTTCTTCTGCTGTTCGTCATTATCTTTGGCCCGACACTGGCGATCATCACCGGCTTTTTCTCCAACACATGGTCCTATGTGAAGGAGCTGCCCGAACTGTCGAACTGGATCGGTCGTGAAGACACAGGCTTCATGCATGGCTGGACCACGTTCTACTGGGCGTGGTGGATTTCCTGGTCGCCCTTCGTGGGCATGTTCATCGCCCGCGTTTCGAAGGGGCGCACGGTGCGTGAGTTCATCGTCTGCGTACTCATCATTCCGACACTGGTTTCGATCCTCTGGATGACCACGTTCGGCGGCACGGCGATGAACCAGTTCCTTGCGGAAGGCTATACGGGCGTTCAGCAGACGGTGGTGGATTATGTACCGGAACTTTCGCTGTTCGCGATGCTGGCTGATCTGCCGCTGGCCGGTATCAGCTCACTGATCGGCATCATTCTGGTGGTTGTCTTCTTCGTGACGTCGTCGGATTCCGGTTCGCTGGTGATCGACACGATCACCGCCGGCGGCAAGATCGATGCTCCGGTGGCGCAGCGTGTCTTCTGGGCGCTTTTCGAGGGCCTGGTCGCGATCGTGCTTCTGCTCGGTGGCGGGCTGGCCGCGCTTCAGGCCGGTGCGATTGCAACGGGCTTCCCGTTCGCCATCCTTCTGATGGTCATGCTCTACGCCACCTTCAAGGCGCTGCGGCATGAAAGGGCAAGCGGGAACTAGATCGCCGTGCGTCCATCCGGACGCACAAAGGACGATCTAGACGATTGATGGAGCATCGGAATAAACCGAAAACCGGTTTCCACTTTTCGGTCCGATGCTCTAGATCGCCGTGCGTCCATCTGAACGTACAAAGGGCCCCGGCATGGACCTGCCGGGGCTCTTTGATTCAGTCAGGTTCCGCCCTGAGCGGGTGTGCCGGCTTTGGAGACCGCTGCCAGGTAGTCGCGATAGCTCACGCATTTCACATCTTCCATGATACAGACGTCTTCTGCGAAACGCTCCAGCGCGTTCCAGTAGGCGCCATCGTTCATCAGGGTAAAATGAAAGCCGAGCTGGAAGGGTGTGCGACGTCCGGCATACTCTTTCTCGAAGGTGGCCATGAAGGCATCATAGGTTCGCTGCTCAAAGGAGGCAGCAGCCTCCGGCTTCTCCTTGCCGCCGGAATGGCGCACATAGAGATTGTAGTCCATGGCGATGATCTGTCTGTCGCGCGGTCCCTCCGGTATCAGCGGAAGCGAGAAATGCGCGACGCCATTGCGTGTTCTGGGCAGGACAGGGCCGCGTGAAACGGTGCTCGCGTCATAGGCGAAGCCCGCTTTCTCGAGTGTCTTGAAAAGCCCCTTGTTTGTGGACAGATACGGTGCCCTGAAACCGCGAATTTCCCTGCGCGCGAAATCCTGCCAGCCCCGGGGTTCTCCATCGATCCCGTTCAGTTTCCACGCATCGGCGACAATCGTCGTGAACTGGTCGAATTCCTGCGCCCAGTCGTCGGTGCTCCAGTTCTTCCCGTCGAAATGCCCACAGCCATGGCTTGCCACTTCGTGTCCTTCGGAACGGGCGGTCCAGATCTGGCCGAGCCGGCCCTCGACATCCTCGCGTGAATAGCCGCTTCCCACATTCGAGCGCCCGCGCGGCATGCCGGGGGCCTCGTAGGCTTTGCGCGTTTCGGGCGAGAGCAGATAAACGCAGGACAGAAAATAGGTGAAGCGGGCACCGGTCTTCTGGCCGAGCGCGCGACTGCGCTCCCACTGTTCCAGGTGCAGGGCCCCATCGAAGGAAATGATCACATATTGCGGCTTCTGCGCTTTCGCGGCGTCGCCGGCAAAACAGGAACCTGTCAACGCCAGCGCGGTCGCGCCGGCGCAGAGAAATTTGAGCATCATCGGGCAATCCAGTATGCAAATCGAAGCGGGCAGCGTTACCGCCCAAATATGGCCGAGTTTGGAAAGCAGCACCGTTGCGCTGCGGCTGATGTTGACTTCAAATCAACAGAATCGGGACGAAATGGCGGCCCCCCCTTCCATGGCGGCAAATTTAGTCTAAAAAGCCCGGAACCGGAAAAGCGCGGGAAATTCCCGCCAGACATGGGTCGCATATGTCCGACGACAGTTTCATTCGCGAAGTCAACGAAGAGCTCCGCCAGGATCAGTTCAAATCTCTTTGGCGTCGTTTCGGGCCCATTGCTATTGGTGCCGCCGTGCTGCTCGTGGTCGCGACCGCAGGCTATGTCGGCTATGAGCGCTGGACCTCCTCGCGCGCAAACGCCTCGGGCGATGCCTTTTCCCAGGCACTGGAACTGGCCCGCCAGGGCGAGAACGACGAAGCGCTGGCCGCGTTCAAGGAACTGGAAGAGGGCGGTTACGGCTCCTATCCGCTTCTGGCGCGCATGCGCGCTGCCACGGTTCTGGCCGCCGATGGCGATACCGAAGGGGCTGTCGCTGCCTTCGATGCGATTGCCGCGGACAGGTCCGTGACCGATGTGATCGCCGACATCGCCCGCCTGCGCTCCGGGCTTCTGCTGGTGGATCACGGTTCCTATACGGACGTCTCCGCGCGGGTTGAAACGCTGACGGCTGACGGCAACGCGCTGCGCCACACTGCGCGCGAAGCGCTCGGGCTCTCCGCATGGAAAGAGGGAAGGCGTGACGACGCGCTGCAGCTCTTCCAGCAGATTTCCGGCGATGCCGAGGCACCCCGCAACACGCGCCAGCGTGCCGAAATGATGATCGAGCTGATTCTCGGCTCGAGCCCGGCCGAATAGCCGGAACCGGTAAGCCGCCATGGCCTTCAAGCTTGCAATCATCGGCCGGCCGAATGTCGGCAAATCGACCCTGTTCAACCGGCTTGCCGGCCGACGCTTGGCCATTGTCGATGACACGCCGGGCGTGACGCGCGACCGCCGCTCGCATCCTGCCCGCCTTCAGGACCTCAAATTCGAGGTGATCGACACGGCCGGTCTGGAAAGCGCCGCCGCACCGACGCTGGAAGGCCGCATGCGCGCCCAGACGGAGCAGGCGATCGACGAGGCCGACATTGCGCTTTTCATGATCGATGCCCGCGCCGGTGTGATGCCTGACGATGCGACCTTCGCCAATCTTCTGCGCCGCAGCGGCAAGCCGGTCGTCCTCGTCGCCAACAAGATGGACGTGAATGCCGCCCGCAGCGGGGTTCTTGACGCATGGGAACTGGGGCTGGGCGATCCGGTCGAGGTTTCGGCGGAACACGGTCTCGGCATGTCCGACCTGCGTGACGCCATCGTCGAGGCGCTCGGCGAGGACCGGGCACTGGCGGAAGAGCCGGAAGAGGCCGTTCTCACGACGGATGAAATCACTGTCGGCGAGGACATCGAGCCCGATTCGGAAGAAGAGGCGGTTTACGATTCGTCCAGACCGTTGCGGATCGCCATTGTAGGGCGTCCCAATGTCGGCAAGTCGACGCTGATCAACGCGCTTCTCGGCGAGGAACGCATGCTGACGGGCCCCGAAGCCGGCATCACGCGCGATTCGATTTCCGTCGACTGGCAGTGGCGTGGCCGCAAGATCAAGCTGTTCGACACGGCCGGCATGCGCCGCAAGGCGCGCGTGCAGGAAAAGCTGGAAAAACTTTCCGTATCCGACGGGCTGCGCGCGGTGCGTTTTGCCGAAGTGGTGATCGTGGTCTTCGACGCGACCATCCCGTTCGAGAAACAGGACCTGCAGATCGCCGATCTGATCATCCGCGAGGGCAGGGCGCCGGTCATCGCCTTCAACAAATGGGATCTGATCGAGGACCGGCAGGAAACGCTCGCCGAACTGCATGAGAAGACGGCGCGGCTTCTGCCACAGGTGCGCGGGCTGCAGGCCGTTCCAATTTCTGCGGAGACCGGGCGCGGCTTCGACAAGCTTATGGAAGCGGTGGAAAAGACCCATCGCACCTGGAACAGCCGCATCTCAACCGGCCGTCTCAACCGGTGGCTGGAAGGCGCGACGGGGCAGCATCCGCCGCCGGCCGTGGCCGGACGCCGGCTCAAGGTCAAGTACATAACGCAGATCAAGACGCGCCCGCCGGGCTTTGTGGTCTCCTGCTCCCGGCCCGAGGCGATGCCGCAATCCTATGTACGCTATCTCATGAACGGCCTGCGCGAGACGTTCAATCTCTACGGCGTGCCGATCCGCGTGGCGCTGCGCACCTCGGACAATCCCTATGCGGGGCGAGCCAAGAAACGCCGCTGACGGCGCGGTATCCGGATTTCCATCGTGAGCGTGACGGGCTTTGCATTGCAGGGCCCGTTTTGCTTTGTCCTGGCCGTCAGATGGGCCCTTTGGATGGCCCGTTAACCAGTAATCAAGGTTAACCAAATATGGTTTTGGAAATTGGGTTGAGTTGCGTAGCGGAGAGTGTGGGTGCTTCGTCGGAGTGGAAGAGTACCGCGCAAGGCGGTTGATGAATCGCGTTCCTTTCTGGCACTAGCTTTGGTGGCGCTGGGGTTCTGGATCGGATTTCCGGGCATTGTCGCGCATCAGGACATGGCCGGGCTCGTCTCAGGAGAAGAAGGCACCGGGCCGCGCTGGGCGGCTTTCGTGGAGAAATCGGTCGCCGGTTCGATCCACCAGGCAGAGATGCCATTTGTTGATGGCGACCTGAAGACAGGCAGCATTTCCGGTTCCGGAATCGCTGCACCCGGCATCGGCAAGATCGCCTTTCGCGGCAAGAAAGGGTTCACCGGAACCACGCCGGACGAAGACCGCATCAACCGTGCAGAGAAGACCGGGCGTCTCGTGCAGGTCGTGCCCGTGCAGCCACCGAAACTCTTTGAAGCCGGCACAATCTTTGAAAAGACAAGCTTTCTTCTCGAAAAACCGAAGCCCGACCAGAAGCTGATGGCCTTTGTCGATCCCGACATCAAGGGTGAGGAGGTGCGTATCGCGTCCGCTTTCTACATGAAAAAGGACAGGAAGGCCGATCCGGCCCTGCCGCGCGCGATTGCCGAACTCGTCAACAATGATCAGCCGGACATTCTTGCAACGGCCTATGCGCCGCAGAAGCCCGATTATGCAAAGGCCTCGCCGTTCGCAAGCATTCTGCGAGAGGAAGACCCGGCGGGTGGCCGTTTCATTCCGCCGGTCGGCGCAAAGGATCACCCCTGGGCGCGCGAGCCGCTTCCGGAGGCGGTTTTCTCCGACAGGGAGCAGCAGTGCCTTGCCGCCGGCATCTATTTCGAAGCGCGGGGCGAATCCGTGAAGGGGCAGGCCGCCGTGGCGCAGGTGATCCTGAACCGCGTACGCAATCCCACCTATCCGAACACCATCTGCGGCGTCGTCTACCAGAACGAGAAGTGGCGGAATCGCTGCCAGTTTTCATTCGCCTGTGACGGAATCCGCGACCGTGTGAAGAGCCCGGGCCACTTCAAGACCGCGCAGGAAGTGGCGATGGCCACGACCGCCGGCAAGATCTGGCTGCCCGAAGTAGGCTCCTCCACGCACTATCATGCGACCTATGTGCATCCGCGCTGGGCCGGCGCCATGCAGCGCATGAAGAAGATCGGCCAGCACATTTTCTACCGCACCTATGGCGGTGGCTGGAACTGACGGGGGCGGCGAAATCGCCCAATTGACGGGTTGAAAAGCGGCAGGACCTGCCGCGATTCCCGTTTTCATCGTGCCATTTGCCGCTGCGCGCATTGTCGCATCTTCTTATACAGTTGTTTTTTAACGTATTTTCGTCTTTGTGAATGGCGTCGACAGCGGCTTGACTGGGGCGTGGGCGCTCACTATGTTGCGCGCGACTTTCAAGCGGATAGCCGCTGACCAGCAAACCCGGTACGGAGATTGCGGTGGCCGACAAGGATCAGCCGGACGACCTGGAGCGCCGGCGCGCCGATCTGGAGAAGGCTCTCGCGGAAAGACGACCGGCGAAGCAGGACGGCGGTGAGGGGAAGACGAAGGGCGATATGGCGGGTGCCGCGCAGGCGCTCAGACTGTCCAGCGAGTTTATTGCCGGCGTGGGTGTCGGCGCTGCTCTTGGATGGTTCATCGACCATTTTGCCGGTACGTCTCCCTGGGGACTGATCATTTTCCTGCTCCTCGGTTTTGGGGCAGGTGTTCTCAATGTCCTGCGTTCGGCGGGACTTGTTGCTGAATTTGGGATCCGCTCATCGGATGACGGGCGGGATCCTGAGAAGAAGTGAACGGCGCCCGGGCGCCAGACCAGAAGTGAGGGGGGCCAGGTGGCCAACGATCCGATCCATCAGTTCCAGATCTCCAAGTGGATTCCCATTGAGGTCGGCGGACTGGATTTCTCCTTTACGAACTCGTCCGCCTTCATGGTTGCGACGGTGGTCGCCGCCGGGGCTTTTCTGTTCCTGACGACGTCGAGCCGTGGCCTGGTGCCTGGCCGCCTGCAGTCGATCTCGGAGATGAGCTACGAGTTTGTGGCTTCCATGCTGAGAGATTCGGCGGGCTCGCACGGGATGCGGTTCTTCCCGTTCGTGTTCTCGATCTTCATGTTCGTCCTGATGGCCAACCTGCTCGGTCTCTTCCCTTACTTCTTTACAGTGACCAGCCACATCATCGTCACCTTCGCGCTCGCGCTTCTGGTGATCGGAACGGTTGTCGTCTATGGTTTCTGGAAGCACGGTTTCGGCTTCCTCAGGCTTTTCGTGCCGCAGGGCGTGCCGGGCATCGTCGTGCCGCTGGTGGTGCTGATCGAGATTGTCTCGTTCCTGTCGCGTCCGGTCAGCCTTTCGGTCCGCCTCTTTGCAAACATGCTGGCGGGACACATCACGCTCAAGGTTTTTGCCGGCTTCGTCACCTCCATGAGCGCGCTTGGCGCGGCCGGTGTGGCCGGTGCCATTCTGCCGCTGATCATGACCGTGGCGATCACCGGTCTCGAGTTCCTCGTCGCCTTCATGCAGGCCTACGTCTTTGCCGTTCTGACCTGCATGTATCTGAACGATGCCGTCCATCCGGGCCACTGATCAAGAGGTTTGAAAAGTCTGGCTTCGTACTGGCCTCAAGGGTCGGTCAGAGGAAAACAGGTTTCACCGGCGGTTTCCGCCAAGTCTGAAGAAAACACGCAAATCCGCGATCACAAGGAGTTTTAAAATGGAAGTAGAAGCAGCAAAGGCCATCGGCGCCGGTATCGCTTGTTTCGGCATGGCCGGTGCAGCACTTGGCCTCGGCAACATCTTCGGCAGCTATCTTTCGGGCGCCCTGCGCAACCCGTCGGCAGCAGACGGCCAGTTCGGCCGCCTGATCTTCGGCTTCGCCGTTACGGAAGCTCTCGGCATCTTCTCGCTGCTCATCGCCCTGCTCCTCCTCTTCACCTAAGCGCGCCTTTCGTGTGCGTGGCCGGCCGCTCTCGGGCGTCCGGCCGGTTTTAAAAGAGGTAGACAATGTTTGTGGCATCGGCATTCGCAGCCTCGGCGCAAGACGCCGCGGAAGCGACCCATTCGGAAACCGGCGTGGCGTCTGACGGCGCACACGAGGCCGGCTTCCCGCCTTTCGATTCGTCCACATTTCCATCGCAGATCCTGTGGCTGGCGATTACCTTCGGGCTGTTCTACCTGTTCCTGAAGCGCGTCGTGCTGCCGCGCATCGGCGGTATCCTGGAAGTGCGGCGCGACCGCATTGCGCAGGATCTCGACCAGGCGGCGCGGATGAAGGAAGAGGCGGACGAGGCTGTTGCTGCCTATGAGCAGGAACTGGCTGACGCCCGCAAGAAGGCCAATGTCATCGGCCAGGAAGCCCGTGACGCCGCCAAGGCGGAAGCGGACGCGGAACGTCGTGAGATCGAGAAGCAGCTCGACGCCAAGCTCGATGAGGCCGAAAAGCGCATCGCCTCGATCAAGGAAACGGCCATGAAGGACGTGGGTACGATTGCCGAGGACACGGCAGCGTCCATCGTCCAGGAACTGGTCGGCGGCCAGCTCGACAAGACTGCGGCGAAAGCCGCCGTCAAGTCCGTGAAGCAATAGGAGAGGGCCATGGACGCGACATTCTGGGCGTTTGTTGCCCTGATCATCTTCCTGGGGGTCCTTGCCTATTTCAAGGTGCCCGGCATGATCAACGGCGCGCTCGACGGGCGTGCCGAACGCATCCGCAACGAACTGGACGAGGCGCGCAAGCTGCGTGAGGACGCGCAGCAGCTGCTCGCCGAGTATCAGCGCAAGCGGCAGGAAGCCGAGCAGGAAGCGCAGGACATTGTCAGCGCTGCCAAGCACGAGGCCGAGCTTATCGTTAAGGAAGCCAAGCAGAAGACGGACGAGTATGTCGCCCGCCGAACGGTCCTTGCCGAGCAAAAAATCGTGCAGGCCGAGCAGGACGCGGTAAACGAGGTGCGCGCAAGTGCCGTGGATCTCGCCGTTGAAGCGGCCCGCAGCATTCTGGCTGACAAGGTCGACGCCAAGACCGGCGGAGAGCTTTTCAAGGCATCGATTCAGGACGTGAAGTCGAAGTTGAACTGACGAGCTTTCGAAAGCTTGATATTTTGAAACGCCGCCGGTTTCCGGCGGCGTTTTTTATTGGGCCTCAGACCGGCGGCTCATAGGGCACATCAAGCAGCGCACAGAGCTCGCTCAGGCATTCCTCGAAGGAGGGCTCCATGTCGGTGTAGGCAAAGGCGACCTGCTGAAAGACTTCCATGCACAGATGACCGTAGAGCCTGATCCAGCATTTTAAAAAGATATGCGCCGCATCGGGCGGAAGAAGGCCGTCGATACGGCTGCTGAACGCGATGAGCTGCTCGACCTGCGTGGTCGGCATGTCGTCGAGGTCCGGGATGGGAAACCTTTGCGTGTGCCAGATTGCGGCGACCTGTTCGAGGAATACCTGCCCAAACGCACCGGGGGATGCCTGATGCGCGTCATGCGGAAGTGCGGCAGCCCGACTGGCAGCTACGGGGTCTGCGAACAGCCAGCCGAACTCGGCTGAATGCGCGAGCGCCCAATGGCGCAGCGCCCGGCAAATGGCATTCAGACGACGGCCCGGCGTATCGGCCCCTGGCTGCTCGCCTGCCGCCCGCATGAAAGCGATCAACTCCTCGAAAAACTGCGCGCGCAGTGCTTCAATCAGAGCCGCCTGGCTCGGATAATAGCGATAGAGAGCCGGGCCGCTCATGCCCATTTGGCGCGCGATCGCGTTGATGGTGACCGCACTGCTTCCGTCATGAACAAGCAGGTCTCGCGCGATTGTATGGATCTCGCGCAAGGTGGCAGCGCGTTGAGCCTCCTTTCGGCTTGGCACTTCTACTCTCGCTGCAGATTTCATTTGCATCGCTATAGCTTCTAATTTTAGTTATAGTATCTAACTATAGATTGATATGCAAACGGAGACCCCCATGTCGTTGCTCGTGACCGGGCTTGTCCTCTTCCTGGCGGTCCATTCCTTACGGATCGTAGCGCCGGGCTTCCGCACGCAGATGATGGCAAGCAATGGCGAACGCGCGTGGCTTCTCACATACACCGGGGTCTCGCTTGTCGGGCTGGTGCTGATTGTCTGGGGTTATGGCCTGGCGCGTATGGACCCGACGCTGGTTTACGCACCGCCTGTATCGCTGCGCCATCTGGCGCTTGTTCTCCTTCTGCCCGTCTTTCCCCTGCTCATCGCCGCCTATGTGCCGAGCCGAATTCGTATGACTGTCGGCCATCCCATGCTGCTGGCGACCGCTCTGTGGGGCCTCGCTCATCTCATGGCGAACGGAACGCTGGTGGATCTGGCGCTTTTCGGCGGCTTCGCCGTCTGGGCGGCAATCGACTGGATTTCGGCTGCGAACCGGCCCGGCAGCGGCAAGGTCAGGCAGCCTGTCGGGTGGACGGGGGATGCGGTTGCCGTTCTAGGCGGACTGGCGATCTATGGCCTGTTTGTCGCCGGCCTCCACCAGTGGCTGATCGGTGTTTCGCCTCTCTGAGGCGGGTAGCGACGGTCCAAGATCGCGCAGCGGGGCGAAGCTCATCCGGTGCAGGCGCGATACCGCGCCATGCTCCGTTATGGCGGAGCGGTGGCGCTTGGTGCCGTAGCCCATATGCGCCTCGAAACCGTAGGCCGGTGTCACACCGCCCGCACGCGTCATCATGCGGTCCCGCGTCACCTTGGCGACGATGGAGGCAGCGGCGATGGACTGGCTGCGCTGATCGCCCTTCACCACGGCACGCGCCGGGCAGCACAGCCCCGGCGGCACATCGCGGCCATCGGCCAGTGCAAAGAGCGGCGTGACGCAAAGCCCGGCCGCTGCGCGGCGCATGGCCTCAAGGCTGGCGCGCAGGATATCGGATCCGTCGATGCTCGCAGCGCTAAGGGACGCGACGGAGACGCTGACGGCCATCTCGATGATGGCTTCGAAGAGCCTGTCGCGCGCCTCGGCGGAAAGCCGCTTGGAATCGTCCAGCCCCTCAGGAAGGCGGTTTGCATCGAGAATGACGGCGGCGGCGACAACAGGGCCTGCCAGCGGACCGCGTCCCGCCTCGTCGAGCCCTGCCACGGGAGCAAGCCCCTCGCGCAGAAGGCCGGCCTCCATCTGGAAGTCGGGACGAACGGGCAGGTCGAAAAGAGTGGGAGAATCGGAACGCGTGCGAGCCATGATGCGGCGATGCTCGCATCGCTTCCGATTCTCCGCAAGGGCCTCCCGGCAACGAGGGGGCGGATGGGCCGGGAAGCTTCCGTCGGCTACGGGGATGCAAGCCGGACGGGAAGGGTGTGCTGTCGGAAACGGCGCCGTTTTACGGAAACAGGGTGCCGCTCCGATGCGTCGATCTGCGATGCCGAAGCAGGAGGCGGATCGGGCAGGGCGCTGTCAAAGCAGCATGAGCTGTTCGCCTCCCGGCTGCGGCTGCCTGAACAGGTCCGTTCTCAGCCTGCGTTTTTCCTGGTTGAGCCCGAGCCGCTTTGCCGCGATCTCGAAGCGCCGGCCGATCTGCCAGGCATAAGGGCCGGTGCCCTTCATCCGCTTGCCCCATTCGGCGTCGTAATCCTTGCCGCCGCGCATGGAGCGGATCAGGGACAGGACGTGGCGATAACGGTCGGGTGCATGGCGCAGAAGCCACTCCTTGAAAATGGGGCTGACCTCGAGCGGCAGGCGCAGGATGATATAGCCCGCCTCGCGCGCGCCGGCAGTGGCCGCCGATTCCAGGATGCGTTCTATCTCGCAATCGGTGATGCCGGGAATGACAGGCCCCATCATCACCGATGTCGGGATGCCGGCTTCACTCAGCGCCCGCACGGTCTCCAGACGTCGCGGGGGCGTTGCCGCGCGCGGCTCCATGGTGCGGGCAAGCTTGCGGTCGAGCGTCGTGATGGAAAGCGCCACCTTCGCCAGCCCCTGTTCGGCCATCCGGGAGAGGATATCCATGTCGCGCATGACGAGCGCCGACTTGGTGACGATGCCGACCGGGTGTCCGTGCGCCTCAAGCACTTCGAGAATCTCGCGCATGATGCGGTATTTCTTCTCGATGGGCTGGTAGGGATCGGTGTTGGTGCCGATGGCGATGGTGCGCGGCTGATAACCCGGTTTGGAAATCTCGCGTTCCAGAAGCCGGGCGGCATCCGGCTTGGCAAAGAGCTTCGCCTCGAAGTCGAGCCCCGCCGACAGACCCATATAGGCATGGGTGGGACGTGCAAAACAGTAGACGCAGCCATGTTCGCAGCCGCGATAGGGATTGATGGACCGGTCAAAGGAGATGTCGGGCGAGGTGTTGCGCGTGATGATGGTGCGCGGCCTCTCCACCTGGACCTCGGTCTTGAAGGGCGGCAATTCCTCAAGCGAACCCCAGCCATCGTCAAAGACATGACGGGAGACCGGTTCATAGCGGCCGGACGGGTTGATGCCCGCGGCCCGGCCCCGGCGACGCTCGGAATCGATGCGAATGCCCGACCGGTCGATCACCGTGTTGGCCATCGCGGCCCCGCCGCCATCGAAGGCGGCTGCATCTGCTCTCACAATCTGTTCCATGGCTTGCTCCATGACTGAGCGATTTCGCTGGCTTTCCAGTACGCGGGGACTAAAGCCGAAAGCAGAATCAGCGTCGCTGCCGATGAATCTATTCCTATTCGAAGAACGAGAACAAAGCAAGAACTTTTGGCAGAATCGAGGCGCGCGAGTTTTCCACAGGCGTGCAAAAGGGGGCGCGGGGACGGTGCCGCAGTCTTCAGAGCGGTTCACCGTTTCACGGAAACGCTGCTCCGCTCTATCTGTCTGTTTTTCCGCATTTGTGCGGACGTCAGGTGATTCCACCTGACTGCAAAATGCTTCAGGTTTTCAAGCTCAGGAAGGGATCATGCGGACTTGCGGCCGCCGCGTTTCAGATGCTCGGCAAGGCGCGGCATGATTTCCACGAAATTGCACGGCATGTGCCGGTAGTCGAACTGGTCTTTCAGGATACCGTCCCAGGCGTCGCGGCAGGCGCCGGTGGAGCCCGGCAACACGAAGACGAAGGTTTGGTCGATAAGCCCTGCGGTGGCGCGCGACTGGACGGTGGAGGTACCGATTTTTTCGTATGAGATGCGGTGGAAGACCTGCGAAAACCCGTCCATGCGCTTGTCGAACAGCGGTTCCAGCGCCTCTGGCGTCACGTCGCGCCCGGTGAAGCCGGTGCCGCCCGTGGTGATGACGGCATCGACGCCGGGATCGGCACACCACAGTTTGACGGCCATCTGGATGGCTTCGATATCGTCTGCGACGATCTTTCGGTCGGCGAGCGTGTGGCCGGCAGCTTCGATGCGATCGGCCAGGGTCTGGCCGGAGCGGTCGTCCTCAAGGCCGCGCGTGTCGGAAACGGTCAGCACCGCGAAGCGGACGGGGATGAATTCACGCACGGGCGTAGTGGACATGGTCGTGCTCGGCTTGCGTGGGAACGGGGGAGCGCGTTTCGGTGGCGAGGACAAACCAGTCGGGATGGCGCTCTTCAAGAAGGGCCGCTGCCTGATCAGCCTCGGGCCGGGTGGAAAAGACGCCGAAGCAAGTGGCGCCGGAGCCCGACATGCGGGCGAAAAGCGCACCGGCTCGCCTCAGCGCATCGCGCGCATCCTCGATCTGTGGCACGAGCTGACAGGCAGGTTCTTCAAGATCATTGCGCGCCTCCTTCAGCCAATGGGCGGCAGAGACCGTGTCGGTGAATGCGCCGAGGGGCGAAAGGGGGGGATTGTCGCGCCGCTCAAGCCTGGAAAACACCTCGGGCGTGGAGAGCGGGATGTTGGGGTTCACCAGAACAAGCGGCAGGGCGGGGAAATGCGGCAGTTCCTCAAGCGCATCGCCAATGCCGCGCGCAAGGAGCGGTCTCGAGGACAGGCACATGGGGACATCCGCGCCAAGACTGAGGCCGAGCTTGGCGAGCGCGACCTCCTCGATGTCGATCTGCCAGTGGTGGACGAGAAGCCTGAGCGCGGCAGCCGCATCGGCCGAGCCGCCACCGATGCCGGAGGCGACGGGCAGGTTCTTTTCAAGGTGCAGATGGACGGGTGCGTGGGCTCTCTCCCCGAATGTTTCACGCAGAAGATCGCGGGCACGGGTGACAAGATTGGTCTCGCCGATCGGGACATGTGCGGCGAAGTGGCCGGAAACGAAGAAATCGTCTTCCGCCCCGTCTTCCACCTCGAGCAGGTCGCCATGGCTGGAAAAGGCGACAAGGCTGTCCAGCAGATGATAGCCGTCGACGCGCCGTCCGGTGACGTGCAACGCCAGATTCACCTTGGCGGGGGCGATCATGCTTTGCATGCTTCTACTCAGGTATCAGTCTTTGGCGACGCGGTATTCGCCGGTCTTCGGGTCGTAGACGAGCGTACCCATGCTGCCATTCGCCGCTTCCCTGCGCGCGCGCCGCGCCTTTGCGGTGACGCGCTCTGCCTCGCGGACGAACTTGCGGTAGCCGACATAGGCCACCACGCCCACCGCGGCAAAGAAGATCAGTTGCGGCATTGTCGATCCTCCGGTTTCACGCGCGCGAGTTTAACGCCCGGGCGCGCCTCGTCAAAGTCCAAAGCGGCGCCAGAGAGCCTGTTCCTCGGCAGCCTCGATCAGACCCGTGGCGGCATTGCCGGCGATTGCAGCACCGAGATCCGGAATGCTGCCGGAAATGCCGAGCTTGCGCCCGAACAGGCCGCGCGGCTGGGTGATGAGCGCGAGTTTCGTTTTCTTGCCATAGCGTTCCTTGAGAACGGAGCGCATGTCGCCGAGACCGTCGACCAGACCGAGATCGAGCGCGCGCGTGCCCGTCCAGAAGGCGCCGGTGAAGAGCTCCGGATCGTCGGCGAGCTTGGCGCCGCGCCGCTCCTTGACGAGATCGATGAACATCTCGTGCATCTCGAGCTGCAGGGCCTTGAGGCGCTCGACGTCTTCCTTCTTTTCCGGCTGGAAGGGATCGAGGATCGCCTTGTTCTGGCCGGCCGTGTGAACCCGGCGCTCGACGCCGATCTTCTTGATAAGCTCCTGAAAGCCGAAGCCGGCGGACACAACGCCGATAGAGCCCACGATTGAGGAGGGATCGGCGATGATCTCGTCGCCGGCCGCTGCGATCATGTAACCGCCGGAAGCGGCCACATCCTCGACGAAGATGAAGACCTTCCGGTCTTTCTCCACCGCCAGATCGCGGATGCGGCGGAAGATCAGGCGCGACTGCACGGGCGAGCCGCCCGGCGAATTGAGCGCGATGGCGACGGCCGGCGCGTCGGGCACGGCAAACGCCTTCTCGATCACGGTCGCGGTGGTGGCGAGCGAGAGATTCTGGCGCGTCAGGCTGTTGGACGGCATGATCGCGCCGGAGAGCCGGATCACCGGAATGGTGACGGCATCGCCGCGGAATTTTTTGGGGACGAGGCGGCTGACAAGGCGTCGCAAGGGTGTGCTCACTCCAGAAGAAAGGAACGTATTGCTCGTGAGCATGTAGGCATTTGCGCGGTTCGTGCAATGGTCGGGCTCGTTCAATCGCCGAAAAGCGCCGCCTGCCCGTTGGTTAGCGCCTCGGCGTGTTCTGTTACCCGGTTGTCGGTGTCGCGCAGGATGAGGGGCGGTTCGAGCGTCAGGCCGGCGCGGTTGCCCTTCTGCGCTCGCAGGAGGATGCGGATGGCCGGGTTGCCGGCGCGGCCATGCACCGGCACGATGCGGGCGCCGCCGAAACGGCCCTCAAGCGCCTGGAGAATGGGCAACAGCGAAGCGGGGCGGGCGATCAGCGCCAGAAGCCCGCCGGGCATGGTGATGGCGGCTGCCGTGCGCAGCCATGCCTCGAAAAGGTTGTCGTCCATGACATGGGCGGCGCGCTTCAATGCATCCGGCGTGGCGCGGTCGCTGGCGCTGTTGAAGGGCGGGTTCATGATCGTGGCCGCGTAGGCATTGCGCAAAAGCCCGGCCCTCTCGCGCGCATCGCCTGAAAGCGTGACATCGGCCTCGATCAGGCGCACACGGTCGGAAAGGGCGGCGTTTTCCGGCAGCGCGATGCTGCGGCGGGCGCATTCGACCATTTCCGAGGCATTCTCGACAAGGGTGATACAGGTTTTGGGACAACGGACGGCGACGGCGAAACCGGCGGCGCCGGCCCCCGCGCCAAGATCGGCAACCGCTCCTTCAAGGCCGCCCGGCAGGGCCGAAGCGAGAAGCATGGCATCCACGCCCGAGCGATGCCCGCGACCCGTGGGCTGGACGAGCCGGAACGCATCCCGGTGGAAGGAATCGACGCTGTGCTGCGCCTCGGTATTCGTGTCAGGCATTCTTCTTGTCGTCGGAGCGCGCTTCGTGCTCGATGCCGGCGTCTTTCAGCAATTGACGCGCTGCATCCCGGTCATCCTCGTCGATCATCACGCGTCGCGGCAGGATGCCGAGCGAACCCTCCATGATGCTCATGTTCTGGTCGGCGACGAAAAAGGCAATGCCGGCGTCACGCAGGAGACTTTCAACGAAGGAGATGACCACGGGATCATTGGTGCGGATGAGTTCTATCATGGGCGTGACGTTGACAGTTTGCGTCACCCCTGTAAACGACTTCGTGATTGACAGGCGCGCGCCCCGTGCGCATTCGCCGCTTGCCCCGCGTGGGGGCGGGGCACTAGATTGCCCGGAATGTTTTGAACGTTTCGGACCGGCCGTGCCGGTCCGTGTCCGGTCGTGATTGGAGGACCATCTGTGGGTGTAGTGTTGAATCTCGATGGCAAGCGTGGCGCAGCCTCCGTTGCAAGCCTCATGGACCTGACCGCTGACGAAATGGCGCGCGTCAACGAACTGATCCTGTCGAAGGCGGGCTCGGACGTCGAGCTCATCCCGGAACTGGCAAAACATCTCATCGATTCCGGCGGCAAGCGCCTGCGCCCGATGGTGACGCTCGCCGCCGCCCAGATGTTCGATTATCTGGGCGAGGGGCATGTGAAGCTCGCCACCAGCGTGGAGTTCATGCACACGGCCACGCTGCTGCATGACGATGTGGTGGATGAAAGCGATTTGCGCCGGGGCCGCAAGACCGCTCGCATGATCTGGGGCAACCAGGCAAGCGTTCTGGTGGGCGACTTCCTGCTTGGCCAGGCGTTTCGCATGATGGTCGAGGTCGGATCGCTCGATGCGCTCGACATCCTGTCCACGGCGGCGTCCGTCATTGCCGAGGGCGAGGTGCTTCAGCTCAGCGTCGCCAAGAACCTCGAGACGACCGAGGACGAGTATCTGGCGGTCATCAAGGCGAAGACGGCCGCACTCTTTTCGGCGGCCGCCGAAGTCGGCCCCGTTGTGGCAGGCGCGACCCGCAACGACCGCGCGGCGCTGCGCTCCTACGGCACCAATCTCGGCCTGGCGTTCCAGCTTGTCGACGATGCACTCGACTATGGCGGCAAGAGCTCGGACCTCGGCAAGAATGTCGGCGACGATTTTCGCGAGGGCAAGGTGACGCTCCCGGTGATCCTGAGCTATCGCCGCGGCAGCCCTGAAGAACGGGCCTTCTGGAAAAGCGCCATCGAGGACAATCAGTGCGACGACGCGGCGCTCGAGAAGGCGATCGGGCTTCTGCACAAGCATGGGGCCATCGGCGACACGATCGGACGGGCGCGACATTTCGGCGAGATCGCCCGCGATGCGCTGGCACCGCTCAAGCCCACCCCGCAGAAAGATGCGCTGCTTGATGTGATTGATTTCTGCATCAGCCGGGTGACCTGATACCAAGGGAGACAGTTCTCGTTGAAGCGTTTCCGCAAAAAGGCCATGCTTGTCTGCAAGGGGAGAAGGGATTCCCAACCTCTTCGCTTCGGCGGAGGAAGAAGAGACGAGGACAGCATGCAGCGGGACGGTAAATGAGAAAGCGCTTCAACTCGGGACTGTTGGCAACGGTCGGCCTCGCGGGGGCCCTCGCACTCATCCCTCAAATGGGCATGACCAAGGAGGGCGGTGCGGACGATCGGGATCTGATCTCGATTTCCTCGTTCTCAGGCGCTTTTCTTGCCGCGCGGGCTGCCGAGGCGGACAATGATTTCGAGAGTGCCATCGATTATTACGAGCGCGCGCTTGCCTTTGAGCCGGACAATCAGGGCATCCAGCAAAGCCTGCTTCTCGCGCTGGTCGCGGAGGGCCGGTTCGACGATGCGCTGCCGCATGCCCGGGCTCTGAAATCCGTACCCGAAATGGAGCGCTTTTCGCGGCTCGGTCTCGCCGTCGATGCGCTGCGCAACGAGAAATACGCGCAGGCTGAGAACTGGCTGAAGCTCGTTCTGGAATCGGATCTCGACCGGTTGATCACGTCCATCATGTCCACATGGACGGAGCTGGGACAGGGGCGGGCCGATGAGGCGCTGAAAGCCCTCGGTGACCTCGAAGGGCCCGACTGGTACCGGCTGTTCCAGTCGTATCACCGTGCGCTCATGCTGGCGCAGAGCGGCAGGGATGCCGAAGCCGAGAAGGCTTTCGATGCGCTGCTCGGCGACGTGACCGCAGCATCGGCCGGCCCGGACACCTATATGCGTGCGGCCGAAGCCTATGCGGCCTGGCTGGCCGGCCGTGGCGAGAAGGACAAGGCGCTTGCCGCACTCGAGAAGGGGGAAACCTACATCACCGGCCGCGCTGCCACGACAATTCTGCGCGAAAAGATCGAGGCGGGCGAAACAGTGGTGTTTCCAGTGCCTGATCCGCGCGCTGGTGCTGCCGAAATCCTGCTCAACATCGCCACCGCGCTCAACCGCGGCGGCGGCGAGCCTTTCGTAAAGCTTTACCTGAATTATGCACTGGCGCTGAGCCCCGACAATGACGACATCCTGATCCAGCTCGCCTCGCTCGCCGAGCAGCAGAGCGAGCCTGAAAAGGCCATCAGCTTTTATGACCGGATCAAGCCGGGCTCGCCGTGGCGCCGTCTGGCCGAACTGCAGACGGGACTGAACCTTGCCGATCTCGACCGGCACGATGAGGCCGAAACCTATCTGAACGCCGCCATCGAGAAGGACCCTGACGATATCCGCGCCTATCTTTCGCTGGGCCGCGTCTATGCGGTGCAGAAGGATTTCCGTTCTGCCGCCGGGGTCTATGATCGCGCGGTTGCGCGCATCAAAGAGCCGGAGCGCGAGGACTGGAGCCTCTTCTACCAGCGCGGCATCGCCTATGAGCGGCTGAAGGACTGGGAAAAGGCGGAGCCGAATTTCTTCAAGGCTCTGGAGCTTTATCCCGACCAGCCTCAGGTGCTGAACTATCTGGGCTATTCCTGGGTCGACATGAACATCAAGCTGGAAGAGGGGCTGGAGCTCATCGGCCGTGCGGTCGAGCTGCGCCCCAATGACGGTTACATCGTCGATTCGCTTGGCTGGGCGCATTATCGTCTTGGCCGCTATGAGGAAGCGGCGAAGGAACTCGAACGTGCCGTTTCACTTCGTCCTGAAGACCCGGTTCTGAACGACCATCTGGGCGATGCCTACTGGCGCACGGGCCGCAGGCTGGAAGCCACCTATCAATGGTCGCATGCGCGCGACCTCGATCCCGAGCCCGAACTGCTGGCCGAGGTGGAAAAGAAATTGAAGGAAGGCCTGCCCGATAAGGAGCCAAAGCGGGTGGCCGAGGTTTTGCCACCCGAGACGGTGATCTCTGATGAGACGGGCGCGCCCGAAGCGACGCCCGTCGGCGAGACAGGTGAGCCCGCAGACGAGCCGAAGAGCGAAGCCAAGGCACCCGATGCAGCCGAAAAGGCCGCCACGGGCGATGCGATGTACACGATAAAACCCGGCGAGACACTCTGGTCCATCGCTGTCGAGCAGCTTGGTGACGGAGAACGGTTCCGCGAAATTCTGGCGATCAATCCCGGTCTCCGGCGCAATCCCGACCTGCTTCGCGCAGGGCAGGAAATCCGGCTTCCTCCCCAGGAGCAGTGAGACTGTGAACGGCTAGAGTTTTTGGGTTTCCTTCACAATGAAAACGGGCGGATTAAACGCGGGGATGTTTCAGAAACTGGGGCGATCGCTCAAGAAACGCAGACTCACACTCTCCTTGCCGCCCATTGCACGGGAGGTGATGAGAGACGGTCTGACCTATCTGCCGCTCGAGCGCATGGCATCACTCAATTTCGAACTTGAGCGTGTGGTGGCACAAGATGTTCCCGGAGATATTGCCGAGTTCGGCATGGCGCTGGGTGGATCAGCGATTGTGCTGGCCAGGCGTCGTGGCAGGCGCCGGTTTTTCGGTTTCGACGTGTTCGGCCGGATACCCCCGCCCACTGATGACGATGGGGTTGATGCCCACAGTCGGTTCAAGGTGATTGCCGACGGAAAGTCGACCGGCATTCGCGATGGCGAGTATTACGGGTATATGGATGATCTGTATGGCCGGGTCGTGTCCTCATTCGAGAAGTATGGGCTGAGCGTCGACAACCAGTCGATCATCCTTCGCAAAGGTTTGTTTCAAGACACGTTCACACCCTCAGAGAGCGACCGTTTCTGCCTGGTACACATCGATTGCGACTGGCACGATCCCGTCGTTTTCTGCCTTACATCGGTGTCCCCATGCCTGAACCCGGGCGGGGCCATGATCGTTGACGATTACAACGATTATGAAGGGTGTCGAAACGCGGTGGACAAAGTGCTGGCCGAGGATGCGACATTGCGGCTGGAGCGCACGGTGCCGCACGCCGTTATCAGAAAGCTTCGGCCATGAAACGCGCCCCATCGACCTTGACGCTCGCCGGGGCGCGGAATAGGACGTGCCGGCATCATCCGGAGAAGCATTGTGACCGCGCCAAGCACCGATCTGCCCATCACGCACCCCACGCGCTCGTTTCAGGGCCTCATCCTGACCCTGCACAATTACTGGGCTGCGCATGGCTGCGTGATCCTGCAGCCCTATGATATGGAAGTGGGCGCAGGCACGTTTCACCCGGCAACGACACTGCGCTCGCTGGGACCAAAGCCGTGGAACGCGGCTTACGTCCAGCCCTCGCGCCGGCCAAGCGATGGCCGCTATGGCGAGAACCCGAACCGGCTCCAACACTATTACCAGTATCAGGTGATCCTGAAGCCTAACCCCTCCAATCTGCAGGAGCTTTATCTCGGCTCGCTGGAGGCCATCGGCCTCGACATGGCGACGCATGATGTGCGCTTCGTGGAAGACGACTGGGAAAGCCCGACGCTGGGCGCATGGGGCCTTGGCTGGGAATGCTGGTGCGACGGGATGGAGGTTTCGCAGTTCACCTATTTCCAGCAGGTCTGCGGCATTGAATGCGCGCCTGTTGCCGGCGAACTGACCTATGGTCTGGAGCGGCTCGCCATGTATGTGCAGGGCGTCGACAATGTCTATGACCTGAACTTCAACGGCCTCGAAGGCGACGCCAAGGTGACCTATGGCGACGTCTTCCTGCAGGCCGAGCAGGAATATTCGCGCTTCAATTTCGAATATGCCGACACGGACATCCTGTTCCAGCATTTCAAGGATGCCGAGGCCGAATGCCAGGCGATCCTTACGGCCGGCGCGCCGGCGGATGAGGGGCATCTGCACAAATGCGTGTTCCCGGCCTATGACCAGTGCATCAAGGCGAGCCACGTCTTCAACCTGCTGGATGCACGCGGCGTGATCTCCGTGACGGAGCGGCAGAGCTACATTTTGCGCGTGCGTGAACTGGCGAAAGCCTGCGGCGAGGCATTCTTGAAGACGGATGCGGGCGGCGCGGAGAAAGCTGCGGCCTGAACCAACTTCCTTTGGTGAATGAAGCGACGGGGCGTATCATGGATGCGCCCCGTTTTTCGTATGGGGCCAAGGGAGGAAATCATGACACAGCATGGCTATTTCCACTGGAACGAACTGATGACCCGCGACGCGGAGAAGATAAAGAGCTTCTACGCGGACACGGTGGGCTGGACCTTTGACGACATGGATATGGGCGGCGGGCAGACCTACTGGATTGCCATGGTGGGCGAAGCGCCGGTTGCCGGCATTTTCACCATGGCCGGCCCGGATTTCGAAGGTGTCCCCGAACACTGGATGCCTTATCTTGCGGTCGACGGCGTGGATGGGGCTCTCGACAAGGCGAAGGGCAAGGGTGCCGAGGTTCTGCGTGAACCCTTCGATGTGCCGGGGGGGTCGGCCGCATTGCCATCCTGCGCGAGCCGGGTGGCGCGACGATCGGCTGGATGACGCCTGCGCCGCAGGAGTAGGTTCTGGTTTCTCGGTCGGACCTTATCCGTGTCATCCCGGCCGACCAAAGGGAGAGCCGGGACCCATTGAGCAGCGGGGCCGATTTCCTCAGAAGAGACCGGCATCGCCAAGGGTTGCCCAAACAGAACCGGGCCGCGCCTCTTGATGTTCTTCCAATGGGTCCCGGATAGCCCTTCGGGCTTCCGGGATGACGGTGGCTGGTGTTCGCTCAGCCGAAAGCGTCTGCAGGGCGCGGCGGATGCCGGAGGGGCGCTCGATGCTGCCGGGCATGGCCTGAAGGATCAGGCAGGCGCAGAGCGCGATGGAATGCAGGAGAGCGGGGGCGGCTGTCATTGTTCTCGTCCGGGTGGTGATCTGATACCGGTCAGTCGCACCGGGCGACGAAAAGGTTCATTCGCACCGCGTGGCGGGTGACATTGGCGGGCGGAGTTGCTATTGCCGGGCGCGATACAGTCCGCTTTTCAGAGACCTCCCAATGCCCGATCTTCTTCTCGAACTCCGCTCCGAGGAAATTCCCGCCCGCATGCAGCGCAAGTCTGCCGGCGATCTGAAGAAGCTGGTGACGGACGGTCTCGTGGATGCGGGGCTCACCTATGAGGCAGCGACCGAATACTGGACGCCGCGCCGGCTGGCGCTCGACATTCGCGGCGTGACCGCCCGCTCCAGGGATGTGCGCGAGGAGCGCAAGGGCCCGCGCACCGACGCGCCGGAGAAGGCCATTCAGGGTTTTTTGCGCGGGGCGGGGCTTTCCTCCATCGATGAGGCGGAAATCCAGAGCGACCCGAAAAAGGGCGATTTCTATGTGGCGGTGATCGAGAAGCCCGGCCGGGCGGCCGAAGAGATCGTTGCCGAGATCATGCCGGGCATCATCCGCAATTTCCCGTGGCCGAAATCCATGCGCTGGGGCGCTGCCTCGGCAAAGCCCGGCAGCCTGCGCTGGGTGCGGCCGCTGCAATCGATCCTGTGCACCTTCGGGCCGGAAACCGAGGAGCCGGTGGTGGTCGATTTCGAGATCGACGGCATCCGCTCGGGCAATATCACCTTCGGCCACCGCTTCCATGCGCCCGACGCCATCACCGTGCGGCGTTTTGACGATTATGTCGAGAAGCTGGAAGCAGCGAAGGTCGTGCTCGATCCCGACCGCCGCAAGCGCATCATCCTCGACGACGCGCGCAATCTCGCTTTCGCCAACGGGCTTGAGCTGGTGGAAGACGAGGGGCTTCTGGAAGAGGTGTCCGGCCTCGTGGAATGGCCGGTGGTGCTGCTCGGCGAATTCGAGGAAGACTATCTGACCATTCCGCCGGAGGTGATCCGGCTGACGATCCGCGCCAACCAGAAATGCTTTGTCTGCCGCCCGCAGGGCAGGACGGACGCGCTGTCCAATCGCTTCGTGATCACCGCCAATATCGAGGCGAAGGATGGCGGCAGGGAAATCGCGCATGGCAATGGCAAGGTGGTGCGGGCACGGCTTTCCGATGCGCTCTACTTCTGGAAGACGGACCAGGCTTCTCTGCCGGATCTCGGCAGGCTTGAGGAATCGGCTGAAAAATTCGGGCTCGATCTTTCAAAGCCGCTCGACCAGCGCATGGCGCGGCTCGACCATCTGGGCGTGACCTTTCATGCCAAGCTTGGCTCACAGGGTGAGCGCGTGGCGCGAATTGCGGCACTTGCGAAGGAGCTTGCGCCTATGGTGGGGGCGGACCCGGCAGAGGCCGTGCGCGCGGCGCATCTCGCCAAGGCCGATCTCCAGACCGAGGTGGTGGGCGAATTCCCCGAGCTGCAGGGCTTCATGGGCCGCAAATATGCCGAACTGCAGGGCGAGAGCGCTGCGGTGGCGGCGGCCATCGAGGATCACTACAAGCCGCAGGGCCCGAACGACGCCGTGCCGACCGACCCGGTGGCCGTGGCCGTCGCGCTGGCCGACAAGCTCGACATGCTCACGGGCTTCTGGGCGATTGATGAGAAGCCGACGGGCTCGAAGGATCCGTATGCGCTGAGACGCGCGGCGCTGGGGGTGATCCGGATCGTGATTGAGAATAGGGTCACTCTTAATCTACTGGATCAATTTAGATTTTCGGAGACCAACGCTTCAGACAATGTAGACGCTACTACGGTTGTTTCTTTGGAGGATATGCGTTCGGCCAGGAATCTGGACCTCCTCTCCTTCTTCCATGACCGTCTCAAAGTCTATCTGCGCGATCAGGGTGCGCGGTATGATCTGATCGATGCTGTTCTGGCGAGCCGTGGTGCCGGCCCCTCATCCGACCCTTCGGGCCACCTTCTCCCCGCAGGCGGGGAGAAGGAAGAGGCGGCAGCGTCTGCACCCCCCTCTCCCCGCGCGCGGGGAGAGGGTAAGGGTGAGGGGCAGCACCAGGCGGGCGAGACTGCCGGAAACGGCAATGACGACCTCCTCCTGATCGTGCGGCGTGTGGAGGCGCTGTCGGAGTTTCTGGCGACCACGGATGGCGAGAACCTTCTGGCGGGTGCCAAGCGGGCGGCGAACATCGTGGCCGATGCGGAGAAGAAGGGGACGGCCATCGCCGGGACGGTTGATGCAAAGCTCTTCGAGGCCGATGAGGAGCGGGCGCTGTTCGACAGTCTGGAAGAGGCGGAGAATTTTGCCGCTCAGGCCATCGCAGCCAATGACTACGTGAAGGCGCTCTCCTTCCTGGCGCGGCTGCGCCAGCCGGTCGATGCCTTCCTCGATGGCGTGATGGTCAATGCGGATGACGAGGCGGTTCGGGCAAACCGCCTGGCGCTGCTTTCACGCATTCGCAGCGCCACGGCGCAGGTCGCGGATTTCTCCCGCATCACCGGCTAGAGCATCGGACCGAAAAGTGGAAACCGGTTTTCGGTCCGATGCTCCATCAATCGTCTAGATCGTCCTTTGTGCGTCCGGATGGACGCACGGCGATCTAGCTAGCCGAAAACGTAGACCGCCAGCGCCACGGCGATATAGGAGGCAAGGCCCGCCAGCGGGCCGAGCCGCTGCAGATAGGCCGGAGGCGGCGTGCCGGGCTGGCCGCGCCGGACGGCCATGAAGCCGAGCAGGGCGACGGCGAGAATGAAGGCTGCCGCCACGAGCTTGAGCAGGAAGGCGGTGCTCAAAAGCGCGCCCTCATAGCGCACCAGCCACAGCCAAAGCCCCGTCAGCCACAGAAGCAAAACGCCTGAAAGCGTGATAAGCGTGAAACGCGGGCGCAGGGCCAGAAGACCGGGCGGCGGCGCGCCGTCGGAGCGTTTGGCCTGTATGGCCACCAGCATGCCGCCCATGCCGCCGGCCGCCCCCAGCATGAGGCCGAAGAAATGCAGGATTTTCATGAAGGTGAGCATGGCGTTGGTCTCCGAACAGTGATGCGCGGAAGGTGCGCCGCGCTGCACGAGACGTCAAGCCGGGTGTGAGCCGCGCTCCTGCCAGCCTGATGACAGGAGCTATTCGGGATGCCCCACTGGCTCGCCGACTGGCGGCGGTGCGGGAGGTTCCGCTGCGGCAGTGTTTTCAGGTTCAGGTTCCGGTCGCGCCTGAGGTCTGCGCTCTTTCGATGCGGCCGCTTTGGGCTGCGACGGTTGAGGGGCTGAAACCTGCCGTGGTGGCACGGTACCGGTCTCACCGCCGCGGATCATCTGCGGCATCCGGTGTTGGCCGCGCGGGATGGCGCTGGTGATCTCTCCCGCTTCCGGGTGTAGCGCGGGCAGAGGGGTTCCAATGCCGATCATGGACGGAGAAAGCCGGAGCAGTTCCGCTGCCTGCGCCTGGCTGAAGGATGGAGCCGGGTAGGAGAGAAGCGGCTGGCTCGGTGCTGTTTGCGGAGGGGACTTTCGCTCGATCTGCCGCAGAACCACGGTCGATTGCGGCTGGGGTGATGCCTCGTTCAAGAGTTCAAGAAGGGATGAAGCACGAACGCCCCCGGCCGCAAAAAGCAGCGTGGTGACGAGCAGCGGCTTTACGGGCCATGACTGCATTCTTCTTCCCCCAATCATTGGCGGTCTTTGCGCGCATTTCATATCGCCCGGACAACAAGACGCGAATTCCCTTAAGATTCAGCAAACCCGTGGATTCGCGACCTTGCCCGACTGCGGCAGGCGCGATACTCAGCAGGGGCTTTTTTGAGAGGATATGTGCTTGGCCGACATACTGCCGGAGCGGGAAGCCCTTTCCAGGGCGGTTGAACTGTTGCGCGCGGGGGAGGCCATCGCCATCCCGACGGAGACGGTTTATGGGCTTGCCGCCGACGCCACCAATGGGGAGGCGGTGGCGCGCATTTATGAGACCAAGGGACGCCCGCAGTTCAACCCGCTGATCGCGCATGTGGCGGACCGGGCGATGGCCGAGCGCATCGCGGTTTTCAACCCGCTCGCGCGCCGTCTGGCGGATGCCTTCTGGCCGGGGCCGCTGACGCTGGCCCTGCCCCATCGCGCCGGGTCCGGCGTTCATCCGCTGGTCACTGCCGGGCTCGACACGATTGCGCTGCGCTGCCCGAGAGGGTTCGGCGCACGAGTGATCGAAGCGCTGGGGCGACCCGTGGCGGCTCCAAGCGCCAATTCATCGGGCCGCATCAGCGGCACAACGGCTGAGGCTGTCGAGGCAGATCTGGGCCCTCGCATTCGATTGATCGTGGATGGCGGCCCGACGCCGGTGGGACTGGAATCCACCATTGTGAAGGTCGGGGAAGACAGCATCACGCTTCTGCGTCCGGGCGGCGTTGCGGCTGATGAGATTGAGCGCGTCACCGGAATGTCGCTGAGGCGTGGTGCAAAGGGTGTTCAGGCACCCGGCATGCTTGCCTCTCACTATGCGCCCAATGCCCATATGCGGCTCGGGGTGGCCGAGGTGAAACCGGGAGAGGCGCTGCTTGCCTTTGGGCCGCAACGTGTGGCGGGGGCGGAGAGGGCGGTTGCCATGCGCAATCTTTCGGAGAGCGGAGAGATGCGCGAGGCGGCAGCCAATTTGTTCTCGCATCTGCTCGCGCTCGACAGGTCGGGCGCTGCCACAATTGCAGTCGAGCCTGTGCCCCTTGAAGGGCTTGGCGAAGCCATCAATGATCGCCTCGCGCGCGCAGCCGCACCCCGTGACCGCTAATGCTTCAGGAAACCGCAATTTCATGACCATCGACGCCGTTCTTCTCGCCCGTTTTGCCAAAATCGTCGGTGAACGCCACGCCCTGACCGCTGCGGACGAAATAGCGCCTTATGAAGAAGAGCCGCGCGGGCTTTTTCGGGGAAAGACACCGATGGTGCTGCGCCCCGGCTCGGTGGACGAGGTGAGTGCAATCCTGAAGCTTGCCAGCGAAACCGGTACGGCGATCGTTCCGCAGGGCGGGAATACGGGCCTTGTGGGCGGCCAGATGCCTGACGGCGAAGGCAACGAAATCGTGTTGTCGCTTTCGCGTCTCAACAGGATCCGCGAAATCGATCTGCAGTCCAACACGGCGACGGTGGAGGCCGGCGTGGTGTTGCAGGTGCTGCAGGATGCGGCTGCCGAAAAGGACCGCCTGTTTCCCCTGTCGCTTGGTTCGCAGGGCTCCTGCCAGATCGGCGGCAATCTTTCGTCCAATGCTGGTGGCGTGGGCGCGCTGGCCTATGGCACGGCGCGCGACCTTTGCCTCGGTGTCGAGGTCGTTCTGCCCACGGGCGAGGTCTTTGACGATCTGCGCAAGCTCAAGAAGGACAACACTGGCTACGATTTGAAAGACCTGTTCGTGGGCGGGGAGGGCACGCTGGGCGTGGTCACGGCGGCGGTGGTAAAGCTCTTTCCCATGCCCAAGGGGCGGGAACTGGCCTGGGCAGCGCTGCCGACGCCTGCCGATGCGCTGCGCTTTTTCGAGCTGGCCAATGACCGCGCCGGCAATGGCCTGACGGCCTTCGAGCTCATCGAGCGCACGCCGCTTGCCTTCACGCTGGCGCATGTGCCGGGTTCTGTCGATCCGCTTGCCGAGGCGCATCCCTGGTATGTGATGATTGAGATCTCCTCCGGGCGTTCCGGTGATGATGCCAAGGAGCTGATGGAGGAAGTGCTGACGGTCGCCTTCGAGGAAGGGCTGGTGGTGGACGCCGCGATTGCCCAGAACGAGGGGCAGGCCAATGCCTTCCGCCATCTGCGCGAATCCATGTCGGAGGCGCAGAAGCCGGAAGGCGGCTCGATCAAGCACGACATTTCCGTGCCGGTGGCTGCGATCCCCGAATTCATCGAGCGTGCGGGTGACGAGGCGCAGAAGGTCGCGCCGGGCTGCCGCGTGGTCTGTTTCGGCCATATGGGCGACGGCAATCTGCACTACAACATCTCGCAGCCGAAGGATGGCGACCGCGACGCCTATCTCGCCCTCTACCGGAAGATGAACGACGCCATCCACGCCATCGTGCGCGATCTCGGCGGGTCTTTTTCGGCCGAACACGGCATCGGGCGCATGAAGCGGGACGAGCTGATCGCCACGCAACCCGCCATCGCCACGGAGCTGATGCGCCGGGTGAAGGCAGCGTTTGACCCGGCGGGCATCATGAACCCGCGCAAGGTGATCTGAATTCAAAAGCGTTGGGCGGGGTGCGCAACGCGCCTTGCGCTCCGGCATCTTCGTAGCGGGGTTGCGCCATTTACCTCCCGGTCACGCCTCTTGCCAGATCGTTACACCTGGTTGGAAATCGCTAACCAACTGTAAGGTCAGCAAAATTTAACCGACTTTCTAAGCCTGACGGTAACGGGCTCGGCGCTAGGGTGCCTTCCATAACGAGGCCGAAAACGGCCCGGTGAGAGAACCGGAAAACCGGCTCTCAGGAGTGACAGGAAGGCAAGAATATGAACAGTGGGCTCAAGCCAGTCTGGGCGGGCCGCGCAATGCGGCTCGACCCCTTTCGCCTGCCTCAGGCGGTGAGCTATGCATCGCACGACGATTTCGGCGAAGTGTCCTTTACCGTGGACAATCGCGGCGTGCGCATGAAGCGTGTTCTCAACAAGAGCGGTTTGCCGGTGACCTTCGCCTTGCCGACGCGCGCGTTTCGCGGCGTTGCGGCACGCGCCATCGAGGATGATCTGGGCGACGTGACGGTGACGCTCGAACTGCTTCACACGGATGCGATGCTGTGCGTGCCGCTTCTGGTGGCGGGCGATCTGGACGATGTGGCTGCCGACTGGCGGGCATGGTCGGAGGCGCTGGGCCTGCCCATGTTGATGGTCGAGGCCGACGGACTGGCTCGCCCGCTCGAAGAGAGCATTGGAGAGGTGAAGGCAAACCCGCCGAAGCACCGACGTCAGGGCCACGCGGTGCGGGCGCGCCGCCCGCGCTTCCTTGCACGCCGTCGATGCGGCAGCCTGGGTGTGCGCATGGTTGTTGGCGGAGCGGAGATTATCGCCCGCGACTGATCGCACCGGTCAGAACTGTGGGCTGATCACCGCCCACAGGCCGCCGCCGATCAGGCCGAGGAAGATCAGCCAGCCGACCACATTGTTGGAGCGGAAGAGCGCCAGACACTGATCCGGGTTGTCGATGTCGATGACCCGGATTTGCCGCGCCATATGGGCACCTGCTGCCACAAGACCGGCAAGTGCTGGCATCGGCACTTCGGCAAGCGCGAAGGCGACCGCAAAGAACAGAAGCGCGCCGCCATAAAGCGCGATCAGCCATTGGCGCGTCCGGTCACCGAACAGGCGTGCGGTGGAACGAACGCCGACGATGGCGTCGTCTTCCTTGTCCTGATGCGCGTAGATCGTGTCATAGCCGATGACCCACAGGATCGAACCGAAATAGAGAAGGACCGGAGCGAGCGACAGGCTCTCGAAGTCCGCTGCCCAGCCCATCAGCGCGCCCCAGGAAAAGGCAAGCCCCAGAAAGAGTTGCGGCCAGTCCGTGAATCTCTTCGCGAAGGGGTAGATTGCCACGACGATGAGCGAGGCAAAGCCGAGCGCGATGGCGAAGGCATTGAATTGAACGAGCACCAGAAGCCCGAGCAGCGCCTGCGCCAGAAGGAATGCCCATGCCTGACCGCGCGACACCTGACCCGAGGGCAGGGGGCGCGAGCGGGTGCGCTCGACCGCATTGTCGATGCGCTCATCCACCAGATCATTGTAGGTGCAGCCGGCCCCGCGCATGGCGATGGCGCCGACGAGAAAAAGCAAAATGTGCCAGATGGAGGGAAGGACCTCGGCAAGCGGCGCGCCGGGCTGCGCATAGGCCGATGCGGCAAGGGCCGTGGACCAGAGGCAGGGCCACAGAAGCAACTGCCAGCCGATGGGGCGGTCCCAGCGGGCAAGCTGCGCATAGGGCCACATGCCGCGCGGCATGGCGCGATAGACCCAGTGTCCGGAAGGGGCATCGGCAACGCGGCCCTGACCTTTGCGCGACTGGATCTTTTCCATGGCGAACATGTCCGTTTTCGTGGGTCCTTCCTGCAGGGAGTGGCAAGCCCGCCTCTCCACGTCAAGCGTTTCTGTCGGGGAACGGCGGACAAGCGCCTTGATTTTCGGCGCGAAGGGCCATAGCCCGAGGCAGTGATTGAACAAGCGGGGATGCGCACGATGAATGTTCTCCTGATCGGGTCCGGTGGCCGCGAGCATGCGCTGGCCTGGAAGCTGGCTGCATCGCCCGTTCTGACGAAGCTTTATGCCGCGCCCGGTAATCCCGGCATGGCAGCGGATGCCGAGTGTGTCGCGCTCGATGTTTCCGATCACGCTGCGGTTGTCGCTTTCTGCAGGGAAAAGGCGATAGACCTTGTTGTGGTCGGGCCGGAAGCGCCGCTTGTGGCGGGGCTTGCCGATGCGCTGAACGATGCGGGCATCCGTGTTTTTGGCCCGAGTGCGGCGGCAGCCCGGCTTGAAGGCTCGAAGAGCTTCACCAAGGAACTCTGCGACCGCTACGCGATACCCACGGCAGCCTATGGCCGGTTCGACAACGCGCTGGCCGCACGCGACTATGTGCGCGAGCAGGGCGCGCCCATCGTCATCAAGGCGGACGGGCTTGCTGCCGGCAAGGGCGTGACCGTGGCCATGACGGAGGATGAGGCCATCGCGGCCATCGACGACTGCTTTGACGGCAGCTTCGGCGAGGCGGGCGCTTCGGTCGTGGTGGAGGAGTTTCTGGAGGGCGAGGAGGCGAGCTTTTTCTGCCTGTGTGATGGCAGGACGGCGCTGCCCTTCGGCACTGCGCAGGACCACAAGCGCGTGGGCGATGGCGACACGGGGCCGAATACGGGCGGCATGGGAGCTTATTCACCGGCGCCTGTGCTGGACGAGGCAACGCTTGCCCGCACCATGGCAGAGATCATTGAGCCGACGCTGAAGGGTATGGCGGAGATGGGCACGCCCTTCACCGGCGTTCTCTATGCCGGGCTGATGCTGACGAAGGACGGCCCCAAGCTCATCGAATACAATGTGCGCTTTGGCGATCCGGAATGCCAGGTGCTGATGATGCGGCTCAAGGAAGATCTCCTGCTTCTGATCAATGCTGCTGTGGACGGGCAACTGGCGCATGTCTCGGCCCGTTGGCGCGACGAGGCGGCGCTGACGGTGGTGCTGGCCGCAAAAGGCTATCCGGCGAGCCCCGAAAAGGGCACCGTGATCGGCGGACTGGACGCGGCGGGTACGGCTGACGGTGTCGAAATCTTTCACGCCGGCACCGCGATGAAGGACGGCGCGCTGGTGGCCAATGGCGGACGGGTGCTGAATGTCACCGCACTGGGCGGCTCGGTGAAAGAGGCGCAGGAAAAGGCTTACCGAGCGGTCGATCTGATCGACTGGCCGGAAGGGTTCTGCCGCCGCGATATCGGCTGGCGCGCGGTGGAGCGCGAAGGCTGAGACCGGAGCGGCGCGGCGCTCCTCGACATCCGTGTGTCATCTGCCCTGGTTAGATGCACGACCGACCGTCCGAATGGAACGCCATGACGCATATCATCTTTCTTCACGGAGCGTCGAGCAGCGGCAAGTCGACGCTTGCTCGGGCGCTGCAAGCGAAGATCGAGTTGCCGTTCTGGCATATTTCGATTGATCATTTGCGCGATGCCGGTGTCTTGCCATCGGAGCGTTTCCGGCGCGGCGATTTCGACTGGCCGGCACTCAGGCCAGCCTTCTTTGAGGGATTTCACAGGTCGCTGGCTGCCTATGCCGGCGCGGGAAACAACCTGATCCTCGAGCACATCCTTGACGATGAGAGATGGCTGCCCGGGTTGCAGTCTTTGTTCTCGCCGTTCGATGTGTACTTCATAGGTGTTCACTGCCCCTTGCCTGTGCTGATCGAACGGGAGGCAGGGCGGGGAGACCGGCCTCAAGGCAGCGCACGGCGTGATTTTGAAACCATCCATGCCGGAAAGACTTACGATCTGGAAGTTCAATCGCTGGACGGTGTTTCCCTCAACACCGAACGCATCCTGAACGGCTGGAGAACGGGACGGCGGGACTCGGACTTCTCAAGAAGTGCTGGCGCCGCCTGAGAGCGCTCAGTCCTCGAAGAGATGCGCCATCTCGAAGGGATCGGGAGTGGGTTTTTCAGGGACGGTGCCGTCAGCCATCCGCTTTTTATAGTGGATGAGCGAACACTCGATGGAACAGAGAATGCCTCGATCCGTCCAGTAGGCCGGGCCGTTTTCGATCAGGCCTTCATGATAGGCAAAGCTCGGCGTTCCGAACATTTTTCCGCATTCGATGCAGCGGTTCTTTTCCGGTCTTGCAAGCATTGAGGTTCCTTCCTTTGGAGGGTTTCTATCCTTCGGGCGGGAGGCCTGCAAGGTTTTCAACATTGACGTTTACGTAAAAAGAAACTAGCAATCTTGCGCCAAGGTATGATGGCGGGGGTGTGGTCGAGCGGGTAGGTTTGGGCCCCGGGCGCACGCTGGACATTATGGCGCGCGCCGCACTTCCAGGCGCTGGCGGGACATCAGGAGGATTGCAGCATGTATCGAGCCCCGGTCGACGAAATCGCGTTCACTTTGAAACATGTCACCGGGTTTGGTGCCGATCTGGATGCTGGCCGGTTTGGCGATCTCTCCGAAGATCTTGTCGATGCGATCATTGGCGAAGCCGGGCGCTTTGCGGCGGAGGAAATCGCGCCGCTTGCGAAAGTGGGCGACGAAAAGGGGGCGGTCTTAAAGGACGGCACCGTCACCACACCGCCGGGCTGGGCCGATCTCTACCGGCGCTGGTGCGAGGGCGGATGGAACGGCCTTGCAGCGCCGGAAGAATTTGGCGGGCAGGGCCTGCCAACGCTGCTTTCGGTTGCGGCCATCGAGATGTGGAACTCCGGCTCCATGGCCTTTGCAATCGGTCCGACATTGACGGTTGGCGCCATTGAGGCGCTGGAAAAGCACGCGACGCCGGAACTGCAAAAGACCTATCTTGAAAAGCTCGTCTCGGGCGAATGGATGGGCACGATGAATTTGACGGAGCCGCAGGCCGGGTCCGATCTCAATGCGCTCAAGGCGCGCGCGGAACCGGTGGGCGACGGCACCTATCGCATCTTCGGTCAAAAAATCTTCATCACCTATGGTGAGCACGATTTCACCGACAACATCGTGCATCTGGTACTGGCAAGGCTGCCGGATGCGCCGGCGGGAACGAAGGGCATTTCGCTGTTTCTCGTGCCAAAGTTTTTCGTCAATGACGACGGATCGTTGGGTGCGCGCAACGATGTCTTCTGCGCTTCCATGGAGCACAAGCTGGGCATTCATGCCTCGCCCACCTGCACCATGATCTATGGCGACGGCAAGTTCGGCGAGACGCCGGGTGCTGTCGGCTGGCTGATCGGTGAGGAAAACCGGGGTCTCGCCTGCATGTTCACCATGATGAACAACGCCCGGCTTGCGGTCGGAATGCAGGGTGTGGGGATTGCCGAGGCGGCAACGCAGAAGGCGATTGCTTATGCGCAGGAGCGCCGGCAGGGTCGCGCCGCCGGTGCGCCCAAGGATGGCGGAATGAGCCCGATCGTCGAGCATCCCGACATCAAGCGCACGCTTTTGACCATGAAGGCCGAGACACAGATGGCGCGCGCGATCACCTATGCCTGTGCCTATGCCATCGACCGGGCGCGGCTTGGCGAGGGCGACGAAGCGACAGCCTGGCAGGCGCGCGCGGATATTCTGACCCCCATGGCGAAGGCCTTTTCCACCGATGTGGGCGTGGAGGTCGCTTCGCTTGGCCTGCAGGTTCACGGCGGCATGGGCTATGTGGAGGAGACGGGGGCTGCCGCGCTTTACCGGGATGCGCGGATCGCGCCGATCTATGAGGGCACCAATGGCATTCAGGCGATCGATCTCGTCATGCGCAAGCTGCCGCTTCAGGGGGGTGAGGCGGTGGCGGGTCTGATCGGCGAGTTACGCGCGGACCAGACGGCGGTTGCCGAAGCATCCGGTCTGGGTGCGACCGGTGAGAAGCTTGCAAACGCGCTCGATGATCTCGAGGCGGCGACCGCATTCATGACCGGTGCTTTGGCCGAGGGGCGGGTGAACGAGGCGCTTGCGGGTGCGACGCCCTATCTCCGCCTTTTCTCGCTCGTCATCGGCGTGGCCTTCAATGCGCGGGCTGTTGCCGGCAACGAAAACCCCGGGCATGCCGCGCTGGTACGCTTCATGGCGGAGAACCTGCTTGGTGAAACGGGCGCACTGAGGCAGAGAGTGACGGAGGGGGCGGCCAGCCTCGGCGCAGCGGCCGAAGCCCTGCTTTCGGCCTGAGGAGACGATCATGAGCGAGCATGTTCTCATTGAGCGGCGCGGTGCGGTGCAGGTCATCCGTCTCAATCGCCCGGAGAAGAAGAATGCCATCACCCGTGCCATGTATGCGGCAATGGCCGGGGCGCTGAAGGCGGGTGACGCGGATGATGCGGTGCGCTGCCATGTGCTTCTGGGCCAGCCAGGCGCGTTTTCGGCGGGCAATGATCTTGCCGATTTCATGGCCGTGGCCGCCGGCGGCGAAGGCGGCGAGGAGGTGTATGATTTTCTTCTGGCGCTGGCCGGGGCGGAAAAGCCGCTGGTTTCGGGCGTGGACGGGATTGCGGTGGGGATCGGCACGACGATCCACATGCATTGCGACCTGACTTTCGCCACACCGACAACGGTGTTTTCAACGCCGTTTGTGGATCTGGGTCTCGTGCCGGAGGCGGGGTCGAGCCTGCTTGGGCCGGCAATCATGGGGCATCAGCGCGCCTTTGCGCTGCTTGTCGCGGCTGAAGGGTTGCCGGCACAGGATGCCTGCGCAGCAGGCTTAATCCACCGTGTGGTTGGGCAGGATGAACTCGAGGATGCGGTTTTCAAGGCGGCAGAGGCGCTTGCCGCAAAACCGCCCGAGGCTTTGCGCATTGCCCGCAATCTGTTGCGCGGGCCGCGCGACGATGTTGTCGCGCGCATTCGCGAAGAGGGCGAGCATTTTCGCGCGCGTCTGAAATCGGATGAAGCGCGGGCCGCCTTCATGGCTTTTATGAGCCGCAAATAGGGTGGGGCGAGGGGCGTTGGACGCCTCGACCAGTGATGCAAGCGCCTGCCCCTCATCCCCCTGCCGGGACCTTCTCCCCGCTCGCGGGGAGAAGGAGGCCGTGATTGAGGGCGGTTGTCTTACGGATAAAGCCGCTCGGTCTGCCAGCCTCCCTTTTCGTCGCGGGTGAAGACCACGCGGTCGTGGAGGCGGAAGGGGCGGTCGTGCCAGAATTCGATGGTTTGCGGAACGATCCGGAAGCCCGACCAGTGCGAAGGGCGCGGGATCGTGCCGACGGCGAATTTTGCCGTGTATTCGGCAACCGCTTTTTCCAGCGCGAACCGGCTTTCAAGCGGTCGCGACTGTTTTGAGGCCCAGGCCCCGATACGGCTGCCGCGTGGACGCGACGCATAGTATTCGTCGGCCTCGGCATCGCTCACAACTTCGACCGGCCCGCGAATGCGCACCTGCCGGCGCAGGCTCTTCCAGTGAAAGCACATGGCCGCTTTCTTTGCGCTCAGGACTTCCTGTCCCTTGGCGCTCTCGAAATTTGTGTAGAACACGAAGCCGCGCTCATCGAAGCCTTTCAGGAGCACCATGCGCACATTGGGCATTCCATCTGGATCGACGGTCGCCAGAGCCAGCGCATTGGGATCGTTGGGCTCGGATTTGGTGGCATCTTCAAGCCATTCGGCAAAGAGCCGGAAAGGCTCTTCACGCTCCGTGAAGTCACCGGATTTTAACGTCTCGTCAATCATACTGGCTGCCTGTTCACTTGTTCTACGGGGAGAATGCCGATTGTCGGGGGCAACGCAAGCGCCAGTTCGGGGTGTGGCCTTGGCTCTACGTCTTTCCCGGCGTCTTTTTTCCCCCGTGGCGGTCGCCCTTCTTGCCGGTTGCAGCGTGTCGGCCCTGGATCTGAAGGAGCCGGGCATCGATCCCTCGGTTGTTACCGGTTCGATTGCCCCTGCGCCGGAAGCGCCCCCGCCTGCAGGCCTGCCAGTGGGAACGGATGCGATGCTGCATGCGATGGTTGCGGAAATGGGGGAAATGCTCGACGGCGCGCCGCCGCTCTCCTGGGCCGATGAGGAAAACGGTGTGCGTGGTGTGATCTCTCACATATATGATGACGGGACGTGCCGGCGCTTCGTGACCACGCGCGAAAGTTTCGACGGGATAAGCCTTTATCGCGGCACCGCGTGCCCAAGCCCTGAATTCGGGTGGCAGATTCAGGCCTTTGAAGCGGTTTGACGAACGAAACCGGTGGAAGGTCTGGAATTTCTTCCTAACCGAACGCATATAGTGAACAACATCCCGAATTCACGAGCGTTTTGCCCTATAATGGGGAACGATCAGGAACAGAGTTGCACATGCGCAATCCATATGACGTTTTGGGCGTGGCCAAAAACGCCTCGTCCAAGGAGATAAAATCGGCTTACCGAAAGCTGGCGAAGCAATATCATCCGGATCAGAAGCCGGACGATCCGAAGGCCAAGGAACGCTTTGCCGAGATCGGGCAGGCCTATGAGATACTGGGCGACGAGAAGCAGCGCGGCGCTTTCGACCGCGGCGAGATCGATGCCGAGGGCAAACCCCGTTTTGCTGGTTTTGAAGGCGCCGGTGCAGGGGGCGACCCGTTTGCGGGCTTCCGCCGTTCCGGCCGTGGCGGGCCCGGAGCTCAGCATTTCGAGTTCAGAAGCGGCGGTCCCGATGGTGCCGGCTTCAGCGGTGCGGACATTTTCAGCCAGATTTTCGGCGACGCCTTCTCTCAGGGCGGCCCTGCAGGGCATGCCGGGCAGGGGCGCCGTACGGCTGGCGGCACCAGACGTCCTACTGGCATGGGCGATCTGAACGCCACGCTGGATGTCGACATCGAGGACGTGGCAAAGGCTTCCAAGGTGACGGCGATTTTCCCGGGTGGACGGCGCATCGCGGTCAAGCTGCCACGTTATGTGGAGGATGGGCAGACCATCCGCCTCAAGGGGCAGGGCGAGGAGACGCCGTTCGGCGAGCGCGGCGATGCGCTGGTCAAGCTGCGTTTCAGGACGCATCCGCGCTACCGGGTCGAGGGGCGCGATCTGCATGTGGACCTGCCGGTGAGCCTGCGCGATGCGGTTCTGGGCGCGAAAGTGCCTGTCGAAACGCCGACCGGAAGGCTGGCGCTGACGGTTCCGGCGTGGACGAGCTCGGGCAAGGCGATGCGCCTCAAGGGACGTGGGCTGCCGCGCAAGACTGAGGGCAATGGCGATCTCTACGCCCATGTCCAGATCATGCTGCCGGAGGGCGGAGACCCTGCTCTGGAGGCATTGTTCCGCCAATCTGCTTGATGCCTTGGCCGGGCTGTGCGATAGGGCTGCCGGTTTATCGCATTGCGCGACCGGAGAATCGCCGGCACGTGCGGGTGCAGAACACAGGATGATGAAGCGCCGCGCCTTCAGGTGAAAGCATGACGCTTCGGCAATTGAATTCGGAGAACCATTCCATGACAAATGGCAATGGCCTGATGGCCGGAAAGCGCGGACTCATTCTGGGGGTCGCCAACAACCGCTCGATCGCCTGGGGGATCGCCAAGGCATGCGCCAATGCGGGTGCGGAACTGGCGCTCACCTATCAGGGCGACGCGCTTAAGAAACGGGTTGAACCGCTGGCTGAAGAACTCGGCGCGATTGTCGCCGGCCATTGCGATGTGACCGACATGGACAGCGTCGATGCGGTGTTCAAGAAGCTCGAGAAGGAGTGGGGCAGGCTGGACTTCCTGGTTCATGCCGTCGCATTCTCCGACAAGGACGAGTTGACCGGCCGTTATGTCGACACGAGCCGCGACAATTTCCTGCGCAGCATGGATATTTCGGTCTACTCGCTGACGGCGCTTGCAAAGCGCGCCGAGCCGCTGATGAGCGATGGCGGGTCGATCCTGACGCTGACCTATTACGGCGCCGAGAAGGTGATGCCGCACTACAATGTCATGGGTGTCGCCAAAGCGGCGCTCGAGGCGAGCGTGCGTTATCTGGCGGTCGATCTTGGCGGCGGCAACATCCGCGTCAACGCGATTTCGGCAGGTCCCATCAAGACGCTTGCCGCTTCCGGCATCGGCGATTTCCGCTATATCCTGCGCTGGAACGAGTACAACTCGCCCCTGAAGCGCGTTGTCACCACGGACGAAGTGGGCGATTCCGCACTTTACTTGCTCTCGCATCTTTCGCGCGGCGTGACCGGCGAAGTGCTGCATGTGGATTCAGGCTACCATGTCGTCGGCATGAAGGCGGTTGATGCGCCGGACATTTCCGTCGTGACGGAGTAGGCACGAAGGCGCATTGTGCTCCCATTATTGTACATCATTCGCCACGGCCAGACTGCGTGGAACGCCGAAGAGCGTCTGCAGGGGCAGGCCGATACTGACATAAATGCGGTTGGCCAGGTGCAGGCCGACCGCAACGGCATTCGCCTTGCCGATCTTCTGAACCATGATGCTGACGGCTTCGATTTCGTTGCGAGCCCGCTGCGGCGCACGCGTGAGACCATGGAGCGCGTGCGTGCAGGGCTCGGTCTGCCGCGAGAAGGCTATCGGACCGACCCGAGGCTGATGGAACTGAATTTTGGTGACTGGCAGGGTTTTACCTATGCCGAGCTGGAAGCCGCCAACCCGGGTTGCACGGCAGGACGCTCCAACGACAAATGGGGCTTTGTGCCGCCGGGCGAAGCAGCCGAGAGCTATGAAATGCTCGCCGAGCGCATAAAACCCTGGCTGGAAGAGGTGGAACACCCCACG
The DNA here is from genome assembly GCF_056431025.1 of Nitratireductor lacus. NCBI lineage: Bacteria > Pseudomonadati > Pseudomonadota > Alphaproteobacteria > Hyphomicrobiales > Phyllobacteriaceae > Nitratireductor > Nitratireductor lacus. The sequence continues at coordinate 23,616 of NZ_JBWKMB010000011.1, read as the reverse complement.
GTCTGCGTCACCCATGGCGGGGTTATCCGGTCGCTGCTTTATCTGACGGGGCATGCATCAAGCAACGAGGCGGCAGCGCTTGCCATCCCGCAGGACAGGATTCTGCGGTTTGACAAGGGCGCGGCGGACTGGCTCTGAAGGCTATTCGGGCAACAGCATGTCGGTGATCTGCTTCACGCCGTCCTCGACTTCGCGGTAGGCGAGAATGACGCTCATGCCAGGCTCGATGGCGGAGACGTCCATTTCGCTCGGCAGCTTGTAGGTTTGCCCATTGTCCAGCGTGATGGTCAGCTTTTCCGGGTCGACATTGGCGACTTTGCCCTCTGTATCCAGGGCAAAGGCGGAGGAAACGAGCATGAGTAAGCCCATAAGGGCGGCGAAAAGGCGCATTCCGTACCTCTCGGATTTCGACTTGAGCGCCAGCTTTCGTGGCGCAGATTCGAGCAATTTCTTAAACCACCTAAATGTGTCAAAACTTGCGCATTAAGCAATCCGGTTTGACCACATTCGCAAAGGCCAATAGAAGCGGAGCGACCGGCCAGCGGCAGCAGCACAATGGTCGCCCTGTCTGATTTGTGGAATCCTGCATTCATGTCTCACAACACCTTCGGCCACCTGTTTCGTGTCACCACCTGGGGCGAGAGCCATGGCCCGGCTATCGGCTGTGTGGTGGACGGATGCCCGCCCGGCGTTCGTTTCACGCAGGCCGACATCCAGGCTGAGCTCGACAGGCGGCGGCCAGGGCAGTCGCGCTTCGTCACGCAGCGGCGGGAGCCGGACGAAGTGAAGATCCTGTCGGGCGTGCTGCCGGACGAGGATGGCGAAACGCTGATCACCACGGGAACCCCGGTTTCCATGCTGATCGAGAATGTCGATCAGCGCTCCAAGGATTACGGCGAGATCGCAAAACGCTATCGGCCGGGGCATGCCGACTACACCTATGAGACCAAATACGGTCTGCGCGACTATCGCGGTGGCGGGCGCTCTTCGGCGCGCGAGACGGCAACGCGGGTTGCTGCCGGCGCGCTTGCCCGCAAGGTGGTGCCGGGCATGACTGTGCGTGCCGCACTGGTTGCCATGGGCGAGAAGGAAATCGACCGGGCGAACTGGACCTGGGATTTCATCGGTGATGCGGAAAACCCGTTCTTCACGCCGGACCCGAAGTCCGTTCCGGTCTTTACCGAATATCTCGATGGCATTCGCAAGGCCGGCTCCTCGGTGGGGGCGGTCATTGAGGTGGTGGCGGAAGGGGTGCCGGCGGGGCTCGGTGCGCCGGTCTATGCCAAGCTCGATCAGGATATCTGCGCCAATCTCATGTCGATCAACGCCGTCAAGGGCGTTGAGATCGGCAACGGTTTCGAGGCGGCGCGCATTACCGGCGAGGAAAACGCCGACGAGATGAGGATGGGCAATGACGGCACGCCGCGTTTCCTGAGCAACAATGCTGGCGGCATTCTGGGCGGCATCTCCACCGGTGAGCCCATCGTCGCGCGCTTTGCCGTCAAGCCGACCTCGTCGATCCTGACGCCGCGCCAGAGCATCGACAGGGATGGCAATGAGGTCGACGTTCTGACCAAGGGCAGGCACGACCCGTGTGTGGGCATCCGCGCCGTGCCGATCGCCGAGGCAATGGTTGCCTGCGCGATTGCCGATCATTATCTGCGCCACCGCGGCCAGACCGGCCGCATCTGACGGAGTTTTTTGCATGCCCTATGACCAGAAGAAGGTCGTTGAAGCCCTGCGCGCCTTTGAGAAGGGCGAGATGGTCGTCGTCATGGACGATGACGGACGCGAGAACGAGGGCGACATCATCGTTGCGGCGGTGCACTGTACGCCGGAAAAGATGGCGTTCATCGTGCGTCACACATCGGGCATCGTCTGCGCGCCCATGCCGCATGGCGAGGCACGGCGGCTGAACCTGGCGCCCATGGTGGCCGAGAACGATGCGCCGCATGCGACGGCGTTCACTGTCAGCGTCGATTTCAAACATGGCACCACGACCGGCATTTCCGCCGAGGATCGCACACTGACGGTGCGCAATCTGGCGAACCCGAATGTGGGGCCGGGTGATTTCGTGCGTCCGGGCCACATCTTCCCGCTGGTTGCGCGCGAGGGCGGGGTGCTGATGCGCTCGGGCCACACGGAGGCTGCCGTCGATCTGTGCAAGCTCGCCGGGCTACCTCCCATCGGCGTCATCTGCGAGCTGGTGAACGATGACGGCACCGTGATGCGCGGACCGCAGGTTTCGGCCTTTGCGGAAAAGAACGGGCTGTTGCAGGTGTCGGTTGCCGATCTCATCGCCTATCGCCAGCGGCAGGAAACGCTGGTCGAGCGGGTGGCGAGTTTTGACATCGACACGCCAAGCGGACCGGCAAAAGCGCATGCCTACACGCTTCCCTGGGAAGTGATGCAGCATGTGGCAATCGTCTTCGGCGACATTCGTGACGGGGTGGATATCCCCGTCAGGCTCCACACCGAGGATGTCATGGCGGATGTGTTCGGCAGGGAGGAGCGCCTGCGCGAGGCGATGAACCGCATGGCCGGCCTTGGCCGTGGCGTTCTGGTCTATCTGCGCGAAGGTTCGGTGGGCGTTGCCCATGAGAATCGGCGGCGCCCGGCCGGCAGCGATCGCGAGGACCATGACGAGGCGCTGCGGCGGGAAAGCGAGTGGCGCGAGATCGGCCTCGGGGCACAGATACTCAAGGATCTCGGCATTTCCTCCATCAAGCTGATGGCCTCGCGTGAGCGCCACTATGTCGGGCTTGAAGGCTTCGGCATCGAGATCGCCTCGACCGATATCGTTTGAACCCGGTGAAACAGGTCCGGCTCATCCGGACCTGTCTCCCGTCTGCGCCAGCCGGTTTTACTCGGCTGGCTGGAACGCCGCGTCAGCCGTGGTGCGACGCTCGCCGGCGAGGCTTCTCTGGCCGAGCAGAACCGTCAACAGGGCCGAAAAACCAGCCGCCACCGAGACCCAGAAGCCATTCTGCGGCCCGAATGCATCGATCACCCAGCCGGCAACAAACGAGCCGAGCGCCATGCCGATGCCGATACCGGTCATGACCCAGGTAATGCCTTCCGTCAGCATGGCCGGAGACACGCGGCGCTCGATCACGCCGAATGCGGTGATGAAGGTGGGCGAGACGGCAAGGCCGCTGACGAACACCGCCACGGCGAGCAGGGGCACTGTGTCGGCGAAGAGAAGCGGCAGCGTCGTGAAGGCGATGACGGCCACCGCAATGGCGAGCTGGCGCTGCAGGGGCATTTTGAGGTTAAGTGCGCCGATGACGATGCCGATCAGGAACGAGCCAACGGCGTAGACGCCGATGACGAGGCTGGCGGCACCTGGCTGGCCGAGGGCCTTGGTGATGGCCACGGAGCTGACTTCAGCCGTGGCGAAGATGGCGCCGACGAAGATCAGGGCAAGTGTGACGATCTGGACCGAGCGCAGGCGGATCGCGGAATGCGCCGGCCCGTCTCCGGCGGGGCGTATGCCCGGTTCGGTGGAGCGCTGCAGCACGAAGGCCGCCGTGCCGAAGGCAAGGAAGAGCGTGCTGGCGAGCATCCCGGCTTCCGGGAAGAACGAGACGCTCAGGCCCACCGAGAGCGATGCGCCGGCGATATAGACCAGCTCGTCGGCGACTGATTCGAAGGCGAAGGCCGTGTTGAGTTCCGGGCGGCCGTGGAAGATTTCCGTCCAGCGGGAGCGCACCATGGCCGGGATGCTGGGCATGGTTGCTGCGCCTAGGGCGGCGGCAAACAGCGTCCATAATGGCCAGTCGCGGTTTGCCGCGACAATGAGCGCCAGAAACGCGATGACTGAAATCGTTGCAAACGGCGTCAGCACGGCGCTCTGGCCGCGCCGGTCGACGAGGCGGGAGATCTGCGGCGCGACAAAGGCATTGGTCAGGGCGAAGGTGGCGGAGACGGCACCGGCGAGCCAGTATTCGCCATGGGTCTGCGACAGCATGGCGACAATGCCGATCGGCGCCATGGCAATGGGCAGGCGGGCGAAGAAACCGGCAGCCGCGAAGCCTTTGGCACCCGGTGCCTTGAAGATCTGGCGATAGGGGTTAGGCATTGGAGTGATCCTTGATACGGGGTCGGGAGTGTTTTACATACGCGGCGTATGCGGGTTAGATAATTACATACGCAGCGTATGTCAATTGATATACGTCACGTATGTGAATGGAGACTGGAATGGCGCATAAACCGCGCAGTGAAATGATCGCTGAAACCAGAGCCAAGCTCGTCGCCGCCGCGCGGGAGGCCTTTGGCCGGGTCGGCTATGCGAATGCCTCAATGGACGATTTCACCGCAGGAGCTGGCCTGACGCGCGGGGCGCTCTACCACCATTTCGGTGGAAAGCAGGGACTTCTGGAAGCGGTCATCACGCAGATCGATGCGGAAATGACGGCGCGGCTGAACGGTGTGTCGGCGCGCTTTTCAGATCCCTGGCAGGGGTTCGTGGAGGAGTGCGTTGGCTATATCGAGATGGCGCTGGAGCCTGAAATCCAGCGCATCATGCTGCTGGATGGGCCGGCGGTTCTGGGCAATCCGTTCAACTGGCCCAACCAGCCAGGCTGCATCCGTTCCCTGACGAACAGTCTCAAAAGGCTTGTCGCGGACGGGCAGGCTGATGTGGCCGATCCGGAAGCCACGGCGCGACTTGTCAGCGGCGCGAGCCTCCATGCATCGCTCTGGATCGCCAATTCGGATGATCCCGAGGCGACATCGAAGCGCGCCGTCGCCGCTTTCAAGCGCCTGCTCGAAGGTCTGCGCACAGGCGTCCCTTCCTCCGGTTGACAATCCGGCCGCATCGTTCATCCTCCCCGGGAAACGGCAGGAGAGCTGTTCGCAGGGGGCTTTTCCATGTGGGATTTCGATATTGGCAGGACGCTGGCGATCATGGGCCGGACATGGCCTTTCATCGTGCTGCGAATGCTGGTCTATTTCGGCATTACGACGGCCTATATCTTTGCCACCGGAACGGGGGCGGGCGTCGGCTACGGTGTGGGCCATATCTCGAGCGATCCTGGCGGTCCCGGTACATTTGCGCTCTGGGGAGGCATTGTCGGCTTCGGGCTGGTTTCCGCAATCGTCTACTGGATTCGCGAATACATCCTCTACATCGTCAAGGCCGGCCATATCGCGGTGATGGTGCATCTGATCGACGGGAGGGATGTGCCCGATGGCAGGAGCCAGATCACCTATGCGCGTCAGGAAGTGACGGCGCGTTTTGCCGAGGCGAATGTGCTTTTCGTTCTCGATCAGCTCGTAAAGGGCGTGATTCGTGTCCTGACCGGACTTCTGGGCGGGATTGCCGGCTTTCTGCCCATTCCCGGCCTCGACACACTCATGCGTTTCGTCAACACGGTGATCCGCATTGCACTGACCTACGTGGATGAGATCATTCTCGGCTATAATATCCGCATCGGTTCCAGCACACCGTTCGAGACCGCGCGGCAGGGCGTGGTGCTCTATGCCCAGAATGGCAGGACCATGCTGAAAAATGCCGTCTGGCTGGCGCTCTTCATGTGGCTTCTGACCTTTGTCGTCTTCCTCGTCATGCTGGCACCGGCCGCAGCGATCCTCTACGCCATGCCGGGGCAATTGGCGGGCTGGGCCTTTGTGCTGGCCATTGTCTTTGCATGGGCGGTGAAGGCTGCGCTCATCGAGCCCTTTGCCATTGCTGCGCTCATGTCCGTCTACTTCAGGGTTATCGAGGGACAGACACCCAATCGCGAATGGGATGAGCGGCTGAGCAGTGCATCAAGGCAGTTCCGCGAATTGAAGGAACGGGCGTTGGAAACCGTGGGTGTCCCTTCACGTGCAACGCCGGCAAAACCAGCCGAGTGAAACCCTGTTGACATGCGGGCAAAGCGCGACAACCCGTCATGGCCAAGCCATGGTTTGGCCACTACACTTATGGGATGAGAACCCGCTTCTACACACACCCGATCTGCCGTGAGCACCTCACGCCGCTCGGCCATCCCGAGCGGCCCGATCGCCTGCGGGTGATCGTCGACCGGCTGGATGACGAGCCCTTCGCCTATCTCGAACGGCTTGAGGCACCGCTGGCTGATGAAGAGACGGTGCTTCTGGCGCACCCGGCCGAGCATCTCGACAAGGTGAAGGCCAGCATCCCGAATGAGGGGCTGGCCGTGATCGATGGTGACACGACCGTTAGCCCGAAGAGCCTGGAAGCCGCGCTGACGGCCATAGGCGGGGCACTGGCCGGCGTGGACGACGTGTTTGCAGGCGAGGTCGGTAACGTTTTCGTCGCGGGGCGTCCGCCCGGCCATCATGCCGAGAAGAACCGGGCCATGGGCTTTTGCCTCTTCAACAATGCTGCCATTGCAGCCCGCCACGCGCAGAAGAAACACGGTGCAGAACGTGTCGCCATCGTCGACTGGGATGTGCATCACGGCAATGGAACCCAGGACATCTTCTGGGACGATCCGAGCGTGCTCTACTGCTCCACGCATCAGATGCCGCTTTACCCGGGCACGGGAGCAGCCCATGAAACGGGCGCCGGCAACATCGTCAACGCGCCGCTGCCTGCAGGCTCCGGTTCCGAGGCTTTCCGCGAGGCGTTTGACGGAAAGGTGCTGCCGGCCATCGACCGGTTTGCGCCCGACCTGATCATCATCTCCGCCGGTTTCGATGCACACCGCCGCGACCCGCTGGCGGAACTCAATCTGGAAGCCGATGATTTCGACTGGGCGACCGGCGTTCTGATGGAGCGGGCCGACCGTTTGTCACAGGGGCGGGTTGTCAGCCTGCTTGAAGGTGGGTACGACCTGCAGGGGCTTTCCGTGTCGGTCGCTGCGCATGTCGGCCGTTTGTTGAAGGGATAAGAGATGGCCGAAGAAGCCAACAGCGACATCAAGGGCATGAGCTTCGAGCAGGCGCTCGAGGCGCTGGAGAAGATCGTTGAGGATCTCGAGCGTGGCGATGTGCCGCTCGACCAGTCGATCAGGATTTATGAGCGCGGCGAGGCGCTGAAGAAGCATTGCGATCAGCTCCTGAAGTCTGCCGAGGACAAGGTGGAGAAGATCCGCCTGTCGCGTGAAGGCCAGGCCGCCGGCAGCGAGCCGCTCGACGAGGGCTGAGCCCGAAATAATTCCGGGGCCCGCAACCTCTGTACATTTGTTTGTGCGGAGGTTGTTTTGTATTCGTGGTTCGAAAATCAGGTTCCGGTGAAACTGTACTGTTTCATCGCATTGCGTTTACTTTGCGTGGCCGAAGCCCTATGTCGAAGTGATGCAAACAGCCGAGGTGACGCGCGTGAAATCGCCGCCCGATACACCCCTTCTTGATACGGTCGGCACGCCCGCCGACCTGAAGCGCCTTTCACAGGACGACCTTCCCCAGCTTGCAGACGAGCTGCGCGCGGAACTGATCGATGCGGTTTCGAAAACCGGCGGTCATCTGGGTGCCGGGCTTGGCGTGGTCGAACTGACTGTGGCGCTGCACTATGTATTCGACACACCGGACGACCGGCTGATCTGGGACGTGGGCCACCAGGCCTATCCGCACAAGATCCTCACCGGGCGGCGCGACCGCATCCGCACGCTGCGCCAGGAAGGGGGGCTCTACGGCTTCACCAAGCGGTCGGAAAGCGAATACGATCCGTTCGGAACCGCGCATTCCTCCACGTCCATCTCGGCCGGCCTCGGCATGGCCGTTGCCCATGGGCTCGCAGGGGAAAAGCGCAATGTCATTGCGGTGATCGGCGACGGCGCCATGTCGGCCGGCATGGCCTATGAGGCGATGAACAATGCCGGTGCGCTCGATGCGCGGCTCATCGTCATTTTGAACGACAACGACATGTCGATTGCGCCGCCGCAGGGCGCGATGAGCGCCTATCTGGCGCGTCTCGCCTCCGGACGCACCTATCAGGGCGTGCGCGATTTCGGCAAGAAGCTGACCTCCTATCTCGGCGAGGGTGTCGACCGCGCCATCACGCGCGCCGTGGAGCACGCGCGCGGCTATGTGACCGGCGGCACGCTGTTTGAGGAAATGGGGTTCTTCCATATCGGTCCCATTGACGGGCACAATCTAAAGCACCTCGTTCCGGTTCTGAAGAATGTGCGCGACAACGGAAACGGGCCGGTGCTCATCCATGTGGTGACGAAGAAGGGCAAGGGCTATCCACCAGCCGAAGCCGCTGCCGACAAGTATCACGGCGTCAACAAGTTTGACGTCATCACCGGCGCGCAGGCCAAGGCACCTGCCAATGCGCCGAGTTACACCAAGGTTTTCGCCCAGTCGCTCATCCAGGAAGCGCGCGAGGACGAGCGGGTCGTCGCCGTGACGGCTGCCATGCCCTCGGGCACCGGGCTCGACCTGTTTGAGAAGGAATTTCCGGAGCGGACCTTCGATGTGGGCATTGCCGAGCAGCACGCGGTTACATTCGCTGCCGGTCTCGCAACCGAGGGCCTGCGCCCGTTTGCGGCGATCTATTCAACCTTTCTGCAGCGCGGCTATGACCAGGTGGTGCATGACGTGGCACTGCAGAACCTGCCGGTGCGTTTTGCCATCGACCGGGCGGGGTTTGTGGGCGCGGATGGCCCAACCCATTGCGGCGCGTTCGACATCACCTATCTGGCCAGCCTGCCGAATTTCGTCGTGATGGCGGCTGCCGACGAGGCGGAGCTGCGGCACATGGTGCGCACCGCCGTCGAGCACGATCAAGGCCCCATAGCCTTCCGCTATCCGCGTGGCAATGGCGTTGGTGTCGAGATGCCGGAACGCGGCGAAGTGCTGGAACTCGGCAGGGGACGGGTGATGCGCGAAGGCTCCAAAGTGGCGCTTCTCTCGTTTGGTAGCAGGCTGGAAGACTGTTTGAAAGCGGCCGACGAACTGGATGCGGCTGGGCTCTCGACCACGGTTGCCGATGCGCGGTTTGCAAAGCCGCTTGATCGGGAATTGATCAGGCGGCTGGCGCTGGAACACGAGGTGCTGATCACCATTGAAGAAGGTGCGATTGGCGGCTTCGGCTCGCATGTGCTCAATTTCCTGGCGCATGAGGGCCTGCTTGAAAGCGGCGTGAAGGTGCGGCCCATGGCCATGCCCGACCGTTTCGTCAACCACGCAAAGCCCGAGCGCATGGTGGAGGATGCCGGGCTCGATGCGGGCGCGATTGTGCGCACGGTGTTTGCGGCCTTGGGCCAGCGTGCGGAAAGCGCAGCGCGTGCCTGACCGCGTTCAACCGCTTCCGCAGAAAGCCCATCAAGAGATGGCCGGATGAGGCTCGACCAGTTTCTCGTGGACAGGGGCTTGTTTGCGAGCCGTGCGCGGGCGCGTGATGCGATCCTGCGCGGCACGGTGAAGGTGGACGGAACGCCGGCGAAGAAGCCCGGGCAGACTGTTACGCCCGCTGCCGAGGTGAAGGTGGACGATCCGGCAAGTGCTTATGTCTCTCGCGCCGCTGTGAAGCTCTTGCATGGTCTCGACGCTTTCGGGTTTGACCCGGCAGGTTGCCATGCACTCGACATTGGAGCTTCCACGGGCGGGTTCACGCAGGTGCTTCTGGAGCGCGGCGCGGCCCATGTGACGGCCATTGATGTGGGCACTGGGCAGATGGACCCGCGAATTGCAAGCGATGCACGCGTGACCTCGCTCGAAGGGGTGAACGCCCGGCACCTGACGATGGAAGATCTGACAGGGCGCGTGCCGGCTTTCCTGGTGTCGGACGTAAGCTTCATTTCACTGAAACTCGCTTTGCCTCCGGCGCTCGCGCTGGCGGCGCGAGGGACATGTGGTATCTTTCTTGTGAAGCCTCAGTTCGAGGCGGGACGAGAGGCCATTGGCAAGGGCGGTTTGCTGCGCGATCCGGCAAAGGCCGAAGAAATCGCCGCAGAGCTGGAAAAATGGCTGGGGACGAATGCCGGCTGGCGGGCCGTGGGGCTTGCGCCGTCACCCATCGAAGGCGGAGACGGAAACCGCGAATTTCTACTGGCCGGACGCAAGGACCAATGAGCGAAACGCTTACGATCGATCATCTGGGAGCACAGGGCGATGGCGTCGCGCTTACGCCCACGGGACCTGCCTATGTGCCGTTTGCGCTTCCGGGCGAAGTGGTGGAAGCGGAACTGCGCAAGGGGCGTGCTGCGAAGAGGACATTGCGCGAGGCCTCGCCCGACCGCATCGAGCCTGCCTGCCGGCATTTCGGTGATTGTGGGGGCTGCGCGGTACAGCACCTTGAGAGCGAAGCCTATCTCGCCTGGAAACGTGAGAAGGTCGTGACCGCACTGGAGACGCGCGGTATCAAAACCGAAGTGGAAGAGACGCTCGCCTGCCCGCCGCATTCGCGCCGCCGCGTGACGTTTACCGCAAGGCGGCTGGGATCCGAGGTTCTTCTGGGTTTCAATGCGGCGCAATCCCATCGCATCGTCGTGATTGAGGAATGCCCGGTGGCAACACCCGAAATTGTTGCCGCGCTTGAGGATCTGCGGGTCCTGGCCAAGGCCATCGCGGCGACGCCGAAGCCCTTTCACCTGACGGTGACGGAAACCCGCACCGGGCTCGACATTGCAGCAGTGGGCGCGGGACGGCTCGGTGAAAAACAGCGCCGGGCGGTGATCGACCTGGCGCTGGAAAAGGGATTTGCCCGGCTTTCTGCCGATGGCGAGATCATTGTCGAGGGCCGGAAGCCCAGCGTGATGTTTGCAGACGTGCCGGTGGCCATTCCGCCGGCAGGGTTTCTACAGGCCACGGTTGCCGCGGAAGAGGCGATGGCCGGATTGGTGACGGGGCATCTGGAGAGTTGCAAACACGTTGCCGACCTCTTCGCCGGCAGCGGCACGTTTGCGCTGCGGCTGGCACACAAGGCGCGGGTCTATGCGGCTGAAGGCGATGCGATTGCGCTTGCCACGCTCGATATCGCCGCGCGGCAATGGCCGTCTTTGAAGCCGGTGACAGCGGAAAAACGCGATCTCTTCCATCGCCCGCTGCCGATGAAGGAACTGGCGCAATTTGATGGGCTGGTATTCGATCCGCCCCGCGCGGGGGCCGAGTTCCAGTGCCGGCAGATTGCACGCTCTGATGTCAAGCGGGTCGCGGCGGTTTCCTGTAATCCTGGCACGCTGGCGCGGGATCTGGCGATCCTTGTGGAAGGAGGTTATCGGGTCACGCGGGTTGTACCAATCGACCAGTTCCTCTGGTCGCCGCATGTGGAAGCGGTGGCGCTTTTGGAGAAGAAGCCGAAGCGGCGCTGATCAGCTTTTCAAAAGGATGTCGACATAGGATGGCACCACGCGGCTGGCCGGTCCGTGGATGGCCTCGTCGAAATCATCGAAGGTGTCGGACGGTTCCAGATTGAGCTCGATCGTGCGCGCGCCGTGGCGACCTGCCTCCTGCACGAATTGTGCTGCCGGATAGACATTGCCTGACGTGCCGATGGAGATGAAGAGATCCGCAGCGCGGAGCGCGCCGTAGATGCGCTCCATCTGGTAGGGCATTTCGCCGAACCACACGACGTCGGGGCGCAAATGTCCGCCCGTGGCGCAGGCGGGGCAGGGCGTTTCGAGGGACATATCGCCGTCCCACGGGCTGCGATCGCCGCAATGGGTGCAGAGCGCGCTTCGGTGTTCGCCATGCATGTGGATGAGGTTTTTCGAGCCGGCGCGCTCGTGAAGATCGTCGATGTTCTGGGTGACGAGCAGAACGTCACCTGAAAATTCCCGCTCCAGTCGGGCGAGTGCGCGGTGGGCATCGTTGGGCTCCAGCTCGGCGATCCTGCGCCGGCGCATATTGTAGAAGTCATGTACCAGCGTGGGATTGGCGGCAAAGCCCTCGGGCGTTGCCACGTCGCGGTAGTCGATCTTCGACCATAGCCCGTTCTTGTCGCGGAACGTATCCACGCCCGATTCGGCAGAGACACCCGCACCGGTGAGTATGACGATGCGCCGGTAATCCATCAGGTCTGCGTGCCGCCGACAGTCATCTGGTCCATGCGCAGGTGCGGCTGGCCGACGCCGACCGGTACGCCCTGTCCGGCCTTGCCGCACATGCCGATGCCATTGTCGAGGGTCATGTCATTGCCGACCATGGAGACGCGGTGCATGGCGTCGGGTCCGTTGCCGATCAGCATGGCGCCCTTGATCGGCTGGGTGACCTTGCCGTCCTCGATCATGTAGGCCTCGGTGCAGCCGAACACGAACTTGCCGGAGGTGATGTCCACCTGGCCGCCGCCGAAGGACACGGCATAGATGCCTTTCTTCACCGAGGCGATGATTTCCTCGGGCGCCCTGTCGCCGCCGGTCATGTAGGTGTTGGTCATGCGAGGCATGGGCTCATGGGCATAGGATTCGCGGCGTCCGTTGCCGGTAGGGGCCATGCCCATCAGCCTTGCGTTCTGGCGGTCCTGCATGTAGCCGACCAGCCTGCCGTCCTCGATCAGGACGTTGCGGCCCGACGGCGTGCCTTCATCGTCTATGGTGAGCGAACCGCGCCGCTCCGAGATGGTGCCGTCATCGACGACGGTCACGCCTTTTGCTGCGACCTGTTCGCCCATCAGGCCGGCAAAGGCTGAGGTCTTCTTGCGGTTGAAGTCGCCTTCGAGCCCGTGGCCCACGGCCTCATGCAGCATCACGCCCGGCCAGCCATTGGCGAGCACGATATCGAAGGTTCCGGCAGGTGCGGGCACGGCGTCCAGATTGACGAGCGCCTGGCGCAGCGCCTCGCTGGCGGCGAACTGCCAGGAATCTTCGGCCAGGAACTCGCCAAAACTCTTGCGCCCACCCATGCCATAGGAGCCGGTCTCCTGCCGGTCACCATGACCGACCATAACGGAAACGTTGACGCGGACGAGCGGGCGGATGTCGCGGGCGATCTGGCCGTCGGCACGCACGATTTCCACATGCTGCCATGAGGCGGCGAGCGAGGCGGTGACCTGCCGCACACGCGGGTCTTTCGCGCGCAGCCAGCCATCGATTTCCTGAAGCAGCTTTGCCTTTTCCTCGAAGCCTGGCGAGGCGATCGGGTTCTCCTCTCCATAAAGACGCTGATTCGTGCCGGCGGGAGCGGTGGCGAGCTTGCCGGAATACCCATCTTTCACAGTCGAAACGGCATCGGCGGCACGGCGCAGCGAGGCTTCGGTCAACTCGCTGGAATGGGCATAGCCCGAGGCTTCACCGGCAACGGCGCGCAGGCCAAAACCCTGATCGGTGTTGAAGCTGGCGGTCTTCAGGCGTCCATCGTCGAAAACGAGCGCTTCTCCTTCCCGGTATTCAAGGAAAAGTTCCCCGTCATCCGCGCCGCTGATCGTGTCGGCAACGAGAGATTTCAGACGATCGGGAGAACAATCGAAGGCGTCGAGAAGCGATTTGGCGGTCATGAACAATATCCTGTCGAAACTCCCTTTCATTTAAGGGAGCACGGGCACGCAATCCAGTGCAGGCAGACAGGATGCCGTGAGACTATCGGGGCAGGGCGTCGAAACCTTCAGCAAAACCGTTGAGGTCGACGGGGATGCCAATGCCTTCTTCCGGAGTCTGGAAGACGATGAAGGTGGCGGACTGGCCGGTCTTGAAGGTTTCCACAAGCTGATCCTCAAGGATCACCTCGGCGTAGCAGCCATCCTGAAAACAGCGCACGAAATAGGCGCGGCCGATATCCTTGCCATCCACATTGAGCCCGAGGCCATTCGGCAGGAGCACACCGAGCGGCGCCAGAACACGCAGGATCTCCGCCTTTCCGTCGGCGGTGCGAAGCACGACGACTGAAAGCCCCATCTCCGGCCGGTCTTCGGCAACGACGTTCTGCATCATCGCGCACTGTTCGCTGGAGGCGCCGGCGGGCGTGTCGCAGAGGATCGACCAGGCACCATGAGTCGAGCGAACCGTACCGCTCTGCTGCGCGTGTGCGCCCAGGGAGGGGAAAACGGTCATCGCAAGCGCGGCTGCGGCGCATTTGAGGAAGGACGTGCTCATGGTTCCTGGCTCCCGTACGAATCAGGGCAATTTATCCTGCGATCGCGGTTGGCGAAAAGGGATGGCGTCGGCAAAAGATTGGGAAAACCCGTTTATGCGAAATCAATAATGACATTTGCGGGCAATTCCGACCGAAATGGGACGCCCCGGCGTTTTGTGCTATTGCACTTTCAATATGGACGGCAGTATGAGCCTGCCGAAGGGGCGCAAAAATGCCGCACGTCGCATCCAACGCCTTCCTTGCGGTTCAAATGAGAGTATGGTTTGAACGCGCCTATAAAAAGCCAGAATTCCCTTTGCGGCAAAACCGGACCGTCCGGCTTGCCGTGTCGCCACGGGAGATGACGAGGGTTATGAAGAATATCGCTGTTGGCCTTGCCACTCTGCCGTTTCTCGCCACGGGCGCCGTTGCTGCGCAACCAGAGCCCTGGCAGATGCGCTTTCAACCGGCCGCAACCGGCATCATGCAGGAGATCACCTGGTTCGAGGAATACACTTTGTGGTTCATCGTGCCGATCACCATTCTGGTGATGGCCCTGCTGGCCTGGTGCATTGTGCGTTTCCGCGCAAAGGCAAATCCCACGCCGTCGCGCACCAGCCACAACACGCTGATCGAGGTCATCTGGACCGTTGGTCCGGTGATCGTGCTGCTGTTCCTGGCGGTGCCGTCCTTCCAGCTTCTGACGGCGCAGTACACGCCCGAAGAGGAGCCGGCATTCACCATCAAGGCGACCGGCGTCCAGTGGTACTGGGACTACGAATACCAGCTTGAAGAGCCTGTTTCCTTCAGCTCTCTCATGCTCAAGGAAGACGAGCGCGCCGACGCAGGCAAGGAAGACAAGTCCGTCTATCCGCGCCTTCTGGCAGTGGACAATGAAATCGTTGTCCCCGTGGACGCCACCGTGCGCGTTCTCGTGACGGCCAGCGACGTGATCCACGCTTTTGCCATGCCGGCTTTCGGCATCAAGGTGGACGCCGTTCCCGGCCGCATCAACGAGACCTGGTTCAAGGCCGAGAAGGAAGGTCTTTATTATGGCCAGTGCTCGGAACTGTGCGGCAAGGACCATGCCTACATGCCGATTGCCATCCGCGTTGTGGCTCAAGACCAATATGACACCTGGATCGCAGCCGCGGGAGAAGACCTCGCCGGCGCCAACAAGGCCTTGATGGCCGCGATCGAGGGCAAGACGAAAGTTGCGTCTGCTGGCGAATGAGCCGGCAGACGTCTAGAGAGGAAATGGAGCGGTAGGAAATGGCAGGCGCTACAACCCAAGACGCCCATGGCGAACACAAGCCAACCGGATGGACCCGGTGGGTTTATTCCACCAACCACAAGGACATCGGCACGCTCTACCTGATCTTCGCCATCTGCGCGGGCATCATCGGCGGCTTCCTGTCCGTCATGATGCGCTGGGAGCTTGCTGAGCCCGGCATCCAGATTTTCCATGGCCTTGCCGCCATGGTCTACGGTTTCGAGGGCGATGCAGCCATCGATGCCGGCAAGCACATGTTCAACGTGTTCACCACGGCGCACGGCCTCATCATGATCTTCTTCATGGTCATGCCCGCGCTGATCGGCGGCTTCGCCAACTGGATGGTGCCGATCATGATCGGCGCGCCGGATATGGCGTTCCCGCGCATGAACAACATTTCGTTCTGGCTTCTTCCGCCGGCTTTCATCCTGCTGCTCATGTCGCTTTTCGTTCAGGGCCCGGCCGGTGCCTACGGAACGGGTGGCGGCTGGACGATCTATCCGCCGCTTTCGACCTCCGGTCAGCCCGGCCCCGCTATGGATCTCGCCATTCTGTCGATCCACATTGCCGGTGCGTCGTCGATCCTCGGTGCGATCAACTTCATCACCACGATCTTCAACATGCGCGCTCCGGGCATGACGCTGCACAAGATGCCGCTCTTTGCCTGGTCGGTGCTGATCACCGCGTTCCTTCTGCTCCTGTCGCTCCCGGTTCTGGCCGGCGGCATCACCATGCTTCTGACGGACCGCAACTTCGGCACCACCTTCTTTGCGCCTGAAGGCGGCGGCGACCCGATCCTGTTCCAGCATCTGTTCTGGTTCTTCGGTCATCCGGAAGTGTACATTCTGATCCTGCCGGGCTTCGGCATTGTCAGCCACATTGTCTCGACCTTCTCGAGGAAGCCGATTTTCGGTTATCTCGGCATGGCTTACGCCATGGTCGCCATTGGCGCCGTTGGCTTCATCGTGTGGGCGCACCACATGTACACGACCGGCCTGTCGCTCGACACGCAGCGCTATTTCGTGTTCGCAACGATGGTGATCGCGGTTCCGACGGGCGTGAAGATCTTCTCGTGGATCGCCACCATGTGGGGCGGTTCCATCGAGTTCCGCACGCCTATGATCTGGGCCATTGCCTTCATCTTCCTGTTCACCGTTGGCGGTGTGAC
Source organism: Nitratireductor lacus (assembly GCF_056431025.1). Classification (NCBI taxonomy): domain Bacteria; kingdom Pseudomonadati; phylum Pseudomonadota; class Alphaproteobacteria; order Hyphomicrobiales; family Phyllobacteriaceae; genus Nitratireductor; species Nitratireductor lacus. Next base: position 7,255 of record NZ_JBWKMB010000011.1, on the reverse strand, counting down.
GGGCGTGCAACTTGCCAATGCCGGTCTCGACCGGGCCATGCACGACACCTACTACGTGGTTGCACACTTCCATTACGTGCTTTCCATGGGGGCCGTGTTCGCGATCTTCGCTGCCTGGTACTACTGGTTCCCGAAGATGACGGGCTACATGTACAACTCGTTCATCGCCCAGGTGCATTTCTGGATCACCTTCATCGGCGTGAACGTCATCTTTTTCCCGCAGCACTTCCTGGGTCTGGCCGGCATGCCGCGCCGCTATATCGACTATCCGGATGCGTTTGCCGGCTGGAACATGGTGTCGTCCTACGGCTCCTATCTGGCGGCAATCGGTGTGCTGGTGTTCCTGTTCGGTGTGTTCGAGGCATTCGCCAAGAAGCGCCCGGCCGGTGCCAACCCGTGGGGCGAGGGCGCGACGACGCTCGAGTGGCAGCTTTCTTCGCCGCCGCCTTTCCACCAGTGGGAACAGCTGCCGAAGATCCGCTGATCATAGGCAAAGACAAAGCATGAAGGTTGCGCGGCCCGTCGTCGAATGTGCCGCGCAACCGATTAATAGAACGAAGGCACAACATGGCACTGGTTGATCAGGAGCATATGGACGATACGGGGCTGCGCCTTTCCGAGGCAGCGCCCGGCGATTTCATTGCGCTGTTGAAGCCGCGCGTGATGTCGCTTGTCGTCTTTACGGCTTTTGTGGGCATGGTGATGGCACCGGGGGTGCCGAACCCGCTGCTCGCCATGATCTCCATCGCGGCCATCGCCGTCGGTGCAGGCGCCTCGGGCGCGCTCAACATGTGGTATGACGCCGACATTGATGCGGTGATGGGGCGCACGGCCCGCCGGCCCGTTCCAGCCGGTCGCGTCACGCCGGGCGAGGCGCTTGGCTTCGGTCTGGTGCTCTCGGCGTTTTCCGTGGCCACACTCGGCCTGATGGCCAACTGGACGGCGGCGGCGCTGCTGGCCTTCACGATTTTCTTCTACGCCGTGATCTACACGATGTGGCTCAAGCGCTCGACGCCGCAGAACATCGTTATCGGCGGTGCCGCGGGTGCGCTGCCGCCGGTCGTTGGCTGGGCAGCGGTTACCGGCACGGTGAGTATGGAAAGCCTCGTGCTCTTCCTCATCATCTTCCTCTGGACGCCGCCGCACTTCTGGGCGCTGGCGCTTTTCAAATCGGGCGACTACGAGCGCGCGGGCATTCCAATGCTGCCCAATGTTGCCGGACATGCCGCGACGAAGAAACAGATTTTCATCTATGCGCTGCTTCTCGCCGCAAGCGGTATCCTGCCGGTGGCGGCAGGTTTTGCGAGCTTTGCCTATGGCACGGTTGCCGTCATTCTTGGGGCTGGCTTCGTGTGGTATTCCTGGCAGGTGCTGCGCATGCCCGAGAGCGATGCGGCCATGAAGCCCGCCAAGGCGTTGTTCGGCTATTCGCTGCTATATCTCTTCGTCCTGTTCACGGCGCTTCTCGCCGATCGGCTGCTTGCCAGCCTTGGCCTGGTTTCGTGAGGTGACATGATGGACAAGGAATTTGTGAAGCCGACCGAAGCCCAGCTCAAGGCGCGCCGCAAGCGCTCCATTGCGCTTGCCATCGCGCTCGCCGTGTTTGTCGTGATCGTCTATATCGGCAGTCTGGCCAAGCTCGGTCCCGGCCTGTTCGAGCGTGCGATGTGAGGTGTGACATGAGCGGCGAGCAAGGAAACCAGAAATCGGCAGCCGGAAACCGGAATCGCAATGCGGCGATCCTGTGTGTTGCCGTGGTCGGCGGCATGGTCGGCATGGCGTACGCCGCGGTCCCGCTCTACCAGCTTTTCTGCCAGGTGACGGGCTATGGCGGCACCACACAGCGTGTCGAGCAGTATTCCGATACGATTCTGGACCAGACCATCACCGTCCGGTTTGATGCCAACACGAACGGTGTTCCGTGGGAGTTCCAGCCGAAACAGCGCGAAGTGACGCTGCGTCTCGGTGAGACGAAGCAGATCTCCTACGTTTCGCGCAACCTTTCGAACGTGCCCACCTCGGGCACGGCAACGTTCAATGTTTCGCCGGCGCGGGCCGGTGCCTATTTCAACAAGGTCGAGTGCTTCTGCTTTACGGAACAGGAGTTGCAACCGGGGCAATCCTATGACATGCCGGTCGTGTTCTTTGTCGACCCGGAGATCGTCAACGTGCCTGAGTTGAAGAACCTGAAAACGATTACGCTTTCCTACACATTCTTCCCGCTTGAGAAGAAGGCGCCGGTGGCTGCCGCGCCCAAGACCAACACCAATCAGAACGAGAATCTCGGGGGCTGACATGGCCGACGCGCACGCAAAACATCACGACTATCACATCATCGACCCGAGCCCATGGCCTTTCCTTGGCTCGCTTGGCGCCCTGATCATGTCCATTGGCGGCATCGCCTGGATGAAGGCGCTCAACGGCTCCGAGTTCACCATCTTCGGTGTGGACCTTGCCGCGACCAATTTCTGGCTTTTCCTGATCGGTCTCTTCCTGGTGCTTTTCACCATGTATTCCTGGTGGGCCGATACGATCCGCGAAGGACATGAGGGCCACCACACCCGCGTCGTTTCGCTTCATCTGCGTTACGGCATGATCATGTTCATCGCCTCGGAGCTGATGTTCTTCGTGGCTTGGTTCTGGGCGTTCTTCGATGCGAGCCTGTTCCCGGGCGAGGCGGTGCAGGCAACGCGCGCCGAGTTCACCGGTGGCATGTGGCCGCCGGCAGGCGTCGAGGTTCTCGATCCCTTCCACCTGCCGCTCTACAACACGATCATCCTGCTGCTCTCCGGCACGACGGTGACGTGGGCCCACCATGCGTTGCTCGAAGACGATCGCAAGGGCCTGGTCTGGGGCCTGGTGCTGACGGTTGCACTCGGTGCTCTGTTCTCCTGTGTTCAGGTTTACGAGTACATGCACGCACCGTTTGCCTTCTCCGACTCGATCTATGGCGCGACCTTCTACATGGCGACAGGCTTCCACGGTTTCCACGTTCTCATCGGAACCATCTTCCTTCTGGTCTGCCTGCTGCGCGCCATGGCCGGCGACTTTACGCCGAAGCAGCATTTCGGCTTCGAGGCGGCTGCCTGGTACTGGCACTTCGTTGACGTGGTGTGGCTGTTCCTCTTCACCTTCGTCTATGTCTGGGCCTCAGCCGGTGCGACTGTCGCGCATGGCTGATATGGCAGCTTGAGTATGCGAAAGGCGGCTGGGGAGACCCGGCCGCTTTCTTTTTTGGCCCGGTCGCTTTCTTTTTTGGGACGCATTCTCGTCCTATCCGTGGGATGCGTCACGGGGCGGCGTCGACCGGGCTGGACCTGCCGTGCTAGAGCGCAGGGACATGCAACCGGATGGACCTACCTCTCCCAGGCCTGACGCGGGATTGAAACGACATGACCGAGCGACAGAACAACACACACGGTGACGAGCCGGTCGTCGATCAGGCGATCTGGCCGCCGGTCGATCCGGTCCGCGCCGGACTTGGCGGACGCTGCCCGCGCTGTGGCGAGGGGCGCCTCTTTTCCGGCTTTCTCACGGTCGGGCGCGGCTGTCACAATTGCGGGCTCGATTACGGTTTTGCCGATGCGGGGGACGGACCGGCAGTGTTCGTTATCCTGATCATCGGTTTTCTGGTCGTGGGGCTGGCGCTGTGGATGGAGGTGTCACTCGGACCTTCGCTCTGGGTGCATTTCCTCATCTGGATACCGCTTGCGCTGGTCCTTTGCCTCACGGCTCTCCGCCTCATGAAGGGCCTGCTGATAGCACTGCAATATCGCAACAAGGCAGAGCAGGGGGAACTCGAACGATAATGGCCGTGACTGAAGTCAAATCCTCCCGGTCGAGCCTCAACTGGCTTCTCCTGCTCCTGAGCCTTGTCGTGCTTATGTGCCTTCTGGCGCTGGGAACGTGGCAGGTGCAGCGGCTTCAATGGAAAGAGGCGCTGCTTGCGCAGATCGAAGCGCGGATCAATGCAGAACCGGCGGATCTCGCCAGCATCGAGCGCATCTACGCTGAAACCGGTGATGTCGAATACCGGCCGATGCGCGTTGAGGGTGCTTTCCGGCACACGGGCGAGCGCCACTATTTCGCAACCTGGAAAGGGCAGTCGGGCTATTTTGTTCACACACCGCTCAGACTTGACGACGGGCGGTTCATCTTCGTCAATCGCGGGTTTGTGCCCTTCGACCGCAAGGAGGCGGACACGCGCGCTGAAGGACAGATCGTCGGCGGCGTACGCATCAGCGGTCTTGCACGCAACGGGATTGGCGAAAAGCCGTCCTTCATCGTCCCCGACAACGACATTGGCCAGAACATCTTCTACTGGAAGGACCTCGGCACGATGGCGCGTACGGCGGGGCTGCCTGACACTGCCCGGGTGCTGCCGTTCTATGTCGACGCCGATGATTCGCCCAATGCCGGCGGTTTGCCCGTGGGCGGGGTGACACGCATCGACCTGCCGAACAGCCATCTGCAATATGCGATCACCTGGTATGGGCTTGCCGCGGCGCTCTGCGGCGTTCTGTTCGTCTGGTGGCGGCGCAACCGGCGGCGCTCCTGATCGCGGCTCTTTGGCCGGGGCTCTTGACATTGAGCGCCCCACGCCCCCAATTCCGGCTCCAGCAAGGGGAAATCAGATGACGGCTGCCGACATGACAAGACAGAAACTGACGGTGCGGCTTTGCGGGCCACGCGGTTTCTGCGCCGGCGTTGACCGCGCCATTCAGATCGTCGTGCTGGCGCTGAAGAAATACGGAGCGCCGGTCTATGTGCGCCATGAGATCGTCCACAATCGCTATGTGGTGGAGGGACTGCAGGAGCGCGGCGCCGTCTTCATCGAGGAACTGAGCGAAATACCGGAAGATCATCGCGACTGTCCGGTTGTCTTTTCCGCGCACGGTGTGCCGAAATCGGTCCCGGCGGATGCGCAGAACCGCAACCTCTTCTATCTGGATGCGACCTGCCCGCTGGTTTCCAAAGTCCACAAGCAGGCCATGCGCCATCACAGGCTCGGTCGTCACGTGCTGCTGATCGGCCATGCGGGGCATCCGGAAGTGATCGGCACGATGGGGCAACTGCCCGAGGGCACTGTGACCCTGGTGGAGACGGTGGAAGGCGCCAACACGCTCGAACGGCCAGATGGCGCGGAGCTTGGCTTTGTCAGCCAGACCACGCTCTCGGTGGAGGACACGGCAGACATTCTCAAGGCGCTGGAAGACCGTTTCCCGGACCTGCACGCACCGGCAGCCGAATCCATCTGCTATGCCACCACCAACCGGCAGGAGGCTGTGAAGAAGGCGGCACCCGGCTCGGACCTTTTCCTCGTCGTGGGCGCACCCAACTCATCGAACTCGCGCCGTCTGGTGGAGGTCGCGGAGCGGGCAGGGGCGAAGCGATCCCTGCTTGTGCAGCGGGCTTCTGAAATCCCCTGGGACGAGGTGGACGGCATTCGCGTTCTTGGACTTTCGGCTGGCGCCTCGGCGCCCGAAATCATCGTCAACGAAATCATCGATGCGTTCCGCGAGCGCTTCGATGTAACGGTGGAACTTGCGATCACCGCCGAGGAAACCGAAAACTTCCCCGTCATGCGGGCGATCCGCGATGTGGAACTGACCAGCGCCGACATGGCCTTTGTGAACGGCAACGCATAAGCATGGCGGTCTATACGGACATTTCCGAGGTCGAGCTCGGCGCGCTCCTGAAGGAATACGATGTGGGCGAGTTGTTGTCCTACAAGGGCATCGCCGAGGGGACGGAGAATTCCAACTACCTGCTCCACACATCAAAAGCAGCCTTCATCCTGACCCTTTACGAGCAGCGCGTTGAGCGCTCCGATCTGCCATTTTTTCTCGGCCTGATGGAGCATCTGGCGCAGCATGGCGTGAACTGTCCGCTTCCGGTGCGCAGGAACGATCGCGCGGTGGTGAGCGAAATTGCCGGTCGGCCGGCGGCGCTGATCACCTTTCTGGAAGGCATGTGGCTCAGGAAACCCGCCCCGCAGCACTGCCGCGAGGTGGGCAGGGCCATGGCGGGGATGCATCTGGCCGCGCGCGGCTTTGAACCGACACGGGCGAATGCGCTGACCGTGGGCGACTGGCGCCCGCTCTGGGAAAAGGCGAAGCCTCGGGCAAACGAGGTGGAAGAGGGGCTGGAGGCTGAGGTCGAGGCGGATCTTGCCGACCTTGCCCAAGGCTGGCCGGCCGACCTGCCGACCGGCGTCATTCACGCCGACCTTTTTCCCGACAATGTCTTTTTCCTCGGTGACCGGGTTTCCGGGATCATCGATTTCTATTTCGCCTGCAATGATCTGCTGGCCTACGACATTGCCACCTGTCTCAATGCCTGGTGTTTCGAGAAGGACGGGTCCTACAACCTGACCAAGGGGACGGCACTGCTCGAGGGTTATCAGTCGGTGCGTCCGCTGGAAGGCGGCGAGATCGAGGCGCTGCCGCTCCTGGCACGCGGCTCCGCGCTGCGATTCATGCTGACGCGGCTTTATGACTGGCTGACCGTTTCCAACGGCGCGCTGGTGAACAAGCGCGACCCGATGGAATATGTGCGCCGGCTGCGCTTTCACCGGCAGATTAGCTCTCCATCTGAATACGGGGTCGGCCTGAAGTGACAAGCGTGGAGATTTTTACCGACGGAGCCTGTTCGGGCAATCCGGGTCCCGGCGGCTGGGGCGCGCTTCTGCGCCACAATGGCGTCGAGAAGGAACTGTCGGGCGGCGAGGCCGAGACCACCAACAACCGGATGGAACTCAAGGCGGCCATTGAGGCGCTCAACGCCCTGAAGCGGTCCTGCGACGTGGACCTCTACACCGACAGCGTCTATGTGCGCGACGGCATTTCCGGCTGGATCGAGGGCTGGAAGCGCAATGGCTGGAAAACGGCAGCCAAGAAGCCGGTCAAGAACGCCGAGCTATGGCAGGCGCTGGACGAGGCACAGAAGCGCCACAGGATCAAATGGCACTGGGTCAAGGGCCACGCGGGCCATCCCGAAAACGAACGCGCCGACGCGCTTGCACGCGCAGGCATGGAGCCTTTCAAGAAAAAACGGCGCTGAGCCGGGACGATACCGGCGGTCCAAACCATTGAAGGAGCATCGGACCGAAAACCGGATTCAATTTCCGGTCCGACGCTCCAGAGCGGTTCACAGCTTTAGAGCGGTTCAGAGCTTGACTGAATCGGTAGGGATTCCCGGATTGCCGATTTTGTGATTCAAGATGCTGGCTGGGAAGGAGGCCAGCATCTGATGA
>NZ_JBWKMB010000010.1:0-164774 GCF_056431025.1 Nitratireductor lacus | reverse complement strand
CATCTCGAGCGCTGTCTGTTCGGGGGCCGGTGTCTTCAACATGACCCAGTGAATCAAAAACCCCCGGCAAATGCCAGGGGTTTGTCAGCAGTCTGGGGCCGGCGCCATGCGCCGGCCTTTTTCTTTTCCGCCAATGCAGCGTCGGCAATGTGGCCCGCGCTTGAAGAACCTTGAAGCCGGGGCGTCGGTGCACGGCTCCGTTTTTATCCGTTTTTGAGCGGGCACAACGAAAAACGACAGGGAGACCCTGCCGTTGAACCCGGTTCCTCGATGTGATGTGGCTGCGGGGAAGGGCGATCAGCCGGTCATTGCACGCGATGCTGCTGCGTCCGGCCGTCCGCGTCCGTCACGATTCTCCAGTGCCTCGGCCTTGGCAAGTTCGGCTTCGGCCTCGGTAAGTTCTGCTTCGGCGGATTTGCGCTGTTCGATCAGCTCGGCCTGCGATGTGCGCAGGTTGTCACGGCGCAGTCGCGCGGCCTTGGCGAAAGTCGGATAGGCAAAGTGGTTGAGGTCGGTGATGCCGGCCTTCGTTTCCTCGGACGTAATCTGTGCATCGAGTTCCGCGGCCATGCGGTCGAACTCGGCAATCATCGAATCCAGCTGTGCCATGCGGCGGCGCTTCTCATTAACCTGAAACTGCTTCAGTCGAACGAGGTTTTCACGCGGCTTCATACTCGATACTCCCACAATACGCACACACCAGCGCCCCTCGGCGGCTGTCCGTCCCGTTTACGCCGGGTCAGTCATCCCATGGTAAGCGCACTTAGGAAACAAATTCCTAAGATTTGACCCCTTCGGTAACCATTCGTTTACGGGCATTGTTAATCATAAGGACGATGGCTTAAGGCACGGTAAAGATTATGCGTCAGAAAGCCGTAATTTGATTGCTGGGAGAGTCGGTTAGCTGAAATTGCTAATGTGATTCGATCTGTTTAAGAGCGGATATTTGACCATTGGAATCAATGCGGTGCCTTCGAAAGCTGAAAAGGGAATCTGGCGCTTGCCAGACCGAATTAGATTTTGTTAACCATTAACTGGCAGCCTCCGATTCAGGCAATCATTGCTTCGGTGCCGGGTGCCTGCCAGGCCGGGTCGGCGGCGAAAAGGGGATAAAGATGCGCGTTTTGCTGATTGAAGACGACAGTGCCACGGCACAGAGCATCGAACTGATGCTCAAGTCCGAGAGCTTCAATGTCTATACGACGGACCTCGGAGAAGAGGGCGTCGATCTCGGTAAGCTCTACGACTACGATATCATTCTGCTCGATCTCAACCTGCCGGACATGTCGGGTTATGAGGTTCTGCGGACACTGCGCCTTTCGAAGGTGAAGACGCCGATCCTTATTCTCTCCGGCATGGCCGGTATCGAGGACAAGGTGCGCGGCCTGGGCTTCGGTGCAGACGATTACATGACCAAGCCGTTCCACAAGGACGAGCTGGTGGCGCGCATTCACGCCATCGTGCGCCGTTCCAAGGGGCATGCCCAGTCGGTCATCACGACAGGCGATCTCATTGTCAATCTCGACGCCAAGACGGTCGAGGTTGGTGGTCAGCGTGTTCACCTGACCGGCAAGGAATACCAGATGCTGGAGCTTCTTTCGCTCCGCAAGGGAACGACGCTCACCAAGGAAATGTTCCTAAACCACCTTTATGGTGGCATGGATGAGCCGGAGCTGAAGATCATCGACGTGTTTATCTGCAAGCTCCGCAAAAAACTGGATGCGGCGTCCGGCGGTCAGAACTTCATCGAAACGGTGTGGGGGCGCGGTTACGTGCTGCGCGAGCCCGAGGAAATCCGCGAAAGCGCCTGATTCTGCTCCTGCATCCCCTTCAAGAACGCGCAAACCCGGCCGCGAGGCCGGGTTTTTTGCATTTTTAACGTGATGTCCGTTCGGCAAAGGGCCTAGGGGCCTGACTCTAGAGCGGTTCACCGTTTCATGGAAACGCGGCTCCACTCTATCTGTCTGATTTCCTGCATTTGTGCTGACGTCAGGTGATTCCACCTGACTGCAAAATGCCCTAAGCTGCCGTTTGAAACTCGCGGAACTGCTCGAGCAACTGGGCGCGGGTGAAGGGTTTTAGCATATAGCCCTGCGCACCGGCGCGTTTGGCTCGCATGATCGCGCCGAGGTCGAGTTCGGCCAGGCACAGCAGCACATGCGGTTTGAATTCGGCGGGAAGCGCCATCAGTCCGCGCACAAGGTCGCTTGAATCCATGTCCGGCAGCGAACTGTCGACAATGATGATGTCGGCCATGTCATGGGCAGAGAGATCGAGCGCCTCCTGTCCATTGGCGGCCTCCGTGACCATCATCTCAGCACTGGTCAGGATCCGTTTGGCGACCTTCCGGATGACGCTCGAATCGTCGACGATCAGGCAGCGAGCCATTTTCCACACCCTTTCACGCAATGCAGTCTGCCGCTGACAGCAGACAGGGGAGACTATGAAACAACGCTGGTAAAGCCGCCGCAAAGACTTATGGTTAAAAGTCTATTTTCTCGCCGACAGGATGATTTCTTCGGCCGTTGCACGAATATTGACGGTCATGCCGGTCTCGCGGGCCAGAAGCAGCGTGTAGTAAAACTGGACACTGTGGGCGTCGATCGGCTCTTCGGGCTTGTTCCCCGAGTGAAGCTCCAGAAACTTCGGTGGCACGCGAAGCATCGGGCCTTCCGCAGCGATCCTGAAAGCCGGAGCGCTATCCAGATCTTCCAGGTAAACACGCAGTTTGCCCCCACGCGGAATGGCGGAATTGGCAACAAGCAGCAGGTTCAGCAGAAGCTTTACCTGGTTTTTGGGCAAAAGCGCGCGGGCGCCGTGCCACTCGAGGTCAGGCTTTTCGTTGGAGATGAAAGCCGTTGCCACCGATTGCGCGTCGCCAGTGTCTATCTGCATGCCGGCCGATCCGGCCGCGCCGAAGGCGATGCGCGCAAACTGCAGCCGTGCCGAGGCGTTTACCGCGCTGGCGCGGATCAGTGCCATGGCGTCTTCGTCGGCGCCGCCCTCGTCCAGCAGTTCAAGGCCATTGTTGATGGCACCCACCGGCGAGATGATGTCGTGACAAACGCGGCTGCACAGAAGAGCGGCGAGATCGGTCGCGCTCAACGAGAAAAGTTCGGACATGGGCATCTGTCCTCCAGACGTTGTTGCATCGGGCCATCGCCGCCTGCTGATGCCGCGGTGCCGGCCGGTCCTTGCTCTAGACCGCCGTGCGTCCGACCGGACGCACAAAGGACGATCCAAACGATTGATGGAGCATCGGAATAATCCGAAAACCGGATCCCACTTTTCGGTCCGATTCTCCAATGGTCCTGACTTCGAACAGGTTCCAGTCTCCAACCGAAACAGATCGGGCCGAATCAGATCGTGGAACGCGCTGCTTCTGGTTACACAGGCGGGCGAAAACCGGCAACAGTTTGGCCGGAAATGGCGTCTTGTGCAGTCGGGCTTTCCGCGCTGCAGGCCATCTGTCGGCCATGTTTCAGCTTGAGGTTAACAGTTGGAAAAGATTCGCGGCCTATTTTGAAGCAATCGTGGCTCAGCGCGGGGTAACGGTGGGCGGTCCAAGACAGCCACTCATGGATGGAGAATGAACAATGCCTGCAAGGCTTTTTGACTGGACGCGGTTCATCCAGGCCGTGCTGGTGGTTTTCGCGGTCGGCCTTGGCGCCATTTCCCTGACCACCAACACGGCACGGGCCAATAACGGCTATACGGCGCAGGAAATCGTCGATGCCGGGCACGGCTTCTTCGGCGCGACCACAGGCGGTCTGGCGACCCTGGTCGAGAAGGTCTTCTCTCAATACGGTTTGCCGAACGGATATGTTCTTGGCGAAGAAGGCTCTGGCGCGTTCATCGGTGGCCTGACCTATGGCGAGGGCATGCTCTACACAAAGAACGCCGGTGATCATAAGGTGTTCTGGCAGGGGCCTTCGATTGGCTGGGATTATGGCGGCCAGGGATCACGGGTCATGATCCTCGTCTACAACCTCAATTCGGTGAACGATCTTTACCGTCGTTTCGGCGGTGTTGCCGGCTCTGCCTATCTGGTGGCCGGCCTTGGCTTCAACGCGCTCACCAATGACAACATGATCCTGGTTCCGATCCGCACCGGCGTCGGTGCGCGGCTCGGCGTCAATCTGGGGTATCTGAAGATGACCCCGAAGCCGACCTGGAACCCATTCTGACGTGGTTTCGAATGGCGGCGCGTTGAATAATCCCGCGCCGCTACGAAGGGCGAAACCGCTTCACGAGCGTATCAGCTTGACCTGCGTGTCGTTTTGCGTGACCCAATGAGGTGACAACTGCAGATGCAGGGCTTCGCTGAAGATATGGGTTTCATGCGGTGATCACGACGATTTTGCTCATTTTACTGGGCTTTTTCACTGCGGGGTTTCTCGCTCTTTTGCTTGCGCCGCTTGTGTGGCGCAGGGCAGTGAGGCTCACCACAAAGCGCATCGAAGCCAGCCTGCCGCTTTCTGCCAACGAGCTTGAGGCAGAGAAGGACCGGCTGCGTGCCAGCCATGCAATGGCGGCCCGCCGGCTTGAAATGAACATCGAGAACCTCAACCGAAAGACTTCGTCGCAACTGGTCGAGCTTGCGCGTCTGAGCGATGAGGCGCGGCAGCTTGCCGAAGAGCGTGACGCGCAGGACAGGGTGATCGCCGATCTGCGGGACGAAACGGAAGAACAGCGCGCTGCGCTGACGGAAAACGCCGCGATCATTTCCACGTTGGAAGCGAAACTCGATGAAGCGCTCTCCGAGCTGGAGGTCCGCGGCACGGCGCTGATGGAGCTCAATGATCGTTACGAGGAAGAACGCCTGCTCGCGAGCAGCCGGCAGATTGAAATGGTCGCCCGCGAAACGGAACTGCGCAAGGTCGAGGATGATCTGGCCGAGCTTCGCCGCGATCGCAAGGATGCCATTCGTGCGGGCCGCGATGCCGAGGCAGCGCGCAAGGAGGCGGAGGCCGGTCTGAAGGTGGCGGAGAAGCGCAATGCGGATCTTCAGAAAAAATTGGAGAGCCAGATGAGGGCGCTTTACGAAAACGAGGAAAAGCTGGAGCGCCGTGAGGCCGAGATTGCCCGTTTGCGCAAGGAAATGAATGCGGCAAGCGAGGCCAGCCTTTCTGATCAGGCCGCGCGCCGGTTGATGGAGGCCGAGGCGGAAAGCGACCGGCTCTCCCGCGAGCTTGCCGACAAATCCCTGCAACTGCGCACGCTTCTGGCTGATGCCGGTGGTCGGACGGCGGCGCCTGCAAAGCCCTCGGAGGCCGAACAGGACAAGCTCAAGACACGCATTTCCAGACTGCTTCAGGAAAACAAGAAGCTTCGCGGCGAACTGTCCGAGAAAAAGAGAAACGGCAAGGCCGCTCCCGCAAGGGCTCAGGCCGCGGGGCAGTCGGACGATGCCTTGCGCGAGCAGATCCACAACCTTGCTGCCGAGGTGGTCAGTCTCACAGCCGCGCTTGAAGGCGGGGACACACCCATTGCCGACCTTCTGAAACAGGATGAGGCAGCCGGCGAGGGGCGACCCCTCAGCCTTGCCGAAAGAGTGCGGGCCCTGCGCGATCGTTCCTAAGAACGCGGGCCTGAGCGCGCGGGCCATCAGCCTCTGCGCCAGAGCCTGTGCAGAGCGATGGCGGAGGCCGCTGCCACGTTGAGACTGTCGAAATCGGGAGCCATGGCGATGCGCGCGGTTGGAAGCCGCGTCATGTCTTCGTCGGAGAGGCCGTGTCCCTCGCTACCGAGCAGAAGTGCGTGGCGTGGACTGCGCCTGACGTCGGCGATGTCGATTTCCCCGCGCGGGCTCAGGGCCAGAATGGGATAGCCCCGGTCCTGCAGCGCCGCCGCAAGCGCCGCCGTGTCGCTGAATCGGGCGAAGGGCACTTTGAGCGTCGCGCCCACCGAGACGCGGATCGCCTTGCGATAGAGCGGATCGCAGCAATCGTCGGTCAGAAGAACGGCGGCGGCTCCGAATGAAGCGGCGTTGCGGAAGATCGATCCGACATTGTCGTGGTTGGAGATGCCGGAGAGCGCGACGACGAGCGCTTCGTCCGGCAGCGTGTCGAGAAGCGCTTCGCCGCTGGTTTCCGGCTTGCGACCGATGGCGAGGATGCCGCGATGGATCTCAAACCCGGCGATTTCGTCCATGACCGCGGCGCTGGCGGTGTAGACGGGAACGTTCCGGGGAATACGTTCGATCAGGTCGCCGAGCCCCGAAACGCGGTTTTCGCGCAAAAACACGCTTTCTGCCTCGAACCGGCTCGTGGAGAAAAGCACGTTCAGCACCACGCGGCCTTCGGCCACGAACCGCCCCTGCCGGCCCACGAGGTCGCGTTCGCGGATGTTCCGATAGGCGGCGATGCGTGGATCGTCGGCGCTCTCGATGGGAAGGAATTCCCGTTTCACGCGGCAAGTCCTGCGCGTGCTTCCTTCGCCATGGCGACAAGGGTGGGACGCATCTGGGTCGCGTCGCTCAGCGGAGCAGCGAAAAAGATGCGCAGCGTTTCGTCGCCAAGCGCGAGGTCCAGCCCTTCGGGGTCGATGCCGGTCAGTCGCCATTTGCCGGCGGGTGCGCGGGCAAAATGGCGGGCATAGTTTTCGACCGCGTCCGCGTGATCGCTGTTCATATGCGCGATGGCGCCGGCCTCCGCCTCCGCAAGCCCTTCAAGTGCGGCGCTGCCGGTCAGAAGATCGTTGCCGGTGAGCCTGTAGGCACGGGCGAACCCGCCATTCAGAAGTGCGCCCTGCAACTCCAGCCGGAAGATGATGAAATCGGGAAAATCGACATAGAGTTTTGCCTTGGGGTGGCGGGCGAGATAGCGGCGCCTGACACGCTCATGGACCTCGCTCCCGCGTTCCAGCCGGGAGGCGACGGCCTTGATAGAAAGGCGCGGATGCGCCAGCGGGTCGCCCTTGCCGGGCTCGCCGATCATGAGCGAGCAGCGCGGGTCGGTATCAAGGCCCTTCGTGTGTGCGGAAAGGCCGGAAACGAGAATGAGCGGCGTCCCGTCGAGATCGGTCGCGGTGGCGACGCGGGTGGCAAAGGGCGCGCCGTCCTCCGGGTCAATGGTTGCCAGTGCGCCAAAGCGTGCGGTCCGCAACAGCGTCTTTGCGAGGCGAATGGCATCGGCATCGGTCTCGAGAATGACGTCTTTCTGTTTTTCTGCGCTCATCGCTGCCTCAATCCGTTGAAGCGTCTCCTTCGCCTATGATGCCTTCGGCTGCAAGTCTCTGTTGTTCTTCTCCGCTGATCCCAAACGGGGCAAGTGACGCCGCCGCGCCGGCGGGCGCTGCCGTTTCGCCCGGTGTGCGGGAGAAGCGGGGAGCGGGGGCGGGGCGCGTAAACCCGTGTTTTTCCGCATGGGCGTGGCGGGCGCGGCTGTGCGGATGAGCAGCAGCCTCCCCGGGTGTGAGGACCGGTGCGACACAGGCGTCCGAGTTTTCAAAGCGGTCGATCCAGAATGCACGATCCTGCGCGCCGAAGCGCCGGGCGATTGCCGCGCGCATGTCCGGCCAGCGTGCCTGATCGTATTGTGCGGCGGCCAGCTCGGTCTCGAGCGGCAGAAGACGTGCGAATGCGGCAAAGAACTGCGGCTCGAGGCAGGCGACTGCCACATGCCGACCGTCTGCCGTTTCATAGGTGTCGTAGAACGGCGCGCCACCGTCGAGCAGGTTGGTGCCGCGTTCCTGCCGCCAGAAACCCGTTGCCATAAAACCGAAAAAGGGTGCGGCCAGCATCGAGGCGCCGTCGATCATCGCCGCATCGACGATCTGTCCTTTGCCTGACCGGGTTCTCTCCAGAAGCGCTGCCAGAATGCCGGCGATGAGAAACATTGTTCCCCCGCCATAGTCGCCCACGAGATTGAGTGGCGGAACCGGGCGTTCATCCTTGCGCCCGATCATGGAGAGCACGCCGGAATAAGCGAGATAGGTCAGGTCGTGGCCGGCGCGCTGCGCCAGCGGACCGTTCTGCCCGAACCCCGTCATCCGGGCGTAGACGAGGCCGGGGTTGGCGCCAAGGGCTGCATCGGGTCCCGCGCCCAGACGTTCCATCACACCTGGGCGAAACCCCTCCATCAACACATCTGTCTGCTGGATCATGCGCATGAGCAGTTCCCGCCCGGCCGGGTGTTTCAGGTCGAGCTTCAGGATTTTCCGGCCATGGCGGTCGAGATCGTATTTTGGCGGGACTTTGAGAAAGTCGCGCCTGGCATCCCTGCGCTCGATGCGCAGAACCGCCGCGCCCATTTCGGCAAGCATGAGCCCGGCCAGCGGAACGGGCCCCAGCCCCGCCATCTCTATGACGGTGAAGCCCGCGAGCGGGCCTTTTCGGTCATCGCCTGTGTCTGGGCCCATGTCTGGCCTATTTCGGGGCCATGCGGATCGCGCCGTCGAGGCGGATCGTTTCGCCGTTCAGCATCTGGTTTTCAACAATGTGGCAGGCAAGCGCTGCGTATTCAGAAGGCTCGCCGAGGCGTGGCGGGAAGGGCACCTGCTGGCCGAGCGAGGCCTGTGCGTCCTCCGGCAGGCCGGCCATCATCGGCGTCTTGAAGATGCCCGGCGCTATGGTGCACACGCGAATACCCGAGCGCGAAAGGTCGCGCGCTATGGGCAGTGTCATGCCCACCACGCCGCCCTTGGAGGCGGAGTAGGCGACCTGGCCGATCTGCCCGTCGAAGGCGGCAACCGAGGCCGTGTTGACGATGACGCCACGCTCTCCACCGTCAAGCGGCTCCAGTTCCTGCGTGGCGGCTGCAAACAGCCGGATCATGTTGAACGTGCCGAAGAGATTGATCTCGATCACCCTGCGATAAAGATCGAGCGGGTGCGGGCCATCCTTGCCGACGGTCTTCATCGCAATGGCAATGCCGGCGCAGTTGACGAGAATGCGGGGCGCGCCAATCTTTTCCGTGGCTTCCCTGACTGCCGCTTTGGCGTCATCCTCGCTTGTGACGTCACACTTGACGGCAATGCCGTCAATGTCACTGGCCACCATCCCGGCCCTGTCCATGCCGACATCGGCGATGGCGATTTTCGCCCCTTTGGCAGCCAGTGCCCGCGCGGTTGCCTCACCAAGCCCCGAGCCGCCGCCCGTGACGAGTGCAACGATGCCGGATGGATTCATGTGATTGCCTCCCTCATTGTCTCCTGAGGACAGTAGCGAGGGAGGCCGGTCTGGAAAAGGTGTCTCCTGTGCAACGCCGCTGTGCGCGGGACAGGTTCAACGCCGGATGATGGCGCCGAGCACGTCGCGGATGCCGATGGCGCCGACGAAACGTGACGCTTCGTCGAACAGCGCGACCGGCGCTGTCTGGGACTGCTGCATGGCGCGCATCACCGTGCGCAGCGGCGTGCCCGCCGTTGCCCAGAAGACCTTTGGCCGGTCTTCAGGCAGGTCCTCGAGGTTGTCGCACGAGACCCAGATGGCCGGCCTGCCGTTGCGTTCGGCATCGACCACCAGCATGTTTTCGTCGAACCTGAAACGCGTTGTCTGTCGCCGGTCTAGCCAGAGCCAGCCTTCGCCGGCCGCTTCCAGGTCGCGCACGTCACGCATCACGTTCCAGGCCGTCAGCACCGAGAGCGGGTTCACATTGGAAATGAAGTCCCGCACATAGTCGTTCTCCGGCGCCAGCACGATGTCTTCCGGCGTGCCTGTCTGCACGATCCGCCCGCCTTCCATGATGGAGATGCGGTTGCCGATCTTGAGCGCTTCCTCCAGATCGTGGCTCACGAACAGGATGGTTTTCTTCAGACGTTCCTGAAGTTCGAGCAGCTCATCCTGCAATTTGGTGCGGATGAGCGGATCGAGCGCGGAGAACGGCTCGTCCATCAGCAGGATTGGCGCTTCCGTGGCAAAGGCGCGCGCCAGGCCCACACGCTGCTGCATTCCGCCGGAAAGCTCATGGGCATATTTGTCGGCCCAGTCGGTCAGATGCACCAGCTCGAGTTGCGCCATCACGCGTTCCTTGCGCTCCCCTGCAGGCACGCCGGCGAGCTCCAGCCCGAAGCCGACATTCTCCGCCACGGTGCGCCAGGGCAGGAGGGCGAACTGCTGAAAGACCATCGCCACGCATTCGCGGCGGATCTTGCGTAACTCGGCCTGGGAGCAGTTCACCACGTCGGCCTGCCAGTCACCGTCATGGACGACGACATTGCCGCGGGCCACGGTGTTGAGCCGATTCACCGCGCGCAACAATGTGGATTTTCCGGAGCCCGAAAGTCCCATCAATACGGAAATCTCGCCACGCTCCACGGTCAGATCGCAGTTGGCGCAGCCTAGCACTGCTCCTGTTTCGGCAAGGATTTCCTCGCGGTTTTTGCCGGCATCCACAAGCGGCAGCGCATCCGCCTTCTGCCGTTCGTCGCCGAACAGGATGTCGACCTTCTGAAAATCGATGGCCACGCTCATTTGTCGCTCCCCCGCTCGATGCGCGCGATGCGGTCGAGAATGATCGCCAGCACGACGATGGCGAGGCCGGCTTCAAGCCCGAGCGGGATGTTGACCGAGTTGAGCGCACGCACCACCGGCTTGCCGAGCCCGTCGGCGCCGATCAGTGCGGCGATAACGACCATGGAGAGCGACAGCATGATGCACTGCGTCAGCCCGGCCATGATGGAGGGCAGGGCGGCGGGCAGTTCCACCTTCCACAGGAGCTGCCGTTTGGTGGCGCCGAAAGCCTGGCCGGCCTCCAGCATGGGCTGGGGAACGGAGGTGATGCCAAGATAGGTGAGCCGGATCGGTGCTGGCGATGCGAAAATGACTGTCACGATCAGACCGGGGGCGGCACCGAGACCGAACAGGATGAGAACCGGGATCAGATAAACGAAGGTGGGCAGCGTCTGCATCAGATCGAGTATCGGGCGCAGCACCTTGTAGACACGCGCATTGTGCGCCGCCCAGATGCCCACAGGTACGCCGATCGCCATGGAGACAGCCGCTGCCGCCACGACAAGCACCAGCGTCTCCACGGTTTCTTCCCATAAACCCTGATTGATGATGAAGAGAAGGCCGACAGCGACGCCGATTGCGAGCTTCCAGGAGCGCTGCAGCGCATAGGCGAGCGCTGCAATGGTCAGCACCAGAATGGTGGGTGGAATGGCGAGGAGAATGTCCACCAGACCGTCCAGCACATCGGCCAGAATGTCTGCCAGCGTATCGAACAGCCAGGCGAAATTGGTGGTCAGGAAATCAAAAAAATCTCGGCCCCACCGGCCGATGGGAATTTTCCAGTCAGCGATCCATTCTGAAAGAGGGTCCATGAGCCCGAATGGTTCCTTTCTTCGGATTTCTTCTTATGTTGTGCTCGCCATTCATTTGGCGGCTGCCCGGCTTGCCGGCCGGAGGGGAGCGGTGCGAAACGTCTTGGCCGGCGCGTCGCACCGTCCTGTCGTTTACATGCCCAGATGCGCTTTCACGGCGTCGAGGCCGGCATCGCCGCCGAACGTCGTCACGCCTTCGAGCCACGGGCCGAGCGCGTCCGGATTGGCCTTGAGCCATTCTTCAGCGGCCTTTTGCGGTTCGGCACCGTCGTCAAGAATCTTGCCCATGATCTCGTTCTCCATCTGGAGCGAGAAGACCAAGTTCTTCAACAGCTTGCCGAGGTTGGGGCATTCTTCGGAAAGGCCCGCGCGGGTGTTGGTGTGAACCGTCGCCCCGCCATAGTTCGGGCCGAACACATCGTCACCGCCTTCAAGATAGGCCATCTCGATATTGGCGTTCATCGGGTGCGGTTCCCAGCCGAGGAACACCACGTGCTCCTTCGATCCCACGGCGCGGCGCACCTGCGAGAGCATGCCGGCTTCCGAGCTTTCCACCACTTCGAAATCCTTGAGGCCGAACGTGTCGTTCTCGATCATGTCGAGGATTAGACGGTTGCCGTCATTGCCGGGCTCGATGCCGTAGATCTTGCCGTCCAGCTCGTCGGCAAACTTGGCGATATCGGCAAAGCTCTTCAGGCCGGCATCATAGGTATATTGCGGAACGGCCAGCGTGTATTTCGCGCCTTCCAGATTGGTGACCACGGTTTCCACCGTGCCATCCTCGCGGTAGGGGGCGATATCGGCCTCCATGGTAGGCATCCAGTTGCCGAGGAAGACGTCCACATCGTCGTTCTTGAGCGAGGCATAGGTGACCGGCACGGAAAGAACCTGCGTCTCGGGCTCGTAACCGAGGCCTTCAAGCACCACCGATGCGGTCGCCGTCGTGGCCGTGATGTCGGTCCAGCCGACGTCGGAGAAGGTGATGGCTTTGCAGGAATCCGGGTCGGCGGCGAAGGCGGTGCCCGATGCCAGGCTTGCAGCAAGCCCGAGGATCAGGGTCGCTTTTCGGCTGGATAACATGACGGCTCTCCTCTGTGGTTGTTGTTCGGCAGAGCGCGGGTCTTAACCGGCTTTGCGCATTATTTCAAAGGCAAGCACCAATTCAGGGTCGCTGCAAGCACAAAGAGGTGTCTGTTTGCGCCATGCAACGTGCCGTATGCGACGGTATTCTGGTGGAAGAAAACAATCGGGCGTTTTCTGGCCGGCCGATGTGGTGTTTAAGAGCGCGAACAATACAGGCAGCGCGATGGCAAAGCTCTACTTCCACTACGCGACCATGAATGCCGGCAAGTCGACCATGCTCCTGCAGGCATCCTACAATTACCGCGAGCGCGGGATGAACACGATGCTGTTCGTCGCGGGTCACTACCGCAAGGAAGATGGCGGCTACATTTCCTCGCGCATCGGCCTCGACAGCGATGCGGAGATGTTCCGCGACGGCGACGACCTTTTCGCGCGCATCGCCGAGCACCACGACCACACGAAAGTGCACTGCGTTTTTGTCGACGAGGCGCAGTTTCTGGAAGAAGAACAGGTCTGGCAGCTTGCCCGCGTGGCAGACAGGCTGGGCATCCCGGTCATGTGCTACGGGCTGAGGACCGATTTTCAGGGCAATCTCTTTACCGGTTCGCAGGCACTCCTGGCGCTGGCGGATGAACTGCGCGAGGTGCGCACGATCTGCCGCTGTGGCCGCAAGGCCACGATGGTGGTGCGGCTGGGGCCGGACGGCAAGGTTGCCAAGAAGGGCGCACAGGTCGCCATCGGCAAGGATGTCTACGTTTCGCTTTGCCGAAAGCACTGGGAAGAAGAGATGGGCCGCTGGAAGGCGGAGGATCTCGTGGGTTTTGTCGGCAGCGCTGCCGAGTAGCGCCCCTTCAGGCGACACCGAGAAAACGGATCAGCGCATAGCTCGCCACACCCAGAGCGGTCAGCGACAGAAGGGCTGCGACGATCACGCGCCCGCCGCTCTTCATCACGCTTCTTATATCGACCGTCAGGCCGAGTGCCGCCATGGCGACGATCGTCAGAAGCCCCGACGTTTCATGCATGACTGGAAGTGCCGGAGCCGGTATGAGGTCTGCCGAGCGCAGCCCCGTCATGGCCAGAAAACCGATGATGAACCAGGGCACCATCTCAAAGAAACCAAGCTTGACGCCGGTCCTACGCCCATGGGTCAGCCCCAGAAGAAAGATCACCGGGCCGAGCATCAGCACACGAACCAGTTTGACCAGCGTGCCCACCTGAATGCCGATCGGGCCGGCAGGGGCGGCGGCAGCCAGCACCTGCGGCACCGCATAGACCGTGAGGCCGGCGAGAACGCCCGACTGGACCGGGCTCATGCCGATGGCCGCATAAATGACGGGCAGAAGCAGCACGACAAGAATGCTCAGGAATGCCGTGAAGGAGAGGGAGGCGGCCACTTCCGAAGCTTCGGCGCGGATCACGGGTGCCGCGGCTGCAATGGCCGAATTGCCGCAGATGGAGTTGCCGCAGGCGACCAGCGTTGCCAGTCCACGCGAGAGGCCGAGCGCGCGGCTGATCGCATAGCCTGCAAGCAGTGACAGAACGACCACGCCGACAATGCCGCCGACCAGTCCGAAACCTGCATCGCCGAGCGCGCCAAGGCTGATCGAGGCGCCAAGCAAAACGATAGCCACTTCCAGCACGGCTTTGGCGCAAAAATCGATGCCGGGGCGAAGCGCGGGGCTTAACCGGGCGGCGGAGCTTATGGCTGCGCCGAAGAGGATGGCAAGCACCAGTCCCTCAAGCCACGCCTCGCCGAGAAACACCTGTTCTGCCCACGCTGCCGCCAGCGCGGCTGCTGCGACGAGAACGGACAAAACAATGCCGGGGACAAGATGGAGCGGGTGGCGAAGTGCGGACATGAAGGCGACCTGATGCGATGACCCAATCTTGGTCGCATGGTGCTTTATCGACTTCTATCGAATAGTTTGTCATATATCGTTCGTGAAAATCGAATGATGTCATGACCTTTGAACAATTGCTGATCTTCGTTGCCGTCGCCGAGCGGGAGCACCTGACCCAGGCAGCAAGTGCTGTGGGGCGCACGCCCTCCGCCGTCAGTGCCTCCATCAAGGCGCTTGAGAGCTATTACGGCGTGGAACTCTTTCACCGCGTTGGCCGCCGCATCGAGCTGACCCGTGTCGGCAGGGTTTTTCTGAGTGAGGCGCAGGCAACGCTCGCGCGGGTACGCTCGGCGGAAACCATGCTCTCCGAGCTCGGCGGGCTTCGCCGTGGCACGCTCAACGTTCACGCCAGCCAGACGGTTGCCAGCTATTGGCTGCCGCCGGTTCTGATGCGCTTTCACAAGCTCTACCCCGGCATCTCGTTGAAACTCACTGTGGGCAACACCCGCATGGTGGCAGACGCAATGCTTGAAGGCGTGGCCGAGGTCGGGCTGGTCGAGGGAAGGGTGGATGAACCGGCGCTCACCGTGCGCCGGGTGGATCGGGACGTCATGGCAGTCGTGGTTGCGCCCACGCATCCGTGGGCCGAGGGGGCGCCTCTTACACCGCAAGACCTCATCTCGGGAGCGGCGTGGATTATGCGTGAGGAGGGATCCGGCACACGCACCGCCTTTGAGAGCACGCTGACCGAGATGGGCGTCGACCCAGCCGGGCTCAATCTCGTCATGGAGTTTCCCTCCAATGAGGCAGTGCTTTCCGCTGTGCGCGAGAGTGATTGTGCTGCGGCCATCTCCATGTCGGCTGCCGGACCGCTCGTGGAGCGTGGCCTCCTTAAAGTGGCGAATATCGATCTTGGTGCACGCGATTTCAGCCTGCTTCGCCACAGGGAGCGACGCCAGAGTGGGGCGGCCACTGCGCTTGAGGAATTGTGCGTCGAGGCCGGTAACGTCTTTCAATCGTCAATCGACCCACATATATTTCCGCAACCCTGACCTTTGCGGAGCGTATCATCATGGCCACCTTGCAGAATTTCGACACGGAGATCGCGAAGACCCGTGAGGTGGTCGACGAGATGCGCTCGAAGATCGAGCAGTCGGGCACCGTTCTCGACAAGCTGGCGCGCACCGATGAAAAGATCGGCCAGGCCGATTTCGACATTGAGAATGCCCGCATTCAGGATGTGCTCACGCAGCAGAAGGTGATGGAGACCAACATCGCCGACCTGATCATCGGCCTTGAGGATGCCACCAATGTCTTCGGCTCCGAATTCGAGAGCATGAAGAGTTACACCGGTTGGGAAAACTTCATCGGCATCTTTTCCAAGCAGAAGAAGCAGCGCATGCGCACAGAGCGCGTCCGCAACATGTCGCTGGCCGGCAATCTGCAGGAACTGCTTTCAAAGTCGGACACCATCACCGGTATTCTGAAGGATCAGAAGCAGGTTCTCGAGGAACGCTATCAAACCTCCGAGGCAAGCCTTGCCAAGGTTATCGAGCGGCGCAAAATCACGATGGAGACCCTGGAGGCCACTCAGAAGCGCATCGAGGAACTGAACCCGATGCTGCTCGACATCGAAAACCGCATCGCCGCCTCCACGAGCCAGAAGGATCGCGCGGCGCTCGAGGGGGAACGCTCGAAGCTTGCCACCGAATACAATGAGGCGCAGGCGAAGGAGCAGGAGCTGCTTGCCGAAAGCCAGACGCTCGAGCGCTACACCTCCATGTTCCAGACCTTCGTGGATTCGCTCAACAACCAGATCGCCGCCCAGTCGACGCTGATCAACAAGCTCACCATCGACACCGAACAGCGCATCGTTCTCTACAAGGCGCTCGAAGATTCGCTGAAGACCGCAGCCCAGCAGGATGTGGCCCACCGCATCAACACTCTCGGCTCGAAGGTCGACAACACCGCCGAGGAGACGATGGCCGGCATCGGCGCAGCCGCGCAGCGGCACATTGGCGACCTGCTTGAGCTACACGAGAAAAACATGGTCACCACCGCCGACATCCAGCGCCGCAAGAAGCTCGCCGACGATGCCTTCGCCCGCCGTTTCGAAGACGTGATGAAGAAACACGACGCAGCCAACTACGTTCGGGCGTGACGAGATACGGTGTGCGCACCTTCAATGCCGAGCCTCACCCTTACCCTCTCCCCGCTGGCGGGGAGAGGGGGACCTATACGTTGCGGCCATCCTCCTTCTCCCCGCGAGCGGGGAGACGGAGCCGGCAGGCGGATGAGGAGCGGGCGCCAAGGTCCCAGAACAGGTCTTTTGAATGAACGCCGTTCCTGACGCCGCTGCACGCTATTTCGACGCCATCGCGGCCGCTCTTCAGGGGCTCGGCGTCTATTTTGGCGACCGGTCCGCATCGCCTTTCCAGTCGCACGGTCTCGTGGCCGAGGTCGTCTCACCCTATATCGGCCGGTTGGAGCGCTCTTTCGAGTGCTGGCAGAACCGTCTCGGTTTCATGGAGAAATTCCGTATTCAGCGCGCCGAAAGCGGCTACCCGGTTTTCCAGAGCGTGCTTGAACTGGAAAACGATCGGCGTCAGGCCGACAAGCGTCTTGCCGGTATATCGGGTCCCGATGAACTGCGTGCCGAGATGGTCGATTTCATCCTGCGCCATCGCGAATTTCCGGCAGACCTCCAGCGTTCCATGGCCGAGCGCCTCTATCTGGAGCAATTGAAGGCGGGCAATGTGTTTTCGCCCTTCATTCTGCCGGAAACGGTGCGCGTTTCGGTGAATCCCAAGACAAAACGGCCTTATTATCTGGTGCACTGGGGCGCTTTTGACGGAAGTTCGAGCCTTCCCATGGTCTATATGGCGGCGGTCGAGGATTCATCTCCAGCGATGATCAAGGCGCTTGTTTCCGACGATGGCAGGCTCAACGACGATGTCGAGATTGGCCTGCCGGTGGGCGGTCTGCTCAATCCGGAACTCGCCCATCAGTTCGACGGTTTTGCCGAGAAAAACTCCGCCTATTCCCTTTCGCCGGCCACGATTGCGGGTAATCTCGACAAGGATTTCGACCACCTCCACCCCAAGCAATTGCGCCGGGTGGTGCTGGGGCCGTTCTACACGGCCGGTATCACGGAGAACAATTCGACCGTCTCGGAAGTGCTTGGCAAGGTGCGCCGGCAGGAAAATGCGTGGCTTCTCACCTGGACGGTGCAGGAGGTCTATTCCAAGACCGAGCGCCCGGCGCGCAAGGGGCTGTGGTCCAGCCAGCCGGCGCGCGAGGAGTTTTTCATCGATACTGACGATCTTGATGCGGCCCGCATGGGCGTGAGCGCCTATGAACAGCACGCGCTTGTGCCGCATGAGGCCTATCAGGCGCTCTACGCTGCCGGCGAGGCGCGGAAGATTTTCGAAGGCTACGACGTGCACGTCATTTCGGGCGGGCGGGTGATCACGGATGTGTAGCAGCGTCGCCCCGGCAGAAGGCTATGCGCCAGCGTTTGCGCCCCCTTCTCCCCGCCTGCGGGGAGAAGGTGAGGATGAGGGGCGAGCGCCAGGGGTGAAAGTTTGGCAAGGCATGGGCGTCTTTCCGCCCGAGACGCCGCATGCCCCTCATCCGCCTGCCGGCACCTTCTCCCCGCAGGCGGGGAGAAGGGCGATGGCCGCTGGCGTTGTGCATCACGGGCGGTCCCACTGCCCGACAGATCAGGAATTTCCATGGACACCGGCCTGACGACCATCGACGAGAAAGACATCGAGAAGCACCGGGCGACGGCGCAGAGCCTTGTGACGCGCTTCGTGGTTCTGCAGGCTGATGGCGGTCGCTCCGGCACCGAGCTTGCCGGCACCGGGCGGCGCTTCGTGTCGACCGTTTCCACCGGCGCGCTGCGCAGGACGCGCGAGGTGGAGCTGGCGAAAACCATCGCCGCCATCCGTCAGGGCGACCCGATGCTCTCGATACCACAGCACACGCTTCTTTTCCGCGCTCGGCGCGGGGTGGCGGTGGCGCTGGCCGTTGCCGATGTCTTTGCACGCTCGACCGAGCTTGAAAGCCTTCAGGAACGGAATGCCCGCAGCCCGCTTGAGGGCGATACGGCACAGACCTATCACGCGCTCCTGCAGGCTTCGGCCTATGTCGCCGCCTTCACGCTCTCATCCTATCTCCTGCAGATGCTCGACGCCGACAGTGAACCCGTGAACGACACGGATGAGCCGGATTTCCAGTTCGATACGCCGCAGGACGCGCTCAAAAGCGTTCTTGCCGCGCTCGATGGCGCGATCTCGGGTGCCGCCGACGACACTGCGATGACGGCGCGCGCCCGCGCGCTTGCCCGCGTCGCAATCGAGGGGCTTTTGCAGCGGCGCAGCCGTTTCACCGGCCTCGGTGCGTTTGAAGACACGCATATGCGGCTTGAGGCCGACGATTTCGCGCTGGACGGGTTCGACGTCGCACCGGGCAGCCGGCGCAAGCCGCTCGTCATGACCTTCAAGAAGCCCAACGAGATCATCGGCAATCACATCGCCAAATATCAGGCCATGAAGCTCGCCAAGATGCTGATGGCCTATGATTTCGACCGTCAGCTCAACCCGTTCGTGGAGCTGGGGGGCTTTCTGTTCACCTTCATCGGCGATGGCGCGCCGGGCACCGGCAAGACCATCCTCATCCAGATGACCGCCGGGCTTTTGAACGATTACTGTCAGATCGCGGGCGTGCCTTTCCACTATGAGAATTTCGGCGTCGACCAGATTTCCTCCTATCAGGGAAAGTCGGGGCAGAACTGCAAGCAGTTCGTGGAAAATGTGCTGAGCCCGCGCGCCATCGGCTTCGGCACCATCGACGACATCGATCAGGTGGCGGCCAAGCGCTCCGACGACCGCGCCTCCGCCGGCCAGCAGGAGGTGACGGGCGTTTTGATGGAGAGCTTTGCGGGTGCGGGCACCGTGGTTCGCGGCAATTGCTCCTTCGGCATGTTCTCCAACTATCCGGAGAATGTGGACGACGCGCTGCGCCAGCGCGCCGGCGCGCGCTGGCTGGTCGACGGGCCGCAGACGTTTGAGGACTATGTCGACATTTTCGTGCTTCTGGCCGGCAAGAACCATTCGATCCCGCTTGGCGAGCACGAGCCGTTTGCAACACAGGAAATCAAGCGCGCGGTCGAAACCGCCTATGAGGCGCATTCGAAGCCGCAGGAAGAAGGGCTTGCAAAGGTCTATGAGCGCTTCCTGAACGATCGCGGCGAGCCGAAGACGCTCACGGATATCGGCGCTTATCTGCACGAGATCAAGCTGGCAGAGCCACGCTTTACCGGCCGCGCGATCAAGAACATCACCGACGCGATCAAGATGCGCGCCATGGACATCGAGCTTCCGGACGAATGGTTCGAGACGCCCGATGCTTTCATGCGCAAAAGCTATGATGAGAAGAAAGCGATGATCGCCGAACTGCGCCGGCCATTCACGATGGACATGGTGATGCAGGAGATCAACCGCTACGCGGATTCGGAGTTCCGCTACTCGGACCGGTCGGACGATGCGGCCGTCTCCACCATCGTCCGCGACCAGCGCCTGCGCGAACGCGCCCTGCGCGAGATCGAGGACATGAAGGCGAGGGGTGTTTGGGATGGGTGATTTTCTTGAGATTCTTAAGCGGAAACACAGCGCGCTTGATGCTGAGATTGAGGAACTCAAAGCGTCAGGGGAATACCGGTGGTCTACTGAAAACGCACTTCGTGCCGGTAACGAAGTAAGTTGGGAAACTGGCGAATTTGATAGTAATACGGAAAATATAACTGAAATTGATAGAGATGGATTACTTATAAGGACTCGAAGAGAATCTTTGTCTGGTGCGCTTAATTCGGGACAAGCTCTTGATAAAATATGTTTATTAGAGGCCGAGATTGAAAAATTATCCCGGCGTTCATTAGCTTTGTCAGCATTGATAGTTTTTTTGTTAGTTGTGATCGTGCTGAAATGAACCTCCTCCGCGAAAACGATCTCATCTTCGGTCGGCTCCTGAAGATAGAAGAATCCCATCTGATCGCACGCTACAACAAGGCGCTCGATGCCTTCGGCGTGCCGCAGACGAAACTCGCTTCCTTCGAGATCGACCGCACCGGCTTCTCGCCGCAGATTGCCGAGGAGCTGGACGACGCGCAGTATCTCGACCCCAATGGTGTCAATCGCCGCTTTATCATCCTCACCCCGGCGCAGATCAAATTGCCCGTGGTGCACACGGCCTTCTCCAACACCTCGCAGCTCGTCTACGAATTCATGATGGCCAATGCGCGCGCCATCAATGCCATCACAATCAAGGATGTGGTCTATGGTGAGATCGAGGAGCAGGTAAATCAGGTGCGCGATATTGAGGATCTGCTCTCCATCGCGCAGGTGGAGTTCAAGGTTCTCTCCGCCGAAGACCTGCTCGGCAAGGCCGCGGAGCTTGGCCGGCTTGCCGACCGTGTGAAGCATGAGCCCGACGCCTGGCGTGACGACGAACTGCTCAACCGCATGGTTGCTTTGGCGCGTGAAACCGGCGACATCCGCGAAAACAGTCTTGTGCCCGAACAGGTCGTGTTCCGGCACGATGCCTATTGGACGAGCCATTTCGGCGGTGTCTATATATTCACCGATCCAAACACCACAACGGTGATCGCAGATCCTGCGACGCCGGGCTTCCGCCGCTCGCGGCCCTGGCAGGTGAGCTATCTGTCGAAGGACGATCCAGCGCGCATCTTCCGATTCCTGGCAGAAACGGGCCGCATCCAGCTCCCCCGCGCCTCATGGATCGAACGCTCGAACTATCTCGCCCATCGCGGCGAGATGGTACTGCTTGATCTGATCCGGCGCGAGGAGCCGGATACCGATTTCGCTCGCATCGATCCGGTGTGGCTGCAGACCTGGACGCACCGCAACGCGAAACTGGTTGCCGGTGAGGGGAGTGTTCCGCTTCTCAACGCCGCCGTGCGCGAAATCACCCAGACGGGCACGCTCAAGATCGAAGAAATTCCGGCGCGTGAACGCTTTCTTGTCACCCGCGCAGATCCGGCGCACAAGGATGCCTGGCTCACCAACCGGCTGATTTCCGATTTCGTGCCGTCCGATTTCATCGCCCGTTACGTTTTCAACAAGCAGGGTTTTTACCGCGATTACGAAACCTGGCCGCAAGCCTGGCGCGAATATGTTGTGGCGCGGCTCAAAACCGCATATCTCATGGACAAACCGGCGCTACGGAAGCGTCTCTATGGTCTGGAAACCTGATCCTGGACCCAAATCGCCTGAGGGAGGCGTTTCGTGCTCGATCCGATCGTTGATTTCTTCACCCGGGTGTTTCACTGGATCGGCCGTGGCATCGGGCTGTTGATCGCGTGGATCCTGTGGCCCTTTCTGGCCGCCGGGCGCTGGTATACGCGGCGCGGCTGGATCATTCGCGGTTCCATTGGATTCGTGCTGCTCGCGATCGTTGGCTTTTACGGCTATTTCTTCTGGCAGACGCAGGCATGGACCGGATTCAATCCCGACTATGTCGAGGAATACAATCTTGACGCGCGTGGCGTTTCCGCCGGCGAGCAGACAGCGGCCACACAGGGCGGCGAGACGCGCACCTGCGGACGGTCCGCCATTGTCGACGTCACGGCTGACCTCACGGATTTCAACGTCAACGAAAATGCATGGATTTCTTCCATGCTGCTTTACAAGCTCGGCTTTTTCTTCGTGCTCGACTGGGACGACACGCCCTTCTTCGACAACAAGGCATCGTTCCAGCGCGGCATCAATCAGGCCGTTCGCCGCAGCGCCATCGAACTCGTCGATGCGCTTGGCCGCGTGCGTGGTACTTCGCAGATCGACCGCGATCTGCAGAATGCGCGCGGCGCGCTCACCTTCGATGAGGAAACCTGGTATTTCGGCCTGAGCCCCTTTGGGCCCAAGACGCCCACCCCGAGTTTCTATCGCTCCGCCATTCGCGATTTGCGCAGCTTCAACGGCCGGCTTGAGAGCTGCGATGCCGTGTTCGATGCGCGTGCCGACAATCTGATCCAGTATCTCGACCGCATTGCGAGCGATCTGGGCTCGACCTCCGATCTTCTGCGCCAGCGTTCGGAAAATTACAATTCCGGCTGGTTCGACACGCGTGCGGATGATCGTTTCTGGTTCGCCTATGGCCAGCTCTACGCTTATTACGGCCTTCTGAAAGCGGCGGGTGCCGACTTCGAAGATGTGATCAAGCAGCGTTCGCTGGGCTCGCTCTGGGACACGACGGAAGAGCAGTTCCGGGCGGCGCTCAACGTGCAGCCCTTCATCATTTCCAATGGGCGTGAGGATGGCTGGATCATGCCCACACATCTTGCCACGATGGGCTTCTACATTCTGCGTGTGCGCTCCAATCTCGTGGAACTGCGCCTGGTTCTGGATCGGTAGGTCAACCGGCATGCGGGGCGGGCGCAGATGTCTGCCACGCCTACCGCTTCATTGCCACCGTCGCACATGCCCTGTCGCATTTCACGCATTGCGCGCCTCTTTTGCGACGGTGGACGTTTATAATTCGCGGCTTTATGCCAGTCGGCAAACGTTGCGGACCACCGGGAGAGGAAATCATCGTCATGGCCGAAGTGAAATCCGATATCGAGATCGCCCGCGCGGCGAAGAAGAAGCCGATCCAGGAAATCGGGGCGCGGCTCGACATTCCGTCCGAACACCTACTTCCCTATGGCCATGACAAGGCGAAGGTTTCGGCCGAGTTCATCGCAGAGGCCCGCAAGAACGGGAACGGCAGGCTGATCCTCGTCACGGCGATCAACCCGACGCCGGCGGGTGAAGGCAAGACCACCACCACCGTCGGTCTGGGCGATGGTCTGAACCGCATCGGCAAGAAGGCGGCGATCTGCATCCGCGAGGCCTCGCTTGGCCCGTGCTTCGGCGTCAAGGGCGGGGCGGCCGGCGGCGGCTATGCCCAGGTGGTTCCGATGGAGGACATGAACCTCCACTTCACCGGCGATTTCCACGCCATCACATCGGCCCACAACCTTCTTTCGGCGCTGATCGACAACCATATCTACTGGGGCAATGCCCAGGAGATCGACACGCGCCGCGTCGCATGGCGGCGTGTCATGGACATGAACGACCGGGCGCTTCGCGAGATCGTCTGTTCGCTTGGTGGCGTGGCCAACGGTTTCCCGCGCGAGGCGGGCTTCGACATCACCGTGGCCTCCGAGGTCATGGCCATTCTGTGCCTTGCGACGGACCTGAAAGATCTCGAAAAGCGGCTCGGCGACATCATCATCGGCTATCGCCGGGACAAAAGCCCCGTTCACGCCCGCGACATCAAGGCCGATGGCGCCATGACCGTGCTCCTCAAGGACGCGCTTCAGCCCAATCTGGTGCAGACGCTGGAAAACAATCCGGCTTTCGTGCATGGCGGCCCCTTCGCCAACATCGCCCATGGCTGCAACTCGGTGATGGCGACCACCACGGCGCTGAAAATTGCCGACTATGTGGTGACGGAGGCCGGTTTCGGTGCCGATCTCGGTGCGGAAAAATTCTTCGACATCAAATGCCGCAAAGCAGGCCTCAAGCCCGCCGCCGCCGTGATTGTGGCCACCGTACGGGCGCTCAAGATGAATGGCGGCGTCAAGAAGGAAGACCTGGGCACCGAGGATGTCGCATCCGTCAAGGCGGGCTGTGCCAACCTTGGCCGCCACATCGAAAATGTGAAGCAGTTCGGCGTGCCGGCCATCGTCGCCATCAACCATTTTCATACGGACACGGATGCCGAGATTGAGGCGGTAAAGGCGTATGTGGCCGAGCAGGGGGAGGAAGCCGTTTTGTGCCGCCACTGGGCTGAAGGCTCTGCCGGTATCGAAGAACTGGCACACAAGGTGGTGGCGCTGGCCGAAAGCGGAGTCTCCCAGTTCGCACCGCTTTATCCCGATGACATGCCGCTTTTCGACAAGATCGACACGGTGGTGAAGCGCATCTATCGCGGCTCGGAGGCGATTGCCGACAAGTCCGTGCGCAATCAGCTAAAGCAATGGGAAGAGCAGGGATACGGCCACCTGCCGGTCTGCATGGCCAAGACGCAGTATTCCTTCTCCACAGATCCCAATCTGCGCGGTGCGCCGACCGGGCATGTGGTGCCGATCCGCGAGGTGCGGCTTTCCGCCGGTGCCGGTTTCGTGGTGGCGATCTGCGGCGAGATCATGACCATGCCAGGCCTGCCGAGAGTGCCTTCGTCAGAGCATATTTTTCTCAATGAAAACGGCCTGATCGAGGGACTTTCCTGATAAGTTGAGTCTGATGGGGGGCGGGCTGCGGGCCCGCCAACTGCCGGCACGGGGACAGAGCGCAGGCCCGTATGTGGTACAAACTCAAGTTCACTTGAAGTTTGGCCTCGATCGTGAAATTCTCAGCCTCAACACGGGAGGCTGCCAATGCTCACTATCAACCAGGTTTCGCGGCGCAGCGGCGTTGCCGCCTCCGCCCTGCGCTACTACGAGGAGCGGGGGTTGATTACTTCCGAGCGAGCGGGCTCGGGCCATCGCCGCTACGAGCGCGCCGTGCTGCGTCGCGTGGCCTTCATCGTTTTCGCCCAGCGGGTGGGGCTTTCGCTCGACGAGATCAAGGCGGAGCTTGGCAAGCTGCCAACCGACCACGTGCCCAGGGGCGATGACTGGGCGCGCCTTTCGGAAAACTGGACGAAGCGCATAGACGAACGGATCGCGGAAATGGAACGGCTGAAGCGTGGCCTCACCGAATGCATATCCTGCGGTTGCCTGTCGCTCGAAACCTGCGCGCTGACGAACCCGGCCGACCGGGCAGGGCGAATGGGGCCGGGTCCGCGATACTGGGTCGGCGGCAGGGCGTGAAGCTCCGGCGCTAGACCGGTTCACCGTTTCACGGAAACGCCGCTCCGCTCTACCAGTCTGTTTTTCCGAATTCATGCGGACGTCCGGTGAATTCACCTGACTGCAAAATGCTCTACTCCTCCCTAATGCGTCTTGCCCATGCGCGCATGGCGGTCGGCAGCCATCTGGAAAAGCCAGCACCCAGCGTCTCGTAGCGCTGTACGAAGTCGGGGTGGTTTTCGTAGATGTCAGCGAGACCGGCATAGGCCTTGGGCGGGCAGGGCTTCGCCCACATCCGCGCGACCCAGGCGCGATGCCGTTCCACAAGCGGGTCGAGCGCTCGCGCTTCGGGAACAGTGCCGTTTTGCATCGCCTTGACGAGGTCTGCCTCGATCGCGGCCAACGCCTGCATGTGCCCCGCCATGGCCTGTTCGCCGGTTTGCTTTGCCGATGAACCGCCTGGAGCGATTTCCTCGCGGATCGATTCACCGAACCTCTCGGTGAGCCATGTCTCATACTCAGCCTGTTTTTCAGGCGCTACGAAACCTCTGTAGAGCTCTTCATGTTTCATCGCACGTTCTCCGTTCAGATGGGCGATCGTGCGGTCGATCGTCCTGACAAGCTGGCGATGGCGCTTCGCTTCCGCTTCCAGTAGGCGACGCTGTTGCTTCAGCGCCGCCACACCGTCGAAATCCGGGCTGTCGAGAATGGCGCCGATCGTTTCGAGCGGCAGTCCAAGCCCGCGGTAAAGAAGGATCTGTTGCAGGCGCAGCAGTTCCTCCTCGCCGTAGTAGCGATAGCGGTTTTCGCCGACACGCGCCGGGGGAAGGAGACCGATCTCGTCATAATGATGAAGTGCCCGCACCGAGATGCCGGCGAGCTTCGCCACATCGCTGACCGTCCATTCCTTCATTGCTCGTGCCTCCGCAGGACGAGAGAGATAGTCCCTCACGTAGCGTGAGGGTCAAGCAGCACTCGGTCCGGGATCGTCGTCACCGCCGGAAATGACAGCCGCGC
This sequence comes from Nitratireductor lacus, assembly GCF_056431025.1. Taxonomy (NCBI): domain Bacteria; kingdom Pseudomonadati; phylum Pseudomonadota; class Alphaproteobacteria; order Hyphomicrobiales; family Phyllobacteriaceae; genus Nitratireductor; species Nitratireductor lacus. Next base: position 138,710 of record NZ_JBWKMB010000010.1, on the reverse strand, counting down.
GGTGAGGGACTGTACCTGTGTCCGCACTGTGGACGAGGCGCAGCGCGGGACGTTTCGTCGCGCGCATTTTTCTGCGTGCGGCTTCGGGCTGGTAAAGCACCGCTTCAAGCACAACACGCTCGGGCGCGGCTGTGCCATCTCGCGGCAGGACGATTGACTCGCCTGCAGCGAGCCCCAGAAGCGCAAGCCCGCGCAATGTCGTCAGTGGCAATGTCAGGCCGACGAAGCCCTGCAGTTCGTCATGGCTGATGATGCGCGTCTGCGGTGGCTCGTCGCCGATGCGAAAACGCACACGGCTGTTCAGCGTGGTGACGTGAGCCGGCATGTCTTCCCGGAAGATGACTGTAGCCGCGTCGAGTTTTGCGCGCAAAAGCGCGGCATAGGTTTCACCGAACCTGTGCCTGCGCTCCTGCAGGAATTCGAGGATGGTGAAGTCCTTGGTGGTAAGAATGCATCCCTGTCCGGTCCACACGGCAATCTCCTGCACGATCTCCAGCGCGGTTTCAGCGTCCTGGGAGGGGAAACCGCGAACAGACAAATCCGCGCAGCCTTGCGTCGGCGGCGCAGCTTGAACATCGGTCGTCCGGCCCCTGCGCCCGGGAATGACGCAGGGGCTAGGCTCCCGTCAGGAGATGTCCCGTGAAAAAGCGGAGATTGGGGCTGGACATGGCGACAGGCTCAGGCGGCGTTTTCTGCCTGGGTTACGCGCACCACGGTCAGCCTGTGGGTCTGGCCCGTGCGTGCGGCCCAGTCGATTGACTGGCCTTCCTTGAGCCCGATCAGGGCCGTGCCCACCGGGGTGGTGATGGAAATGCGTCCCTTTTCGATGTCCGCGTCGCCTGGATAGACGAGCGTGACCGTCTTCTCGGGGCCTTCGTCTGCCGTGTAGACGACGGTCGAACCCATGCGCACGATGGTCGAGGCAAGCGAACCGTCGCGTACCACGCGTGCCCGGTCGAGTTCGGCCATCATGGTTTCCGACGCTTCGGGATTGCGGTCTTCCAGCGCCTCGGCCAGGCCGGTCAGGCGTTCATAGTCGGTCTCGGAAATCGTGATGCTCGGCTTGCGCCCTGTCTTCTGCTGCATTGGCTTGTCCATGCGTGTCATGCGGGCATGCGTTCGGTTCATGCCGCGAGGCTTCAATTGTCATAGAAAGTCTTGGTGATGCGCCCTAGAACCGTTTCCGCCGCTCGATTTGATCGCCTCGATCAATCGGCGGAAGAGCGCCCCTCGGTTCGGAGGCGCACAGCACCGAACCGGGGGTCAATATCCCGCAATGGGACATACCCGGAAGAGAACGGAAATGTGTTTTCGGTTCGTGCTCATCTCATAAACGTGGTGCGCGGATGCGGCGATGTCAAGGCGGTAGCCGTAAATGTGGAACCGTTGCAGGATCAGCTTCGATCCTGTCTGCTGCGACCGGTGCGTCGTTTGAAGCGAAACCCTTCGGGCATTGCCGCGCGCACCATGATCATCTCGCCGATCGTTTCATGAGTGATGAGGCCGACAAGCCGGTCATGACTGTCGAGAACGGCCACTGCCGGGGCCTGCGCTTCCTGCATCAGGCGCACCCCTTCGGTCAGGCTCTGCCGCCTGTGAACGGTCGGAAGGCCGGTGCGCATCGCACTGGCTGCCGGTGCATCCGGCCCGGCATCCTTAAGGACGCGCATCATGTCGTTGCGCGTGATCAACCCCTCCAGATGGCCGTTTCCGTCGACCACCGGAAACTCGTTCTGCGTTGTGGCGAGAAGCAGGTCGATTGCCTCGCCGACGGTCGCCGAGCGGTCCAGCGTGGCAAATTTTCTTACCATCACATCCCCCGCCAGAACGCTGTTCGCAACGCTGCGAATCTGCGCGTTCTGCGCTTCTGCCGAAGCTGCCAGATAGACGAAGATGGCGATGAAGATCAGAAGCGGATTGTAAAGCAGTCCCAGAAAGCCGAACAGAAAGGCGAGGCCCTGGCCGATATTGGCGGCGATTTGCGTGGCTCTGGCCCAGCTCAGCCGGATTGCCAGGAGCGCGCGCAGCACGCGCCCGCCATCCATCGGGAAGGCAGGAATGAGATTGAACAGGACGAGGAAAATGTTCACGCCGGCGAGGCGAACCAGAAAGTCGGCGCGTGGATCCTCCACCTGGATCATCTGCTCGATGCCGGCCGAGCCGCCGAGCGCGAAAATGATCAGCGCTGCGATGATAACGTTCACCAGCGGTCCGGCGATGGCGATCACCAGTTCCTGCATCGGTTCTTCGGGCATTCGCTCCAGCCGCGCCAGCCCGCCGATGGGCAACAAGGTGATGTCAGGCGTCCTGATCCCGTAGCGGCGGGCGGCCAGCGCATGGCCAAATTCGTGCAGAACCACGCAGGCGAACACGGCAAGGATAAAGGCGACGCCCTCCCAGGCGGCGGCACTGCCGCCGATCTGGTAGTGCATGAACCAGATCCAGACCAGCAGAAGAAAGAAGGTTACATGAACCCGCAGCACCGTGCCGCCGATTTTGCCGATGTTGAAAGACCAGCCCATGAACATCGCTCCTGTTGGAAAGACACGGCTATACCTTATTTAGGGTCAGGACCAATTAATATGACCACAATGGCGTTCGATAGACCAAGAGATGCAAGGAGAAGCCCGCAGAGCGGGGTCCTTCCCCCGGTCAAGGGGTTTGACGCGGCAGGTCGCCGGTCTATCGATCGTCCTTCGGATCGGCCTGATTTGCACGGCCTACTTTGTCGCAAGATCTTGAAAGACATGAAGTCTTCCTGCGGCCTTGCTTCGCGTGTCCGCACAAATCAGGCCGACCATTGCGGCCATATTAATTGGTCCTGACCGTAGGCAACATTCGCGGTGTTGGCATCCCGCGCATCGCGAATTCGGTTGATTGAGGGAGTTGCTTCGGGGATGGCATTTGCAAAAAGGGGTTTCATTCGACAGGTTGCGCGGCGACGCAGGGCGCTGGCGCCCGTGCTTCTCCTCCTGGTTCTGACGCTTGGTTCGTTCATATTCCTGGCGATAGCCGATGAAGTCGCGGAGGGGGAGATCAAGGCGCTGGACGAACAGGTGCTTCTCGCCCTGCGCAATCCTCTGGACGCTTCGGACCCGCTCGGGCCGCCATGGCTGGAGGAAGCCGCTCTGGAGATAACCGCCATTGGCGGTTATCCGGTTATCGTTCTGTCTCTTCTGGTGGTGGCCGGCCTGCTCCTCGTGATACGGCGCTATGGCGCGGCCTTCTATGCGGTTCTGTCCGTCGGTTCCGGCGCACTCGTCTCCTACATTCTGAAAAACCACTATGAGCGCCCGCGGCCCGACATCGTCGAGCATCTGGACGTGATCCATACGGCGAGTTTTCCAAGTGGTCACGCCACCGTCACCACAGTCACCTATCTGACACTGGCGGCTCTTGTCGTGCGTTTCTTTCCGGACTGGCGCATCAGGCTCTATGTGCTCGCCGTGGCGGTTTTCATATCGTTCATCGTGGGTGTCAGCCGCATCTATCTGGGTGTTCACTGGCCGAGCGATGTTGCCGCCGGCTGGGCGCTGGGCGCGGCGTGGGCAAGTTTCACATGGCTGTGCCTCAGCCTCCATGCGCTCTATCGCGGCAGACGGCTGGCCGATGGTGCTGGAAAGCGGTTGCGTGAAAGCTCCGTCGAGGCTATGGAGAAACCATGACGACGATTTCTTGCGCAAAACTCTGGTGGTGGGTCCGTTAACAGCGGCCGACCGTGCAGTGTGCGCGCAGAAAAGACAATGGCCGCAGGTGAAAACCGGGCGGCCATTTTTGTCTGCGCTTCCCGGCGATGCCTGAAAAAGGGAGCATGAAATGAGCCTGGAAGTTCTGGATAACGGCGCCGAGCAATTTAAAACGGCAGGCGGCGTGACCATCACGCGGACCCGTGTGGAAACCGTCTATGAAGGTGCCATCGACACCTATATCGATGCGCTGGACGAGCGCCGCGGCGCAGTCTTTTCTTCCAATTACGAATATCCCGGTCGTTACACCCGCTGGGACACGGCGATCATCGATCCGCCGCTGGTGATCTCGGCGCGCGGTCGTGACATGAAGATCGAGGCGTTGAATGATCGGGGCAGGGCGCTTCTGCGCATCCTTGACGACCGGGTTGCCGGGCTCGAGGCTGTCACAGTGACGGAGCGAGACGACGCACTGCTCGCGCTGGCCGTCGCAGAGCCCGAACGGGTCTTTTCGGAGGAAGAGCGTTCCCGCGTGCCGACGGTCTTCACCGTGCTGCGTGCCATCACCGATCTCTTTCATACCGATCACGATGCCAATCTGGGGCTCTACGGTGCGTTCGGCTACGATCTCGCCTTCCAGTTCGACCCGATCAAACAGAGCCTCGAGCGCCCCCAAAGCCAGCGCGACCTGGTGCTTTATCTGCCGGATGAGATCCTCGTGGTCGACCACCACGCTGCAAAAGCCTGGCACGACCGTTACGACTATGCGGCGGAGGAAGCTTCGACGGCTGGCCTTCCACGCGATGGCGTAAAGGCGCCTTTCAAGACGGCCGATCATGTGCCGCCGCGTGGCGATCACGAGCCCGGCGAATATGCGCGCCTGGTCGAAAAGGCCAAGGAGAGCTTCCATCGCGGAGATCTGTTCGAAGTGGTGCCCGGGCAGATGTTCATGGAGCGGGCCGAGCGGCGTCCGTCGCAGATTTCGCGGCGCCTGAAAGAGATCAACCCGTCGCCCTATTCCTTCTTCATCAATCTCGGTGAACAGGAATATCTTGTCGGTGCCTCGCCGGAGATGTTCGTGCGGGTCAATGGCCGGCGCGTCGAGACCTGTCCGATCTCCGGTACCATCAAGCGGGGCGACGACGCCATTGCCGATGCCGAGCAGATCATCAAGCTCCTGAACTCCAAGAAGGACGAGTCCGAACTGACCATGTGTTCGGATGTCGACCGCAATGACAAGAGCCGTGTGTGCGAGCCGGGTTCCGTGCGGGTGATCGGGCGCCGCCAGATCGAGATGTATTCGCGTCTCATCCACACGGTCGATCACATCGAGGGACGGCTGCGCGAGGGCATGGACGCATTCGATGCGTTTCTGAGCCACGCCTGGGCCGTCACCGTGACCGGTGCGCCGAAACTCTGGGCCATGCGTTTCATCGAGGAAAACGAGAAGAGCCCGCGCGCCTGGTATGGCGGTGCCATCGGCATGGTGCATTTCAATGGCGACATGAACACCGGCCTGACGCTGCGCACCATCCGCATCAAGGATGGTGTGGCGGAGGTGCGGGCAGGGGCGACGCTCCTGTTCGATTCCGATCCGCAGGAGGAAGAGGCCGAAACGGAACTCAAGGCGTCGGCCATGCTGTCGGCGATCCGCGATGCCGGGAAGACAAACATGGAAAACGAAACGCGCGCCGGCGCCCGTGTCGGCGAGGGGCTGAAGATCCTGCTCGTGGATCACGAGGATTCCTTCGTGCACACGCTCGCCAATTATTTCCGCCAGACGGGCGCGGAGGTGGTGACGGTTCGTGCGCCGGTCGCAGACGAGGTGTTCGACCGTGTGGCACCGGACCTGGTTGTTCTGTCACCGGGACCGGGGCGGCCGGAAGATTTCGACTGCAAGACCACAATCGCCAAAAGCCGGCAGCGCAAACTGCCGATCTTCGGCGTGTGTCTTGGCCTGCAGGCGCTTGTCGAGGCCTATGGCGGTGAGCTGCGTCAGCTTGCAGAGCCCATGCATGGAAAGCCCTCGCGCATCCGCGCCAGCGGCAACAGCCTGGTGTTCTCAGGTCTCCCATCCGAGGTGACGGTGGGGCGCTACCATTCCATCTTTGCCGACCCGGTGCGCATGCCGTCCGCCTTCATGGTGACGGCGGAGACCGAGGATGGTGTGGTCATGGGCATAGAACATGAGGATGAACCGGTTGCGGCCGTGCAATTCCATCCCGAATCGATCATGACACTCGGACAGAATGCCGGCATGCGCATGATCGAGAATGTGGTGGCGCATCTGCCACGAAAGGCGCGTGTGAAAGCGGCCTGACACATTGGCCATTTGGGTTCCCGCCGGGGTTGGGCGGGAGCGACGGAAAGGAACCGCCATGCCATCCAATGGCAAGCTTCAACGCATCGCGATGTGGTCCATCGTTGTTGCGCTGGGCATTTTTGCGCTCAAGCTTGCCGCGTGGTGGCTCACCGATTCCGTGGCGCTCTTTTCAGATGCGATGGAATCGGTGGTCAATGTCGTCGCCTCATGTGTGGCGTGGTACGCGCTGCGCATCGCCCACACGCCGGCCGACGACAATCACCCGTTCGGCCATCACAAGGCCGAATACTTTTCCGCCGTTCTGGAAGGCGTCCTCATTGTCGTTGCCGCGCTGCTGATCATCCATGAGGCATGGACGGCTCTTTTCGAGCCCCGTCCGCTCGCAGCTCCGGTTGTCGGCCTCGTGATCAACGGGCTGGCCGCGGTCGGCAATGGCCTGTGGGCATGGCTTCTCATCTCCACAGGGCGAAAGGCCCGCTCACCGGCCATGGTCGCGGACGGGAAGCATTTGTGGACCGATGTCGTCACCTCTGCCGGTGTCATTTTCGGTCTCGTGCTTGCCGTGGCCACGGGCTGGTACTGGCTCGATCCGGTGATGGCGCTTGTGGTTGCGCTGAACATCCTGTGGCACGGCTGGCATCTGGTGGGCGATTCCGTGCAGGGGCTCATGGATGTATCGGTGGAACCCGAGGAGTTGGCCCGGATCGAGCGCGTGATCGCCGACAATGATGAAGGTGCCCTCGAATTCCACGATCTCAAGACGCGTGAAGCGGGCAGGGCCCGCTTCATCGAGTTTCATCTCGTGGTGCCGTCCGACATGACGGTCGAGGCCGCACACCGCATCTGCGACCGCATCGAAGGGGCGCTCGAAAAGGCCCAGCCCGGTGCGGAAGTCACCATTCACGTGGAACCGGAGCACAAGGCGAAATTCTGCTGATCAGGAGCGGTTGATGCCCTTTTCCAGCACGTCGGGATAAGTCTTCACGATCTCCTGCACTTCGTCGCTATAGTCTTCCATCTGCTGGATTTTGCGGATCTCGATGGTCTCATTGGGCGAACCGGGGCAGCGCTTGGCCCATTCGATGGCATCGTCGAGTGTCGGAACGTTGATGATCCAGAAGCCGCCGAGCACTTCCTTGGCCTCGATGAACGGTCCGTCGATCACCACTGGCTCGCCGCTGGCGAACGAAACCCGCGCGCCTGCAGACGGCGGATGCAGGCCCTCCAGCGCTTCCAGTACACCGGCGGCACGCAATTCTTCATTGTAGGCCATCATCTTGGCCACCGCGTCGGCCGGCAGGTCGAGCTCGGGACCGGCCGTCTCATATCCTTTGGGGATCATCAGCATCATGTAGCGCATGGAGTGTTCCTTTGTCTGTGCTTGTCCGACCCAGGACGGATGAGAGGGGGACGATCCGACAGGCTCATCGATTTTTGTTTGGTGAGCCCGGCCCCCTGCGACGCTACCGCGAGCGTGATTTCCGCGCCAGATAAAGCTTTCCGCCGATCCAGGGTCAGGAGCTAAGCGGCCCTGCGTTCGGCGAGCTGGCGATCGAGACGGGCGTAGCCCTGCTCCATACCATCGGACATGGGCGACTTCAGGATGTTGTCGCGCGCTTCCTTCGACGTGCAGCGGATCACCATTTCCATGCGCGTGGTCTCGCCATCGTCTTCGAAGGTGGTGATGATCTCCGTGCCCCCGCCGGTCCAGTCCTCATCGAACATCTCTTCATGGACAATACGGTGGGGTGCATCGATCTCCCGATAGGTCGCCGTCATGCCCATATCGGCGCCATTTTCGGTGTTGTGCCACACATAGCGGCCCTTGCCGCCCGCCCGAAGGTCGATCTCGCACACGGGCAAGGTCCAGTTTTCCGGGCCGGTCATCCAGCGCTTGATCAGCTCGGGTCGCGTGTGAGCGTCGAACACCATCTGCCGCGGAGCATTGAAGCGGCGGGTGATCACGAGCTCCCTGTCACCACGCGCGGTGACGGTGATGGTCCTGGAGTGTGACATGCGGGGCTCCTTTCGGTGTCTGGTCAGGAAAGGCGTGGGGCCGGATCAGCCCGTGCCGGCCGGCGGATCATTCACGGTCTTCAGGGTCTCAAGAAGGGCGTCGAGCTTTGCGTAGCGCACCTCCAGGAACCGACGATACTGCTCCAGAAAGTCGATGGCCTCGCCCAGCGGGCGGGCTTCCAGCTTGCAGGGACGCCTCTGTGCATCGCGGCTGCGTGAGACGAGCCCAGCCTTCTCCAGCACCTTGATGTGCTTGGAAATGGCCGGCTGGCTCAGATCGAAAGGTTCCGTCAGCTCCATCACGGTCGCCTCTCCTTCGGCAAGGCGTGCGAGAATCGCCCGTCGCGTCGGGTCTGCCAGAGCCGCGAATGTCGCATCGAGTTGATCGGTTTGCATGACGCTCACTTAATATCTTATCGGTTATATAGCCTATTGGAAATGTAAAATCAATCGACAGCACCAGCGGCCATGGGACGTGGACATTCCCATATGCGGCCCGATCCTGTATGCCGTCATGGCAGACAGTCGGGACGCTTGTTAATGGACACCACGCCGCAGACTTCCTTCAAGGGCCCTCTCACGCGTCTTGATCCTGTTTTCCAGTGGCTGTTTCTCATCGCTCTCACTGTGGTTTTTGCCGGCGTGATGCTTTTTGGCGCGCTGCCGGCAGCACTTCTCATCGGCCCCATGCTGGCAGCCGTTGCCACGGGGGCACTGGGGGCGGGCATTCGCGTTCCGGGTCTTGGGTTTGCCTCGGCGCAGGCGCTGGTGGGGCTTCTGATCGGCGGCTCACTCGAGCCCGCAATCATCGCCTCCTTCGCCGATATCTGGCCCATCCTCCTGCTTTCGGTTCTGGTGACGGTCGCGGCCAGCAGCTTTCTGGGTTTTCTCGTCAGCCGCTGGAGGATACTGCCCGGCACGACAGCCGTCTGGGGCTCTGCGCCGGGGGCGGCCACGGCCATGGTTCTCATGGCGGGTGCTTTCGGTGCCGATGCACGGCTCGTGGCTTTCATGCAGTATCTGCGGGTGATCTTCGTCACCGTTGCCGCTGCGCTCATTGCAAGGCTGTGGGTCGACACGTCCGGTGTCGATGCGCCTGAAACGGTCTGGTTTCCCCCGATCGATCTTGCAGCCTTCGCAATCACGCTGGTCACGGCGCTGGCGGGTGGCCTGTTCGGCAGGCTGGTGCGGCTGCCGGCGCCATTCTTTCTTGGAGGCATGCTTGCAGGAGCGCTTGTGCATCTGGGCGGCGGTATCGCGCTGGAGCTTCCGCCCTGGCTCATGGGCGCGGCCTATATGGTGGTGGGCTGGACCATCGGCCTGAAGTTCGACCGCGCTCTCTTACGCACCGCTTTCAGGGCATTGCCGCAGGTGGTGATTTCGATTCTCGCCCTGATGGCATTCTGCGGTGTGCTCGCCTGGTTCCTGCATGTGGAATGGGGCATCGATCCGCTCACCGCCTATCTGGCCACGAGCCCCGGCGGCATGGATTCCGTTGCCATCATTGCGGCCGCCGCCTCGCAGGACGTGAACCTCTCTTTCATCATGGCTGTGCAGATGGCGCGCTTTCTCTTTGTGCTTCTGGCCGGCCCGCCCATCAGCCGCATGGTGGCGCGCTGGGCGGGTGGCTAGGGTCCTGACCCTGGGGTCAGCCAATGGCCGCACGCGCGCCTCTCCAGAAGTCCAGATAGGTTTTCGGCGCTTCGGGGGATGTCATCATCTGCTGGCTGAGAAATATCCCGACAAGGCCGTTCTTCGGGTCGGTGTAGGCCGTGGTGCCATAGCCGCCGTTCCAGCCAAAGCTGCCCTGCGCCAGCCATGGCCGAGTGTTCTTGAGCCCCACTGACATGCCGAGCCCCCAGCCGGCGCCGCCATCGTCCATGAACATGGCGGCATGGGGCGCCTGCTTCTGTTCCCGTGTGAGTTGATCCCGCGTCATCTCTGTCACGGTTTCGGTTCTCAGGTAGCGTCTGCCATCGAGCGTGCCGCCATTGAGCATCATGCGGCAGAAGGCAGCGTAGTCGTCCACCGTGGTTACCAGCCCGCCGGCGCCAGAATCCATCTGCGGCGGTGTTGAGAAGTCGATGCCCTGTTCCGGGCCAAACGGGATCGCCCGTATATCGCCATTGGCAAAATCCGGCCCATACTGGACGGGCAGGCGGTGCTGCTTGTCGTCCGGCACGAAGAAATCCGTGTCCTTCATGCCGAGCGGCTCCAGAAGGCGGGTCTTCAACACCGCGCCAAGCCGTTCGCCCGTCGCCCGCTCGATCAGGATGCCGGCAACGTCGAGACCGTTGTTGTAGAAAAAGCTTTCGCCTGGATTCGCGGCGAGCGGCAATTCGCCGAGCTTCTTCATATAGGCATCGGACGACATTTGCGGCAGGACCCAGTTCGGCGCGACGCCGGCCTCGCGCATTGCCGCCTGGATCGGATAGGCTTCCGGAAACACCATGATGGCGCCGAGACCGAAGGTCATGGTCAGCAGATGGCGCAGGGTCACGGGTCCATTGGCCGGCACGGTTTCATCAAGCGGCCCGTCGATCCGTTTCAGAACCTGGCGGTTTGCAAGTTCCGGCAAAAGATCGTCGACGGGGCCGTCCAGCGTCAGCACGCCATCCTCCACAAGCATCATCGCCAGCGCCGCCGTCACCGGCTTGGTGATGGATGCCACGCGATAGATCGTATCGCGCGCCATGGGCGCACCCGCACCGTTCATCCCGAAGGTGCCGGTACTGTCCACATGCGTCTCTCCGGCATGGTGGATGAGCCATGTGGCCCCGGCGAGCTCACCCGCATCCACACGGGCGCGGATGGAGCGGCGCAGTGCGTCGAGTGCCGCTTGGTTGAATGATGCAGTCTGCATGGCGCTGGACCCCCTGGGGAAAGCGGAACAGACAAGAATGGCCGAGGTACCGGTGACGAGCGCGCGGCGGATGCGATCAGGCGCCGTCGTTTTTCTATGTGGCATTGTTCGGGGCTCCCGGCAGTGTCAGTGTGGGTTTTCTGTCGAGTGGAACCATGTGGAAATAGGGCTCCGCTTCAGACAGTGTCCGCATATAGCTCGGTCGTTCCATCAGGCGTACGAGATAGGCAGCCAGTTTCGGGTGCCCGTCGATGACTGGGATGATGTTATTTGCGTAGAACAACGCGGGGGCTGCTGAGCAGTCGGCCAGCGAAAACAGATCACCCAGCGCCCAGCGCTTTCCAGTCATCAGGCTTTCGAGAAAGGCATAGGAAGCCTGTAGACCCTTCATCGCCTCCTCGACGCCGAACGGGTCGCGGCATTCGTCGGGCCTTAGCTGGTCACCGACGATCTTCTGCACATGGTAATGGACGTAGTTGTCGAAATAGCGATCGAGCATTCTTGCCTCAATCGCCGCCTCCGGGTCAGCCGGCACGAGGCGTGCCGGGCCAGGATAGAAGTGATCGAGGTATTCGATCACCACGGTCGATTCCACCACGGTGCGCCCGCGCAACTCGTCCACCAGGGCCGGGATTTTGACTGCGGGCGAAATCTTTCGAAATGCTTCGCGCTCGGTCGCGTCCATCAGGTTGGGCGTGATGGGCTCGAATGGTGTGCCATTCTCGTAGAGCGCGATCAATGCCTTGTGGCAGTACGAGGAGAGGGGGTGCATGTAGAGTTTCAGGGACATGGAGGGTTCCTGCGCTGTCAGCCGGTTCAACGGTTTGAGTGCTCTGCGATTGCCGCGATGATTTCCGGCCAGTCGCCGGGGTGGAGTTCATGACCGCCGCCCTCGATTTTCAGGAGCCGCGCGCCGGCAACGGTGTCGGCCAGCAAGGTGCCGTGGTCCACGGGGAAGATCGGATCCGCTGTGCCGTGGATTACAAGAAGGGGCGCTTCCAGCCCGGGGAGGCGGCCATCAAGCCCCTCGCCACCCTTCAGCATGAAATGATTGGTCGCGCTGACAAAGTTTCTCGCGCGTTTTACGTCGCTTTCCACAAGGTTACGGGCGCGCACTTCGTCATAGGGATGTGCGGTGCCGGCAATCATCTTGGTGTCCCTGACGATGAAGTCGATCACCTGTTGGTCGTCGGTCCAGTCTACGTTTTCGCCTGTGGAAGCATGTTCCATATAGGCGGCGCTGGTCTGCGGCAGCCCGGATGTGTCGATCCCGACGGGCGTTGTGGAGATCAGGGTCAAAGCCCGTACGCGCTGCGGGTGTGTGAGCGCTGCGATCTGGGCGATCATCCCGCCAAGCGACATGCCCGCAAGATGAGCCTTTTCGATGCCGTAGCCGTCGAGGATACGGATCGCGTCCTCGGCCATATCGTCCATGGTATAGGGCGGGCTTCCGGGCTGGTAGCTGGTGGAAAGCCCGGTGTCGCGATTGTCGTAGCGGATCACATAGTGGCCGCGCGCCGCAAGGTCCTGGCAAAACTCCTCCGGCCACCAGAGCATGGATGCCATCGCTCCCATGATGAGCAGAATGGCTGGATCGGCCGGATCGCCAAAGCTCTGGGTGGCGAGTTCCACGCCGGTGTCGGTCTTGATCATGCGCATTCTTTCGTCTCCGTCTCTTGCCGTGAGTTCGGCGGCTTGAAGGGGCACTGCGATGTTGCAGATCGTCAGCGCGGCTGCCGACTGTAGAATGATGCGGCGGGTCGGTTTGAAGGGGGTCATGAGTGTGCGTTAAATTGCTCTGGCGTATCCGCGGGATTTTGGTCGGGCGTATAACGCAGGATCAGCGTGCCATTGCTCAGCGGCCTGCTCTCGATGAGGGTGAACCTGCGCCGCCCGCTGCCCGGCTTGAAGAAAGGCGTGCCCTTTTCAAGCTGCACCGGCACCACGCCCAGCATGAGCTCGTCGATCAGCCCCTCTTTCAGCAGGGAGGCGCTGAGGTCGGCGCTGCCGAATATGTAGATGTTCTTGCCGGGCTCGGCATTCGCCTTCAGTTCCCGGATTGCGCCAGAAATGTCGTCGGTTACCCGGGTGTTGTTCCAGTCCGAACTGGTGAGGGTTCGTGAGGCGACCAGTTTGGGAAGAGCGTTCATGAAGGCCGTCACTTCGGGTTCGTCGGCGGCATCGGCGCTGGTCCAGTGCGCCTTCATGCCTTCATAGGTGACACGACCGAAGACGAGCGCGGCGGCGCTCTGGCCAAAACTCATGCTTAGCGCCTGCAATTCCTCGCCCCAGGCCTCGCCGTGATGGTCGAGGTCCCATTTCTTCTCCCCCTCGAAATAGCCGTCCAGCGTTACGAGTACCCAGACAATGACCCTGCTCATTCCGTCCTCCTCAGCAGTGTAGTTGTGCTTCGCTTTTAAAACTGGTTTCATTTTCAAACTGGTTGCACCATATGCAAACTGGTGGCAATATGCAATCAGAATTTTTTGGAGGTTCTATTGCAGGATCAGCATCGTTCGGGCTGCCCGATCAATCTCACCGTCGAGGTGGTCGGCGACAAATGGAGCCTCGTCGTCGTGCGCGACATGATGTTCGGCAACAGGCGCCATTTCCGCGAACTGTTGAACGGTTCCATGGAGGGCATTGCCTCCAACATTCTCGCCGATCGCCTGCGGCGCCTGACGGCAGAGGGGGTGATTTCGAAGGCGGACGACCCCAGCCACAAGCAGAAGGCGATTTACAGTCTGACGGAGAAAGGCATTGAGCTGGTGCCTGTCTTCGCCATGATCGGTGCCTGGGGCAGCAAATGGCTTCCGGTCACCGAGGAGCTTTCGATCCGGGCGAAGCTCCTTGCGGAGGGCGGGCCGCCGCTCTGGGAAGAGTTTATGGAAGATCTGCGGGTAACGCATCTCGGAGCACCGCCGGACCCGGACAGGAGCGGGCCCGATGTGCGCGAGCGGCTTCAGGCGGCCTATGAGGCGGTGGTGGCCCGCCAGGCGGGAGGCGGTCGAAACTGACCGCCTCAGGCGTATTCGTCATGGAGCCGCCACCAGCGATAGGGCGCGCTCTGCGGTGTGCCTTCGGGTGACGCTTCCCATGTCTCCTGCCGTCCATAGGGCGTCAGGTCGAGCAGGGTCCAACTCGTGCCGAGTGCTTCCACCCCGCGGCCGCTGGTGTGGTAGGTGTGGTAGATCGACCCGCCCTCGCGCAAAAAGACGTTCAGGCCGAAGCCGCCTTCCACCCCGTGATCTGCGTTGAAGGTGGAATTCATCACGGAGTACCAGGGCAGGGTCCAGCCCATCCGCTCTCTGAACGCCTCGATGTCCTCCACCGGTGCGCGTGAAACGAGTGCCAGGCTCGTATCGCGGGCGTTGAGATGCGCGGGATCCCCCAGATTGTCGACAAACATTGAGCAGCCGGAGCAGGGGGCGGGGTCGGCGGGTTTCAGCATGTGGTGATAGACGATCAGTTGCCTGCGGCCTTCGAAAAGCGCCTCAAGCCCGTGGCTGCCTTCGCCATCCACGAAACGATAGTCCTTTTCGACCCTGACACGGGGCAGCAGTCGCCGCTCGGCGGCCAGTGCATCGCCTGCCCGTGTGTGAGCCTTCTCCTTTGCCAGCAGCGCCTCGCGCGCCTTGAGCCATTCCTCGCGTGATACGGTTTGCGGTTCCATTGCTGCACTCCTCCGTCGTGTTTTGTTGCTACGCCGCCTGCGTCAGCAGTGCGTCCAATCGCCTGAAGCAGGAGGTCCACCCCTCCGCATGGCCGTCGCGCGAGGCATCCGAGGCAAAGAATGCCTGGTGAAAATGCATGCGGGTTTTTCCGTCTGCGGTTTCGCTGAAGGAAATGGTCACGACGGTTTCGTGGCCGCGATCGCCCTTTTCGTCATCCCAGGCGTGGGTGAAGACGATGCGTTCGGGCGGCGAGACTTCACGATAGGCTCCGCTCACCCAGTGTTCCGCGCCGTCGCTGCCGCGCATGCAGGTGCGAAACCATCCGCCGGTGCGGATGTCGCCTTCGGAGACCGGTATGGTCATGCCTTCCGGGCAGCCCCAGCGGTCCAGATGCTCCTTGCGGGTCCACATCTCGAAGACGAGGTCGCGCGGGGCATTGAACACGCGCTGGATGGTGAGTTCGGCATCGGCTTTCTGCGTTGTTTCCACACTCATCGCTGTTGCTCCTTCTGCAATTCTTCCAGGTAGCTGTCGAGACGGTCAAAGCTTTCGTCCCAGTAGCGGCGGTAAGCCTCCACCCAGCCGGCAATGTCCTTCAACGGGCCAGCCTGGAGCCGGCATGGGCGAAACTGTGCTTTTTTTCCGCGCGAGACGAGGCCGGCTTTCTCCAGAACCTTCAGGTGCTTGGAGATGGCCGGCAGCGTCATCTCGAAGGGTTCCGCCAGTTCGTTGACGGTCGCTTCGCCCTCGGCCAGCCGGGCGAGCATCGCCCGCCGGGTCGGGTCGGCGAGGGCGGAGAATGTGGCGCTCAGCGCGTCGCTCTGCATTTATTTCACCAGTTAGTTAATTATCTTTTTGGTAAAATACAGATCGCGAACCCGGTGTCAAGGACCGGGCCTGCTGGCCGCGCGACGATCCACTTGCCAGCCGCGCCGGCGTCGTTTAAGGAAGCTTCCATGATGACGCGCCAGACAGTTTCTTTCTCCGCTCGTGCCGCCTTTGCCGGCGCGACCGTGCGCGCGCTTGCTTCAAGCCTTCTTCTTCTCGGCCTTATCGGCGATCGCCGGGTCCGTTGAAGGAGCGCCCGGCGATCGATGTCGCCGCACGGCAAAAGCTCTTTCTCCAAAACCGCACTTTACTGTTGACAGGCCCGCCGTGCGAAGCGCACGCAACCGGTGCCGGGAGAAAATGGAATGGACGCGCAGAATACGATGACTGACATGGCACAAAACCAGGCAAGAGACGGCGCAGCTTCACCGAAGCGCAAGGGAATGTCGGACGCTTCGATCAAGTATCAGCCCTATCCGCAGATCGATATTGCAGATCGGACATGGCCCTCGAAACGTATTGAGAAGGCGCCGATCTGGTGTTCGGTCGACCTGCGTGACGGCAATCAGGCGCTGATCGATCCGATGGGGCATGAGCGCAAGGCGCGCATGTTCAGGCTCCTTCTGGATATGGGTTTCAAGGAGATCGAGATCGGGTTCCCCTCCGCTTCGCAGACGGATTTCGATTTCGCGCGCTGGTGCATCGAAGAGGGCGGTGTGCCCGACGATGTGTCGCTGCAGGTTCTGGTTCAGTGCCGGCCCGAGCTGATCACCCGCACCTTCGAGGCGCTGGAGGGCGCGAACCGGCCAATCGTTCACTTCTACAATTCCACCAGCGAGCTGCAGCGCCGCGTCGTGTTCGGCAAGGATGTCGCCGGCATCAAGCAGATCGCCACCGATGCGGCCAAGATGGTCATGGACATGGCCGCGAAGGCCGGCGGCGGTTACCGTTTCCAGTATTCTCCCGAGAGCTTCACCGGCACCGAGCTCGATGTTGCGCTCGATATCTGCAATGAAGTGATCGAGATCATCAATCCGACGCCGGACAACAAACTGATCATCAATTTGCCGTCCACCGTCGAGATGTCGACACCCAACATCTATGCCGACCAGATCGAATGGATGTGCCGCAATCTCGACCAGCGCGAAAACCTGATCATCTCGCTGCACCCGCACAATGACCGTGGCACCGGCATCGCCGCCACCGAGCTCGGCCTGATGGCGGGCGCCGACCGGGTCGAGGGCACGCTGTTCGGCAATGGCGAGCGCACCGGCAATGTCGATGTCGTGACCCTGGCGCTCAACATGTACACGCAAGGGCTCGATCCGGAGCTGGATTGCACCGACATCAACCGCATGAAGGATGTCTATGAATACTGCAACCAACTCGTCATCCCCGAGCGGCACCCTTATGTGGGCGAACTGGTCTACACCGCCTTCTCCGGCTCCCACCAGGACGCGATCAACAAGGGTATGAAGGCCATCAAGACGGCCAACAAGCCGCTCTGGGAAGTGCCCTATCTGCCCATCGATCCACAGGATGTGGGCCGCTCCTACGAGGCGATCATCCGCATCAACTCCCAGTCGGGCAAGGGCGGGATCGCCTATGTCATGCAGGCCGATTACGGCCTCAACCTGCCGCGAAACCTGCAGGTGGAGTTCCGCGAGGATATTCAGGAGATCACCGACCGCGAGGGCAGGGAGCTGCCTGCGAAGCAGATCTACGAGCGCTTCATGGAGCTCTATGTCGAGCAGCCTGGAGCGCGCATCAAGTTCGTCGATCACCAGACGTTTCCCGACACCAGCGTGAAGGGGCAGCGCATCGTCGAGGCGACGATCATGGACAGGGGTGAGGAAACCGTCATCAAGGGCGTGGGGACAGGTCCCGTCGACGGTTTTATCGACGCGCTCTCCAAGCATCTGGGCGTGGATATGTCGGTGGTCGATTATTCCGAGCACTCCATGCAGCAGGGCTCCAATGCGGCAGCCATCTGCTACATGGAAGTCCAGCATCCCGGCGGCAAGCTCTTCGGTGCGGGCGTGAACACCAACATCGTCACGGCTTCGCTCGAGGCAGTGGTGTCGGCGGCCAACCGGATCGTCGGTTGACGGGCGCACTTTATGCCGAAGACACGGGCGAGGGCGCACGCGCCCTCGTTCTGCTGCACGGCTTTGCCGGCAGCCACCGCGTCTGGGAGGGTGCGCGCCGGGCGCTTCCCGCCGGTCTGCGCATCATTGCCTATGACCTTCCCGGCCATGCCCGCTCGCTCGATCTGCCGGGGGCGGGCAGGGCAAAGGCGACCGCGCAGGCCGTCATTGATGATCTCGAAACCCGCGGTATCGCACGCTGTCACATGGCCGGCCATTCCTTCGGCGGCGCGGTCGCGGTCCTCGCCGCCCATCTCGCACCGCGCGCTGTGGCTTCCCTGGCGCTGCTCGCACCGGGCGGCTTCGGGCGGGAGATCGCCGGCGACCTGATGATGGCACGCGCACAGGCCAAGTCCGACAGCGAGATTGCAGCCGCTATGCAGGGCATGTTCGGAACGCATTGCACGGTTTCGCCTGAAAGCGTGGCGGAAGCCATCGCGCTGAATGCCGTGGCCGGGCAACGCGAAAAGCTCATCGAGATTTCGGGAATGATCGTTCGTGACGGTGAGCAGGGCGCTTTCCCTGCCCATATGCTCGAGGCCCTCTCCATGCCAGTCCATCTCGCATGGGGCACGCACGACGCCGTACTGCCACCCCGTCAGGCGGAGAACGCACCCGGGGCCTTCACCGTTCATCTTCTGGAGGGGGCCGGTCACATGTTGCCGGAAGAAAGACCGCAGGCGGTGGCCCATATCATTGCGCAGAGCCTGCGCGACGCCTGAAGGCGCCCTCCCGCTTTCGTCATGTCGTTCGCGGGTTTGCTTCGCGTGCCCTATCGGCAGGCGGAACAAAACGTGATGATTTTCTGTTTTAGCCATGTTAACGATGGGTTAACGCTAAGTTTCGTCAGGAGTCCCGCCCATGAGTGAGGCTGGTCAGTCCGCCGTTTCGGTTACCAATGTGCGCAGTCTTTCAGACGCGATGCGCGAGATGAAGAACGCGGCTGCCGACAGGGCGGATGTGGTCGTCGACATGCGTGAGGCAAGCCGCACACGGCTTGAGCTGCTGGCTCAAGAACTGCAGCCGGTCTTCGCCGATGTGCCGGCGGACGATCCTTCCTTCGACTTTGCCATTTCCTCGGGAGAGCAGCCGAGACTATGGATCGACGCTGTCGCCCATGTGGCGATGGGACGGGATCGCCGGACGTACCGCTTCCTGCGCGACACGCGGCTTGGCCGGGTGGTTCTGGCCGAAAGCACCGATATCGCGCCGGTCGCGGATCAGGTCACCCGCTACATTGCCGAGCGTATGGTCGAGCGCCACCGCGCCATTGAGGGTGATGTCGAGGTGCTGCCGCGCCACAGCGAGACGGAAGAAGCGGTTGCGCCTGCTGCGCCTTACAGGAGCGCGTGGCGCGGCTTCTTCGGTGGTCTCGGGCTCGTGCTTCTGGGGGGCATGGTCGGTGTCGTCACCGTTGCCGTCGCCATGTGGGACCGTTTTCCCGAATTGGAGACGCTTCTGTCCCGTTTCTGAAGCCACAAATTTTCGCCTCGTTTATCGGTTTACCCTGGGTTGAAGGGGCCGATTGCGAGTGATTGTCAGGAAGTTTCTGCTTTTTGCGCCCTGTTTCTGGCTTCCGTCGATATTGCCTGTCTGGCTGCTGTGGTCAGGATCAGCAACTGCGTCGATGCACAAGGCGTTCTGCATGAACCGTTTGCCCTGATGGAGCTTGGTGCCGTGTCTCTGGGCGCTTGGCGTGGCTGTTGGAATGGTGTGTGCCGGCACCGTCGTGTGGGCGGCTTCACGCGTCCTGAGCGTGGTCAGCCAGCCCGCTTTTCGCCGCTGAGCAAGGCTCCTGAAACCTCTCCGATCGTGCCATTGCCATCGGTGACACCGCGTCGGGAGAAGCGGATTTCCCAGCCGCCCGGCGTTCCGTCGATTTCGAACAGATTGTAATGCGCGGGCGGCTTGGCGCTCCCATGGGCCTGGCCGGCAGCGGCAACACCCACCACGGGCACTGTTTCTCCATTCGGTCCGTCGATGCGATGCACGGTCGGTTTGTGGGTGTGCCCGTGCAGCACAAGCTCCGCACCGTGCTCGCGGATCAGTTTCTGGAACCGTTTGATGCCGTAAAGCCGTTTCGCTGCGTGGGTCGCGCCGCGCACCGGGGGGTGGTGGATCATGACGACCCGGAAAAGCCCGGCCTCCCTCGTGGCATCGAGCATCTTTGCCAGCCGTTTGGCCTGTGCCCTGGAGAAATGTCCGCTCGCCAGAAAGGGCGCGGTGGCGCGTGCCGAGGAAACGCCGATGATGGCGATCCTGTCGCGCACACGCAGATAGGGGAAGCCCCCCTTGCCTTTCGGCTGTTTTCCGTCATCACCGGTCATGTAGGCCGCCCAGGCGCGGCAGCAGCGTGCCAGCGCACCCGGCACATAGGCGTCGTGATTGCCCGGCACGACCGAAACCCTGTCCGCCGGGCCGAGGCTTTCCAGCCAAAGCCGCGCCATCTCTATCTCCTTGTCGAGGGCGAGGTTGACGAGATCGCCGGTAAGCGCAATGTGATCGGGCGCGGCCGCCAGCATGTCGTCGGTGATGCGGTCGATCAGCCCGTGGTCAAGATTGAGCCGCCGGTTGCGCCGCCAGTTGATGTAACCGGTGATGCGCTTGGAAGCGAGCTCCCGATAGCTTATGGCGGGGAGAGGCCCCAGATGGATGTCGGAAAAATGCGCGAGGCGAAACATGCTTCGTGTGTAGAACACGCAAAACGCCCTGACCACCCCACAGGATGCAGCATATGAACGCAACGACCCCGCAGCGCCCCTGGCCGCCTCTCAGCGCCCGGCTTTTCCATTTCTGGCTGCGCCTGAGCCGCCCCATGACACTGGGCATGCGCGGGGTCGTCTACGATCAGGAAAACCACGCGGTGTTTCTGGTGCGACACACCTATGTGAAGGGCTGGCACTTTCCCGGCGGTGGGGTGGAGCCGGGCGAGAGCACCGAAGCGGCCCTTGCGCGTGAACTGGTTGAGGAAGGCAATATCGAGCTTCTCGCACGGCCCGAACTAAAGTCTTTTCACTTCAACCGCATGGCCAGCAACCGCGATCATGTGGCGGTTTATCTGATCACGCGTTTCCGCCAGACACACCCGCATGTGCCTGACCGTGAGATCGCCGAGGCGCGGTTCTTCCCGGTGGACGCATTGCCCGCCGGCACCAGCGAAGGCACCCGTCGCCGCATTGCCGAGATATTTGAGGACGCGCCCGTCTCGGATGAGTGGTAGCGCGCGCCCTGGCGTGTGGCAAATTCAGGCTGCCTTCGCCAGCCGGTCGCGATTGTGCGGGGCCGCCAGGTCAAGCTCCGGCCCAAGAGGCACCACGCCGCTCGGGTTGATCGTCTTGTGGCTGCCATAGTAGTGCGCCTTGATGTGCAGCAGGTCGACCGTCCCGGCCACGCCCGGCACCTGGTAGAGCTCGCGCAGATAATTCGACAGATTTGGATAGTCGGCGATGCGACGCAGGTTGCACTTGAAATGGCCGACATAGACCGGATCGAAGCGCACAAGCGTGGTGAAGAGCCGCCAGTCGGCTTCGCTCAGCCTCTCACCGGCAAGGTAGCGCTGGCGTGAGAGCCGCTCTTCCACCTGATCGAGTGCTGCAAAGAGCGCTCCGAACGCCTCTTCATAGGCTTCCTGCGTTGTCGCAAAGCCTGCCTTGTACACACCATTGTTGATGTTGTCGTAGACGAGCGCGTTGATGCTGTCGATCTCGCTGCGCAGATCTTCGGGATAGAAGTCCACACTTGCGTCACCCCATTCATCGAACGCCCCGTTCAGCATGCGGATGATTTCAGCCGACTCGTTGGAGACGATGGTTTCCGTCTTCCTGTCCCACAGCACTGGCACGGTGACGCGACCGGAATAGCCCGGGTCTGCCTTTGTGTAGATCTGGTGCATGAAGTCGAAACCGTAGAGGTCGTCGCCCGTCGCGCCGTCCTCCTTCAGGAAGGTCCAGCCGTTCTCGCCCATGAAATGATGGACGACCGATACGGAAATCACGTCCTCCAGCTTCTTCAGCTTGCGGAAGATCAGTGTGCGGTGTGCCCAGGGACAGGCAAGCGAGACATAGAGATGATAGCGACCGGGTTCGGCCCTGAAGCCGCGCTCGCGGCCTTCTGCCGGCGCGCCGTCCCTTGTGACGAAATCCCTGAATTGCGACCTGGACCGCTCGAAGCGGCCGCCGGTTTTCGACGTGTCATACCACTTGTCATGCCAGACACCTTCAACGAGCAAACCCATTCAAAAACTCCTTTGTTTGCGCCGGATGTAGGGCATTGCCCCGGCAAACCCAACCGTTCGGAGCGTAAACGCTGCGTCAACAATTTCGTTTCAGCGGCAAAGTTGCAGTGGACGGGCCAGGAAAATGCTGGTAGCGAAAATTCCATTCAGCGAGGAAAATGCACGGCAATGATCCGGTTTCTGGTGGAGCGACGACGAAAGGACTGAAGGCCCCTGGCATGGGGCAGGCGCGCCCGTGGCCGCCTCCACCTTTCGTAGACCACCGGAACAACTGATCATGTCTTCTGCCGACATTCACTACCTGCCGGAAGAGCCGGCCCACGACGCTGAAATCGAACTCATCAACGAAGAAGCCTTCGGCCCCGGTCGTTTCACGCGCGCTGCCTATAAAATTCGTGAGGGCGGTCCGCATGACCGGGCACTCTCCTTCGTGGCCGTTCATCAAAACCACGTCATCGCCTCGGTTCGCATGACATGGATCGCAGCCGGCGAGGGGCGGGCGCTCCTGCTCGGCCCGCTTGCGGTGCGGCCCGCCTTCAAGAGCATAGGCATTGGCCGCAAGCTTGTGGCCATTGCCGTCGAGGCCGCGCGCGAAGCCGGCGCGGGCTCGGTCGTGCTCGTCGGCGATGCCCCTTACTATGGTCCGCTCGGCTTTCAGAAGATTCCCAACGGTCAGCTTTCCATGCCGCGCCCGGTCGATGCAGAGCGCCTTCTGGCCGCCGAACTGCAAAAAGGGGCGGTGGCGACGCTGAAGGGCGACGTTACGCACGCCGCACTTGTAAGATAATCTCGACTCTGGGAAATAATTGTGGAATACAGATTGCCTATTTATAGGTGATTTGTGATTATATTTGTTATTGTAGAAATTTGTACAGAGAAAAATAAATGCGTTATTTCATAATATTTTCGTGCACCTCTCTCCTTTTGACAGGATGTCTTTCTCCCGAACCCTACAGCGTGGAGCAGCGCGGGCCGGGCGCACTGACGGGGAGCGCCACGCCGCCACCCTATCTGAAGGGCGGCCATCCGGGAAAAGAGCGCCTCTGCGAAACACGGAACAGCGCCGGCGAGCCGGTGGTCTACAATTGCTGAATTCGGCTTGGGCGCCGGCGTTCAGCGCCCCTCGCGATACCACATTGCCCCGAAGGCGAAGAGCAGCAGCGCGAGCGCCAGGAATCCGGTGAAGACAGGCACCCGGCGTACGGCTTTCAGAATGCTGTCATCGGTGGTTCTGAACCCGATCCAGTCATTGCCCGATGCGCTGCCGGTGCGGCGCACGGGAACGATATTGGGCAGGTCGTTATCGGCAATTCTGCGCACCGAGCCGCCTGTCGCATCGGCGGCCGGTACAAGCTTTTCCTCCGTGGAGATCATGTCGCCGAATTCCGGCGCGTTCACCGGTCCCACATGGGCGAGCGTTGTCAGATCGCCATTGGCGATGCTGTAGATGCCTATTTCATTCGTCTCCAGGCTTGTGGAGAAGCGGCCTGGCCCGGCGGGGCCGAGCTCGGCCGATAGCGTGTTCCCGGAAGGCGTGGTGATCTCGGCCTGCGGCGCGCTTTCTTCCATTGTCTGGCGTGTGATCTCGAGCCGCATGCCGCGGCCCGCCGCCGAAAGGCGCTCTTCCTCGAGCTCCGGCTCCTTCATCAGCCAGTGGGCGATGCGACGATAGAGCGCCACATGCGGGCCGCCACCCTCGAAGCCGCGGGCCCACAGCCAGCCCTGATCGGAGAGGAACATGCCGACACGACCCTCGCCCTTGCGGTTCAGAATGAGAAGCGGCTGCTCGTTGGCCCCCTGCATCACCACCTGCCCGTCTGGCCGGTCGATGCCGATCAGGCGGAACCAGCGGCTCCAGGCGGGTGGCTCGGACGCCGCCCCTTCAAGGCCGCGCGTCACCGGGTGGCGTTCGCCGGTCTCGGTCAGGCGCGGATAAAAACCCTGTTCCACCACATCGCCTGTCGGCAGGCCGGGCAGGGCGGCGATCAGTGGTGTGCGGGCGATGGACTGGTTGCCAGCGAATTCCGGCCCCGCCGCGATCAGCAGCGCACCGCCATTCTCCACATATTCGGCGATATAGTCGTAGTAGAGGATCGGCAGCACATCGCGGTGCTGGTAGCGGTCGAAGATGATCAGGTCGAAATCGTCGATCTTTTCGACAAAGAGTTCGCGCGTGGGAAAGGCGATCAGCGAAAGCTCGTTGATCGGCGTCCCGTCCTGCTTTTCCGGCGGGCGCAGAATGGTGAAGTGAACGAGATCCACCGAGGCATCGGATTTCAGCAGGTTCCGCCAGGTGCGCTCGCCCGAATGCGGTTCGCCCGAAACCAGCAGCACGCGCAGGTTTTCGCGGATGCCGTCAACCAGCGCGACCGCGCGGTTGTTCACATCCGTCAGTTCCCCGTCGACGGGGTCTATGGCCAGTTCGATGATGTTGCGACCGGCATTCGGCACGTCGATCTCGAGCAGCGTCTCGCGGCCGATCAGCGCCTCCTCGATAAAGAGTTCCTCGCCGTTGATGATGACGCGAACATCCACCGGGCCGCGCTGGTCGCCTGTGGCAATGACCCGATAGGTCATTTCCAGCGGCTTGCCGACAATGCCGAAACGCGGCGCGCGTTCGAAGCGGATGCGGCGGTCCATCTCGTCGGCCTCGCCGGTGATCAGGCCATGGATCGGGGCACCAAGTGCTGCCGCATTATCGGGAATGTCATGCACCTGCCCGTCGGTGACCAGAATCGCGCCGCCAACGCGGGAGGGCGGCACGTCGCGCAGTGCGCTGTCGAGTGCCTCGAAAAGATGCGTCTGTGCGTTTTCTGTTGCCGAGGAGGTACGCCCGGTGCGCACCACACGGGTTTCGAATTCCCTGAAGCGGGCGAGCCTTGCCTCCAGCTCGGCAGCCGCCTCGTCGGTCATGGCGCTGCGACCGTCGATGGTGGTCTGGCTCTGGCTCTCGTCGACCACCACGGCCACCACGCTTTTGAGCGGTTCACGCTCTTCATCCAGAAGCACCGGATTGGCCAGCGCAGCGCCAAGTGCTGCCAGTGCTGCAAGTCTGAGCCACGCGCCGCGCTGCCGTGTCCACAGCCCGGCGCCTGTGAGAAGCGCCACCGGTATCAGCAGCGCCGCCAGAACGGGCCAGGGGAAAAATGGTTCGAAACTGAGCGACCAGTTCATGCTATTGCCCCAGCCGTTCCAGCAGGACCGGCACATGCACCTGGTCCGATTTGTAGTTGCCCGTGAGCATGTACATCATGATGTTCACGCCGGCACGGTAGGCATAAAGGCGCTGCAGCGGGTCGTTGGGCACGGTCGGCAGAAGCGGTTCGCCGCTGGCGTCCAGCGCCCAGGCGCCTGCAAGGTCGTTGCCGGTGATCATGATTGGCGTCACCCCGTCGCCCACCCGCACAGGCCGGTCGGTGCGGGTGGAGGAACCCAGGGATGCTTCCACCCAGAGCGGGCTGCCGCGATAGCGGCCCGGGAACTCCGGCAGGATGAAGAAGGATTTCGTCAGCACATGATCGTCCGGCACCGGTTCCAGCGGCGGCACGTTGAGGCCGGAAAGGATATCGCGCAGGCGCTGCGTGGCCGGTGTCACGGCATCCGAGCCAAACCCGTTCGAATACTGGTCGCGCGTATCGAAAAGAACCGTTCCGCCAGACTGCATATAGGCGTCGATCCGGGCGATGGCCTCCTCGTTCGGCATCGGTGCGTCAGGGTCGATGGGCCAGTAGATCAGCGGATAGAAAGAGAGTTCATCCGTGGCGATGTCGACGCCGGCCGGCGCGCCCGGCTCCAGAGCCGTTTTGGCGGCGAGAAAGGTCGACAGGCCCTGAAGACCGGCGCGGCTCGTGGCGTCGAGCGAGGAAAGCCCGGTGATGACATAGGCGATGCGTGTCTGCGAAATCGCCTCGATCGCGTCTTTCTCGCCGGTGCGCTCGTCCTGCGCGCGGGCTGCATCCGGTGTCATCATGGCAAGCGTCAGGGCCATGGCCAATAGGGCGGCCGCACCCTTCGCCAGTTTCGGTTTGCGGCGCAGCCGCCCCCCGAGCCAGAGTACGGCGAGTGTGTCGAGCGCCAGTAGGGCGAGGGCGGCGGCAAAGAGCGGGCCTTTCAAGGGCTGCTGTTCGTCCAGGCCATAGGAGATGGCGGTCATCGGGGCAGGGGTTTTGGGTCGCGTGATCGGGGTCAGCTCCGCGTCGGGCGCAAGCAGATTGTGCGCCACCACGCCTTCCTCACTGCCATAGAGGCCGGGCGGGTGTTTCAGTGTCACGGCGTTTGTGTCTGCGGTAAGAGGCTCGGCCTCGCCGGAAGGCGGCACGAGGCGCCCTTCCGCCGAAATCAGGCGATACGGTGCAAGCGCTCGCCCGCCTTCTGCTCCCGCATTGTTGAGCGCGCCCTGGTTGCGGGAGAGCTGGACGATCCGGCGCAGCATTTCCACGAAACTGCCGGAAATGGGCAGGTTCGACCAGGTGGCTTCGGGGGTTACGTGAAAGAGCACGATCTGGCCTTCGCCGCGCGAAACGCCGGTGACGAGCGGTGTGCCATCGGCCAGATTTGCCCAGCTTCGTTCCACGATATCAGGTGAGGGTTCGGCCAGAACCTGACGGTTCACCGTCACGTCGCGCGGTGGCGCGAGATCGGAGAAGGGACCATTGGGCGGGAATTCCGCCACGGGCTGCGGCTCGGTCCAGGAGAGCGCACCGCCCAGCGAACGTTCACCCAGCCTGAGGCGCACGGGCAGAAGGTCTTCGTCATTGTCGGCAGCAGCCAGACGGGGTCCGGCAAAGCGCACCAGCGTGCCGCCGCCGTTCACCCAGTCGATCAGCGCCTGACGCGGGGCTGCCGGCAGCGTACCCACATCGGCCATGACGATGACCGCCGGGTTTTGCTCCAGAAGCTCCGGCAGCGCTTCCGTCAGCTCGGCGCTGGAAGGCTGCATGAGGTCCGCGAAGGGCGCGAGCGCCCGTTCGATGTAGTAGAGCGGCGAAAGCAGTGGTTGCGCCTGATCGGCCTCGCTCTGCGAAATCAGGCCAATGCGTCGGCGTTTGCTGTTTTCATCGAGCACGCGCAGGCCGGCGGCCTGATTCTGGCCCTCAATCCCCACGGACACGAAGTCGTTTCGCAGCTCGAAGGGAAGGCGCATGGCGCCCGTCGCCCGGGTTTCGCCCGCGCCGAACGTGATTGTCGTTTCGGCGATGCGGCGGCCCCGGTCGTCGCTGGCAAAGGCGACCGCCTGGCGGGGACCGGTGTCGCCCGCTGCGCGCGTCGCCGTCACTTCGAAGGCTTCCGCCATGTTCTGCGCATCGGTTGCGGCAAGCAGCGAAAGCCGTTCCGGTTCAGCCCAGAGCACTTCGGCAGGCCCGCCGGAGAAAAGCTCGGCGAAGGCCGCTTCGTCACCGCTCATTGCCAGCCCGTCGGAAAGCACGGCGATTGCCGCACCCGGAAAATCGGAAAGCACTCCTGCCACGCGTCCAAAAATCGCCGGCCTGTTGGCCGGTACAGGCCGTGGCTGCGCCGCATTCAACCGCTCCAGAGCGGTGTCTGCATCGAAGGGCCCGACCTCCTGGTTCTGCTCTTCCGCAGTCAGCGCCAGCACCACGGGCTGTTCATTGGCGCGGGCGTCTTCGATCAGGCGCGCTGCGGTCGCCACGCGCTCCTCCCAGTCGGGGGCGGCGGCCCAGCCATTGTCGAGAACGATGGCGAGTGCCGCCCCTTCGCCGGCTGCCTTTTCGCGTGGGTTCAGCACCGGATCGGCCAGCGCGAGGATCACCAGTGCGGCAAGCAGCAGTCTGAGCAGCGTGAGCCACCACGGGCTCTTGTGCGGTGTCTCTTCGCGCCTGACCACGCGTGCCAGAATTTTCAGCGGTGGAAAGGTTTCCGTCTGCGGGCGTGGTGGAGTGAGACGTAAAAGCCACCAGATCACCGGCAGGGCGATCAGGCCCCACAGCAGGAACGGTTGTGCGAAGCTCAGGGAGAACCAGTTCACAGGCCGCCCTCCGCGCCAAAGCCCGCATCCGCGCTCATGGCATTGTGCACGGCGACCAGCGCCTGTGCAGCAGGTCGGTCCGTGTGATGCACGGTATAGCTCCAGCCGAGCCGCTTGCACCAGCCGGCCAGTTCTTCGCGCCGGGCGAGATAAAGCCGGCGGTAATCGTCGGCCAGCATTTCGGCACGTCCCGCCGTCAGCTTCTCGCCGGTTTCAGGGTCGGCAAACTCGGTACGCCCGGCATAGGGAAAGCTTTCTTCCGCCGGATCGGCGATCTCGATCAGATGCGCGCGCGCGCCGCGGCTCGCCAGTTGGTCGAGCCAGGCGATCGTTTCTTCCACCGGATCGAGAAAGTCGCTCGCCAGCACCACGTCGGAGAAACGGCGGATCTGCAAAAGGTCGGGCCGCGCGGGCAGGTCGGGCGTGTGCAGGAGCTGAGCGGCCAGCCGTTCGGCGCCGTTGCGGGCTGAAAACGGGTCGGTCACGCCGGGCCAGGCGATCCGTTCACCGCTGCGTGACAGAAGCTCGGCCAGTGCAAAGGTCAACACCAGCGCCCGCGCTTCCTTGGCTGTCGGCGCCAGCGAAGACTGGTATAGCATGGACGGTGAAGGATCGGCCCACAGCCACACCGTGTGGGCCGCCTCCCACTCGCGGTCGCGCACGTAGAGATGGTCGTCACGCGCCGAACGTCGCCAGTCGATGCGTGAGACCGCTTCACCCTCCACATAGGGGCGGAACTGCCAGAAATTCTCGCCGATGCCGCGCTTGCGCCGTCCGTGCCAGCCGGCGATCACATTGTTGGCCACGCGCCTCGCATCCACAAGCAGGTCGGGCATCAGCGCGGCCCGCGCACGCGCGCGGACCAGCGCATCGCTCGATGCGACCGGTGTGGAAACTTCGCCGATCTTTGCCATCAAGATCCTATCTGGAGCACGAGGCCCATCAGTCGAGCGCTTTTACGAGACGCCGGATCACATCGCGCACCGTCATGCCCTCCGCGCGCGCTGCGAATGTCAGCGCCATGCGATGCTGGAGTACGGGCTCTGCCAGTGCCCGCACATCGTCCACCGAGGGTGCCAGCCGCCCATCATAGAGCGCGCGGGCACGGGCGCACAGCGTTAGTGCCTGGCTGGCGCGCGGGCCGGGGCCCCATGCCACGTGGCGGTCGGTGTCGGGGTTGCCGACGCCGGGTCTGGCCGTGCGCACCAGTTGAAGAATCGCATCGACCACGCTTTCGGGCACTGGCATGCGGCGGATCAGCATCTGGATTTCCTTCAGCCGTTCCGGCGAGAGCGTGTTTTCCGCCTCGGCCTCATCCACGCCCGTTGTCTCCAGAAGGATGCGCCGTTCGGCCTCGATCTCGGGATAGAGTATGTCCACCTGCATCAAAAAGCGGTCGAGCTGGGCTTCCGGCAGCGGGTAGGTGCCTTCCTGCTCCAGCGGGTTCTGCGTTGCGAGCACATGGAAGGGCGAGGGCAGGTCATGCCGGTGGCCGGCCACGGTCACGTGATATTCCTGCATCGACTGCAAAAGCGCCGACTGCGTGCGCGGGCTGGCGCGGTTGATCTCGTCGGCCATCAGAAGCTGCGAGAAGATCGGGCCGGGCAGGAAGCGGAAGGAGCGTTTGCCCTTCTCATCCTGCTCCATCACTTCCGAACCCAGAATGTCCGAGGGCATCAGATCCGGTGTGAACTGGATGCGCCGTGCGTCGAGGCCGAGAACCACGCCCAGCGTTTCCACCAGTTTGGTCTTGGCGAGCCCCGGCACCCCGACGAGCAGTGCATGGCCTCCGGCGAGGATGGCCACAAGCGTGCGTTCCACCACTGCTTCCTGACCGAAAATGACCCTGCCGACGCCCTCTCGCACTTTTGCGATGTCGGCCAGCGCGCGCTCCGCCGCAGCGATCATCTCCTTGTCGCTCAGGGGCTTCTCGCCCGGCATCTGGTTTTTGGAAACAATGCTCATGCCGTCTCGATCCTTGTTGAAGCCCCGCAGGGTGGCCCCGATGTGGCCCGGGAGCGTTCGGGGAGCGTTCCGGGGCCGGTAACGGATCACGCGGCACGTGCATGAAGCGATTCGTGCCGTCACGTCCCTTTGGCAAATTTAAAACACTGAACAAGGCTGACAAGCGAAACAACAGTGACTATTTCGTGACCATGGACAATGAAAAGAGCATGAGCACATCAAGTCTCGCATCGGCCGGAGACGCTGTCAGTCTCGAGGCGTTGATCGCCCGCGCTGCCCGCGCCGGCAAGGGCGTGCCCCCCGTGGAGCGCTGGAACCCCGCCTTTTGTGGCGATCTCGACATGGAGATCAGGGCGGATGGCACCTGGTTTTACATGGGGACACCCATAGGCCGCCCGGCTCTGGTGCAGCTTTTCTCCTCCGTTCTGCGCAAGGATGAGGACGGCAAAACCTATCTCGTAACTCCGGTGGAAAAAGTCGGCATCCGCGTCGAGGATGCTCCATTTATTGCCGTCGAGATGGTTGTGACCGGGGAGGACGACGAGCAGGCGCTGACTTTCCGCACCAATGTGGGTGATGTGGTCGAAGCCGGGCCGGACCATGAACTGCGTTTTGTGGATCAGCCGGAAACCGGCGGACTGAAACCCTATCTGCATGTGCGCGGACGGCTCGAGGCGCTGGTGGCGCGGTCCGTCATGTATGACCTGGTGGAAGTGGGGGAAGAGATCGAGATCGAAGGGCAGGCGATGTTCGCCATTCGCTCGCGCGGCTGCGTCTTCCCCGTGATGCCCGTTGCCGAACTGCACAGGCTGTCGCAATGACCATGACCCGTCCGCCCAAAACCCTGTTTTCGGCCGAGGAGTTTCGCCGCCGCGCGGCGCGCCAGCAGGGGCCTGCGGGCGCGCAGGACTACGGCGATCACAGCCTGAACCCCGACCTGCGCGAGATGATCGTGCGCCCGGGTCTGCGGGATGCGGCGGTGCTCATCCCGGTTGTCGACCACGCCGGCGGTGCGTCGGTTATCCTGACCCAGCGCACGCAGGCGCTGCGCAGTCACTCCGGCCAGATTGCCTTCCCCGGCGGGCGTATCGATCCGGAGGATGCTTCGCCAGAGGCGGCGGCGCTGCGCGAGGCGGACGAGGAGATCGGTCTTCTCCCGGGTGCTGTCGATGTGGTCGGCCGCATGCCTGATTATTCCACCGGCAGCGGATACCGCATCGCGCCGGTGCTGGGCATCGTGCAGCCGGGCTTCGATTTGCACATCAACCCGGATGAGGTGGATGCCGCCTTCGAAGTGCCGCTCGCCTTCCTGATGGACCCTGCCAACCACCGGCGCGAGAGCCGTCTGTGGCAGGAGAAGGAGCGGTTCTATTACACAATGCCATTCGGCGACCGCTTCATCTGGGGCGTCACGGCGGGCATCATTCGCACTCTTTACGAAAGACTTTATGCTTGATGGACAAGCGGTTGATTTCAGATTCGAAATGGCTGGCCGACGAAAAGCTCCAGACGCTGCTTGCCGCTCTTTCCACCGATGGCGAGGAAGCGCGCATCGTCGGCGGCGCGGTCCGCAACACGCTGCTTGGCCAGACCGTGACCGACATCGACATTGCCACCACCACGGAGCCGGGTGAGACCGTGCGCCGCGCACGCAGCGCCGGCTTCCGCACCGCGCCCACCGGCATCGATCACGGCACCGTCACGGTGATCGCCGACGGTCGCGCATGGGAGGTGACGACACTGCGGGCCGATGTGGAAACCGATGGCCGCCACGCCAGCGTCACCTTCGGACGCGACTGGCGCAGCGATGCGGAGCGGCGCGATTTCACGATCAATGCGCTTTACGCCCGCGCCGATGGCGAAATTGTCGATCTGGTTGGCGGTTTGCCGGATCTGGAAAACCGCACACTCCGCTTCATAGGCGATGCCGATACGCGCATCACCGAGGATTATCTGCGCATCCTGCGGTTTTTCCGCTTCTTTGCCTGGTATGGCCGGGGCCGTCCCGATGCCGCGGGATTGAAGGCCTGTGCGCGTCACCGTGACGGGCTGGAGCGTCTGTCTGCCGAGCGCGTCTGGGCCGAACTGAAGAAGCTCCTGTCCGCGCCCGACCCCTCACGCGCGCTCCTGTGGATGCGCCAGACCGGTGTGCTGACGACAATCCTGCCGGAATCGGAAAAATGGGGTATCGACACGATTGGCCCGCTGATCGAGGCCGAGCAGGCATTCGGCTGGCAGCCGGACCCGCTTCTGCGGCTGGCCGCGATCATTCCGCCCCACGAGCCCCGCATCGCCGAACTCGGCAGACGCCTGCGCCTCTCAAACGCCGAAAGGGCCGCATTCGAGGGCTGGGCGGGCGCGCCGCTTCCGGCGGCGGACGTGAGCGAAAGCGGATTCAGGAAACTTGCCTACAGGGCTGATGCAAAAGGTCTTTCATGGCGTCTGAAGCTGGCTCTTGTCAGCGCCCGTGCGCGCGCAACAGGGGATGACAGGGCGCTGATGGAGGCTGCCGGCTACACCCGTCTCATGAAGCTCGCCGAAGCATGGAAAAAGCCCTCATTCCCGGTCAACGGAAACGATCTGGCAAAGCTCGGTCTGGAAAAGGGAAAGGCGGTCGGGGAGGTGCTCGCCCGGCTGGAAGAGGAGTGGATCGCCTCGGATTTCTCGTTGAAACGCGACGCGCTGCTGGAGCGCGCCGCGGCAATGATCTCGTCCGCCGGCTGAGATTGCCGGCGGGATACGCATGGTCAGGCCGCGTTGCGGGATTCAGCGATGCGCGAGCGGATGGCCTCCACCATGCTTTCGCGGATCACGGTTTCACCGTGGGCCTCGCGCATATGCTCGGCTGCCCGACGGATGACTTCCGCCTCCTCCTCGTGGCGTGTGTGCCACTCGCAGCCTGGAACGAGCGAGCCGCAATGAAATTCCTTCATGAGACTGTCCTCCTGTTCTCAGTTTATGCGTGCCATAGACTATAACACGGAATGGGGCGAGAGGTTGCCGGTGACAAAAATCGTGATCCTGTCGTGCAGGCGTTACCGTAAGGACAACCGTTATTCCGCCAGCATTTGCGCAATTTCGTCTCGCAGCCAGACCTTGAAGTCACGCACTCTGGCGGGCTCCGGCCGGTTCTGCGAGGTGATCAGCCAGTAGCTGAAGCGTGTTGTCGCCCGCTCGCGGAACGGGGCGACAAGCTGTCCGGCGCGGAGCGCATCATGGGCGAGCGTGTGCCAGGCGAGCATCACGCCCTGGCCGGCAATCGCCGCATCGAGGCAGAGCGCGGCATCGGTGAACGTATCGCCTTCCGCCAGGTCCCGTTCGTCCAGGCCAAGCGGTTTCAGCCACACATCCCATTCGATGTTGGAATTGGCGTCGCGGATGATCGGCGCGGTGAGCACGTCTTCCGGCGTTTCGAGCGCTTTGGCAATCGAGGGCGCGCAGACGGGAAACACTTCCTGCGGCAGCAGGTGTTCCACCTTCACCCCCGGCCAGTTTCCCTCTCCGACGCGGATCGCGAGGTCGATGTCCGTGCTGTCGGGGTGGGCCAGGCCGATGGCCGCTTCCAGCCGCAGCTTGGTCTCCGGATGCGCCCTGGTGTAGCGCGTGAGCCGCGGCACCAGCCATTTGGAGGCGAAAACCGGCGCCACAGAAATCGTCAGGATCGAATCCGTGTCATGCCGGGTCATTGCGACCGCCGCATCGAGCGTGTGAAAACCGATGCCAAGCCGCTCGATAAACTGCCGGCCGAGCGTCGTCGGACGAATGCCGCGGCCCGTCCGTTCAAAGATCGCCGCGCCAAGCTGCGCCTCGGTCTTGATGACCTGCTGGCTTACGGCTCCGACCGAAACGCCCAGCTCCTCAGCCGCGGCACTCAGGGAGCCGCATCGCCCGACCGCTTCCACGGTGCGCAGTCCGTTCAGATGAACCCTCGGCAGATGTTTCATATAGTTTTTCTAAAACATCCCGCAGGCAATCTCCATTGAAAAGCTGCGGAAATAGCGTGATTTTGCCTGTCGAAAACTCCATTCCTCGCAAAAGGGAATGCAATGATACAGTTTTTCTGGATAAAATTTCAGGCTTTCAGCATCCGTTACCGGCAGGCTCGAACAGCGCTGGAGGAAGCTGAATGGCAGGACGATCCGCTGGCCCATCCGGCGCTTCGAGCGATGTCGATGCGGGAGCTGGCGGATCTGCCCATGCGCAATCTCGGCCGGATGGCAAACGGAGAGGCGGTCACGCTCACCGCACCGCCGCCTGCGCCTGCCGGAGTGGCTACTCCGCCGCCATCCTCCCGCCGAGAAAGCCGCCGGACTGGCGCTTCCAGAGCTGGGCGTAAAGCCCGTCCCGTTCCACCAGCGCCTCATGGGAGCCTTCCTCCACGATGCGACCCTGGTCCAGCACGATGATCCGGTCGAGCGCGGCGATGGTGGAAAGACGGTGCGCCACGGCGATCACCGTCTTGTTCTCCATCAGCCGCTCGAGGTTTTCCTGGATCACCGCTTCGATCTCCGAATCGAGCGCCGAGGTTGCCTCGTCGAGGATGAGGATCGGCGCGTTCTTCAGCATCATGCGGGCGATGGCGATGCGCTGGCGCTGGCCGCCGGAGAGCTTGACGCCCCGTTCGCCCACCACCGCATCATAGCCGGTGCGGCCCTTCGGGTCCGACACGTCGAGGATGAACTCATGGGCCGAGGCGCGCTTCGCCGCGGCGACAATCTCCTCGTCGGTGGCCTTGCCCCGGCCATAGGCGATGTTGTCGCGGATCGAACGGTGCATCAGCATGGGCTCCTGGCTCACCACGCCGAACTGGGCGCGCAGCGAGGCCTGTGTCAGCTGCGTGATGTCCTGCCCGTCGAGCAGGATTTTTCCATGCTCGGCCTCGAAAAGCCGCAGCATCAGGTTCACGATCGTGGTCTTGCCGGCGCCCGAAGGTCCGACCAGCGCGACCCGCTCGCCCGGCTTGATGTGCAGGTCAAGCCCCTTGATGATGCCGCTTTCCTTGCCGTGATTGAACGTGACGTTGTCGAAACGGATATCGCCTTTCGCACGCTCCATTTCCAGCGCGTCCTCCGCATCGCGGATTGCCGGCTCGACCGAAACCACCGTGGTGGAATCCTGTACGGTCGCGTAATTGCGGATCAGTCCGTTGATGTTGAACATCATCCAGCCCGACATCTGGTTGAGACGGAAGACAAGGCCCATCGCGGCCGCGATCTCACCGGTGGTGATGGCGCTGTCCAGCCAGCGGGACACGGCAAGAACGAAGATCGCCGCCATCATGAAGCCGTTGACGATGGCAACCGTCACGCGCACACGGGTGATGGCGCGCGTCAGTGTCTGCACGGCGCTCAGGAAATGCGCCATGCCCTCGCGCACATAGGAGTGCTCGCGCTGCCCGCTGTCGAACAGCTTGACCGCCAGAATGTTTGTAAAAGCGTCCACCATGCGCCCGTTGAGGATCGAACGCTGGTCCGCCGTGCGGCGGCCTGCCCGCCGCAGCGGAGGCAGCAGATAGCGGGCAATCGCCACATAGGCCACCAGCCACAGCAGGACCACCAGTCCCATGAACGGGTCGAGTACGGTCAGGATGGAGGCTGCCAGCACCACGAAGGTGAGGAAGCTCCACATGGTCTGCAGAACGTTGATGATGAAATCACCGGTCGCCTCGCCGCCCTGGAGAATCTTGGTGGCGATGCGGCCTGCAAAGTCGTTCTGATAGAATTCGTAGGGCTGTTCGATCACGCGGCGGAACGCCTGCCAGCGCACACGCTGATAGAAGGCCGGCGCGATGACCTGCTCTTCAAGGATCGTGTTGCCGATGATCACCACCGCGCGGATCACCAGGAGCAGCACGAGAAAGGCCGCGAGTTTTTCCCAGTGCTCGGCGATCAGTGTCTGCGGCGAGGAAGAATCCAGAAGATCGATCAGCCAGCCGAGAGCCCAGTAAAGTCCTGCGTCGACGGCGCCCATCAGGCCGCCGGCAATCAGAAGCAGGATAAAGGGCCATTTGGCCTGTCGGGCGAAGAACAGGATGAACTCATGCGCCTTGACCGGCAGCACGGAGCGCCCGGTGTCGCCGAAGGGGTCGATGACCCCTTCGACACTGCGCCAGAGGCTTTCCGATCTGGGCGGTTCTCTGCTTTTCTCGTCTTCGTTCATTCTGCTGCCTCACTCACTTCCAGATCGAGGAACCCGCCGGACTGGCGCTGCCAGAGGCCCGCATAAAGCCCGCCGGCGGCCACCAGCTCGTCATGCGTGCCTTCCTCGACGATCCGGCCTCTGTCCATCACCACGAGGCGGTCCATGGCGGCGATGGTGGAGAGCCGGTGAGCGATTGCGATCACCGTCTTGCCCTCCATCAGGCGATAGAGATTCTCCTGGATTGCCGCCTCGACTTCCGAATCGAGCGCCGAGGTCGCCTCGTCGAGAATGAGGATCGGTGCATCCTTCAGCATGACGCGGGCGATGGCAATGCGCTGGCGCTGGCCACCGGAGAGTTTTACGCCCCGCTCGCCCACATGGGCATCGAAGCCCCTGCGGCCCTTCGGGTCGCTCAGCCCGCCGATGAAGCCCATCGCCTCCGCGCGCCTGGCTGCTTCCAGCATCATCTCCTCGGTTGCATCGGGGCGGCCATAGAGGATGTTGTCGCGCACCGAGCGGTGAAGCAGGGAGGTGTCCTGAGTCACCATGCTGATCTCGGCACGCAGCGAATCCTGCGTGACCCCGGCAATGTCCTGCCCGTCAATCACGATGCGGCCACGCTCCAGGTCGTAGAAACGCAAGAGCAGGTTGACCAGCGTCGACTTGCCGGCGCCCGAGCGTCCGACCAGCCCGACCTTTTCGCCAGGTTTGATGGTCAGTGACAGATCCTCGATCACACCGCCTTTCTTGCCGTAGTGAAAGCCGATTCCGTCGAACTCGATCCGGCCTTCGGGCACCGCAAGCGCTTTTGCGCCGGGCCTGTCTTCGACCAGCCTCGGCAGCGAGATCGAACTGATGCCGTCCTGCACGGTGCCGACATTCTCGAACAGCCCCGTTAGTTCCCACATGATCCACTGCGACATGTTCCAGAGACGCAGAACGAGGCCAATGGCGACCGCGACCGCGCCAACGGAAATTTCCCCGGCGATCCAGAGACTGATCGACAGATAGCCCACGCCCACAAGGCACGCCGAGTTCAGGAAATAGAGAAGCCCGTAAAGGCTCGTGACATACCGGAACTGGGTGTAGACGGTCTGGAGAAAACCGTTCATGCCGTCGCGCGCGTAGCCGGCCTCGCGCTGCGCGTGAGAGAACAGCTTCACCGTCTGGATGTTGGTGTAGCTGTCCACCACGCGCCCGGTCATGACCGAGCGCGCATCGGCCTGCTTCTCGGCAACCTTGCCAAGGCGCGGGATGAAGTAGACCATCAGGGCGATGTAACCACCGAGCCAGAAGAGGATCGGGAGTGACAGGCGCCAGTCGGCAGAGGCGGTCAAAAACAGGATTCCGACGAAATAGATCACAACATAGTTGAAGACGTCGAAGGTCTTGACCACGCATTCGCGCACTGCCAGCGCCGTCTGCATCAGCTTGGTGGCGATGCGGCCGGCGAACTCGTCCTGATAGAAGTTCATCGACTGCTTGAGCAGATAGCGATGCACCTGCCAGCGGACGCGCATGGGGTAGTTGCCCATCAGAATCTGGTGGTTGTTGAGGCCGGTAAGCAGGATCAGCCCCGGCAGGATCAGAAGGATGAAGCCCGCCATGCCGATAAGGCGCAGCCCTTCCTCGTCCAGGAATGTGGCCGGGTCGCGCCCCGACAGCCAGTCGACAATGTCGCCCAGGAAGGCAAACATCCAGACCTCGGCGAGCGCGATGGCCGCCACGAGAAACGTGCCCAGCAGCACATAGGGCCATGCGCCCTTCGTAAAATGCAGGCAGAAGGCGAAGAACGTGCGGGGCGGTTCCTGCGGCTCCTCCGCGGGGAAAGGCTCAAGTCTTCGTTCGAACCATTGAAACATTGTCTCAGGCGTCTTTCATTCTTGTTCCCGCAAACGTGATGTCTTGATTCACGTTTGCGGGTTAATTGTCTGTTTTACATTTGCTTTTCCGCGGGCGGCGGCTGGCGGAAAAGCGGTGCCTTTCGGCTATCGATGGCCCTTGCGCGGCACGGATGCCGCGGGGCTGTTCGTTCGCGTCTTCCCCGGTCCCTTCAAGGGGCCGGCGCGCGACAGTGTTGGTTGCCCGGCACCGCCCTTTTTCAGGGCTTGATTATGCGGCGGATCCGCGGGCTTGCCGAGAGCGGCCTTGAAGGCTCCTGAAAGCGATGTGGCAGGAGCGGTGTCATTTCCACGCTGCAGCGCGGAGGCGGCCGGGTCGGCTTTGGCGAAACTTGTCGTGCGGGGCGTGATGCCCCCGTTGGGAAAGCGTGCAGTCATGATGCAAATCCATTGTGTCAACCGGAAGAAACGGTCGGCGGATTCGCTCGTTTGCTGCTTTGCCTGTCGTGAAAAAGCTGAAGAACGAAACCCGCCGTCAGGCCTGGTACGGCGCCGTGGTCCACGGGCGCAGGCCGGCGAAGGAGGTAAGCATCTTGATGTCCATTGCCGCCTCCAGCGGTTTTCGTTGATGGGACGCACCTTATAGCGACAGCGGTCGGATTTGACCAGAGCGCCTGTGTGCGCGGCAACCATTGAGGGTTGTAGAAAAACATGCGCATTCTGTCCCGTCCCGCAGCGCTGCGGGACGGGGGTTAACGAATGTTCGTGGGCGGAAAGCTCCCTCATTGGAACAGCTTCCGCAGCATCGTCCACAGTGCGGGGCGCTCCGGCGTGGCATATTTCATGTCCACGTCTGGAAGCTGACCGCGATGTGGCCGCCGTTGATGGGGCTCCTGATCGGGCATTGTTGTCGCGCCGATCGTCAGCGCCCATGCCTCAAGCCTGCGATCCTGCAGGGTCGGGCGGGTTGGTTCTATTTGCGGAACGACAAAGTCGTTGTTGCGGCCGAAGGGCCGCCGGGGGAAACGGTTGTGCATCGCGAACGTCCTGGAAGAGCGGGGAGTAATCCCGACGGACTGCGATGCGTAGCTGTCTGAAAGATCAGTGGAAGCGTGCCGAACCGAGTCCGCCGTCAGGCCTTCGGGCCAAAGGCGTGGAGCCAAGTCATGCAATGTCGAAGCGTATCCATGCTTTTCTCCTTCGGTTCGCGTTGACAATGATGGGCTTATACTCACAGTTGCAGCAACTTGCCAACCACTTTCGTGCAATTCCGTTTTCCCGCTGGGGAGTGTGACCGGAAAGCCACAGCCAGCCATGTCGAGAGACACAGCCAGATGCGTATCGCGCTCTACCAGCCAGACATTCCCGGAAATACCGGGGCCATACTCCGTCTTGCCGCCTGCCTCGGCTTCACCGTCGACCTGATCGAGCCGGCGGGCTTCGACCTGTCCGACCGGAACCTGAAGCGGGCCGGCATGGACTATCTCGAGCGCGCCGCGCTTGTGCGCCACGCTTCGTGGGAGGCCTTCGCGCGCTGGAGCCGGGGAGAAGGGCGCCGTCTCCTTCTCTTCACCACCAGAGCTGAGACGCGCTACACCGATTTTTCCTATGCCGATGGCGACATCCTTCTTTTCGGACGGGAATCGGTCGGTGCGCCGGCCTGCGTCCATGACGCCGCCGACGCCCGCCTGCTCATCCCGATGCAGGAAGGCGCGCGCAGTCTCAACCTTGCCATGAGTGCGGCCATGGCCGCCGGTGAGGTGCTGCGGCAGTTGCGCTAGCGCATCGAACGGGAACGTGGAATCCGGTTTTCGGCGGCTCCGATGCTCCGCCAAGGGTGTGGATCGTTCATTATGCGCCCGGGTGGACGCACGGTGACCCGGCGTGCGGGTGTCAGTGTCGTGGGGCGGCATCTCGTCTCTTTCCTCTGTCAGGGAAAGGGATGCCTAAAAGTTCAAGTGAACTTTAAGTCAAGCTATGTCGTGTGGCGTCGAGAAGGGTCCTGAAGGGCGATGTGTCCGAGGGGAGGCTTCTCAGTCGGCGCTCGGTAATCGGCGCATGGTGAACTCAATCACGTCGCCGGGGCGTTCGCACCAGCTTTCGATCTCCGTCCAGTAGGCTTGCTTGGGCCAGCGCTCCAGCCATTCGCGGGCCTTTTCGCGGGCCTGTGCGCGGGGCAGGGCAAAACTCTCCCGCAGAAACCCATCGCGCGGCAGGCGGCTTGCCCTTGCGCGATGCTTGTCGAGGCTGCGTTTCAGCCCCTCCAGCGGTGGTTTTGCGGGCACACGCACGAAAGAACTCCTTGACCCGATGGATAAGAAGCTTAGGCAACGCGGTTGAAAATTGCGAGTCATTTGTAGGACTGTCCGCCTGCCGCACCGTCGCGTAGGATCGGGCCAGAGGAAAGACGATGGAACGACCAGAACTCCCCGCCGGCCTGCCGGACAACATCGAAGACAAGAAAGCGGCTGCGCGCAGCTGGTTCGAGGAGCTGCGCGACAGGCTTTGCGCAGCCTTCGAGGATCTTGAAGACGCGCTGACAGGCCCGCTTTCAACGCGCACGCCCGGCCGCTTCGAGCGCACCCCCTGGAAGCGCGATGGCGGCGAGGGCGGCGGCGGCGTCATGTCTGTCATGCACGGCCGGGTCTTTGAAAAAGTCGGCATTCACGTTTCCACCGTCCATGGCGAATTTTCGCCGGACTTTCGCAAGCAGATACCGGGCGCGGATCGCGATCCGAGTTTCTGGGCATCGGGCATTTCGCTGATCGCCCACCCGCAGAACCCGCATGTGCCGGCCGTCCACATGAACACTCGCATGGTCGTCACCACCAGTCAGTGGTTCGGAGGCGGCGCCGATCTGACTCCGGTCCTCGACCGTCGCCGCACGCAGGAAGACGCGGATACGGAGGCCTTTCACAGGGCCATGCGTTTCGTCTGCGATCGTCACGCGGCCATTGTCGACTACGAAAAGTACAAGGCCTGGTGCGACGAGTATTTCTACCTGCCGCACCGCCAGGAGCCGCGCGGCATCGGCGGCATATTCTACGACTGGCTGCGCTCGCCGGAGGAAAAGGGCGGCTGGCAGGCCGATTTCGATTTCACGCGTGATGTGGGCCGCGCCTTCGCGGTCGTCTATCCGCATCTGGTGCGCAAGAACTTCAACACAAACTGGACCGAGGCCGACCGCGAGGAGCAACTGGTGCGGCGCGGCCGCTATGTGGAGTTCAACCTGCTCTACGACCGGGGCACGATCTTCGGCCTCAAGACCGGCGGCAATGTCAATTCCATCCTCTCCAGCCTGCCGCCCGAGGTGAAATGGCCTTAAGGCCGGTACGGCGATCAATTTCGCTGATGGATAAGGGGCGTTCTTTTTGATTTGAAAGTCCCGGACGGGGTGGGGTCTTTAGCGAGGTATCCCCTTCTACCCGTCCGAGGACCATCCGCATGAAATTGCCCCATATTCTGCTGGCGCTTCTCGTGACTGCCGTCTGGGGGTTCAATTTCGTGGTGATCAAGGTCGGCATCGACAACTTTCCGCCGATTCTTTTCTCTGCCTTGCGGTTCACGGCGGCGGCCTTGCCGCTTGCCTTTTTCGTGCCCAGGCCGGCGATCGCCTGGCGCTATGTGATTGCCATTGCCGTCGTGCTGGGCATCGTCAAGTTCACGCTCCTGTTCTGGAGCATGCATGTGGGTCTTTCCGCCGGCCTTTCTTCGCTCGTGCTTCAGTCGCAGGCGTTTTTCACCATCATGCTTGCTGCGTTCGTGCTTGCCGAGCGACCGACGCGCATGCAGCTTCTTGGTATTTTCGTCGCCTTTTGCGGGATCGCGCTGATCGCGCTGACCGTGGATGGAAGCATAACCATCACGGGGCTGGCGCTGGCGATCGCTGCCGCCTTCATGTGGGCGATTTCCAACCTTCTGATGAAACAGGCCGGCAAGGTCGACATGTTTCGCCTGATGGTCCATGTGAGCCTCATCCCGCCGATCCCGCTGTTTGCCCTTTCTCTCATGATAGAAGGCTGGGAGGCGGATATGGCCGCGCTGTCCAGCGTCTCCTGGGCAGGCGTGGGTGCGGTTCTCTACATCGCTTATGGCGCGACGATCTTCGGCTTCGCTGTCTGGGGAATGCTGATCGGAACCTACGGTGCCGGAAGGATCGCGCCATTCTCCCTGCTCGTACCGATTTTCGGCATGAGCTCGTCCGCACTGTTCCTTGGCGAAACCTTCGGCCCGCTGCGCATGGCGGCCGCAGCGCTCGTTCTTGCCGGGCTCATGCTGACGCTGGTCAGGAAGCGCGCACCACTTGCCGAGGTGGGTGCGGCCTGAGGGGATATTATGGACGCATGGTCGCCAGTTTCAGCCCGAAGCCGATGAACACCGTGCCCGTCAGCGCTTTCAGCCAGCGCTGCATGAGGGCGCTGCTGCCGAGCGTTTTGAAGCTTGAGAACAGGAGCACGAGCGACGAAAACCAAAAAATGTTCAGGAGCGAGTGGATCACCACCAGGGCGAAGGCCCACAACGTGGCATCGGCATTGGCCGGGATGAACTGCGGAAACGCCGCAAGATAAAACATCGAAACCTTGGGGTTGAGCGCATTGGTGAGAAACCCTTCGAGCGCGGCACGCTCCAGCGTGCGCCGGCGCTTCGCCGGCGAGACGGCAAGCGGTGCCGAAAAGCCGCGCCAGGCCTGCCAAAGCGCCTTCAGGCCGATATAGCAGAGATAGGCTGCGCCCAGCATTTTCACGACGAAGAAGAGCTGCGCCGATTGTACCAGAATGATCGAAATGCCGAGGATAGACAGCGCGCCATGGACGTAGAAGGCTGCGAAGAAGCCGGCGATGTTGGCGAAGCCCGCCGCCTTGCCCGAGGTTGGCACGGTCTTGGCGATCAGCACGCCGTTTGGACCCGGCGACATGACAAGCAGTGCGGCAACCAGTGTGAAGGTTCCAAGCTCGATCAGCGTCATCGTTGGTGTCCCGCCGTTGAAGATGGCTTCGATGCGCGCCACAATACAGGGCTAGGCTTCTGATTGTCGAGCGATAGAAAACGGGTTCTGCCATGCTGAGACTTCCCGGTTCCGTGACCGGCCTCGTGCCCCATCCTCTCAGCGGCGACACGGTGCTGCAGCATGAGATCGTGGCCGAGCAGGCTTCGTCGCTCGGTCATGCCGGTCGCCGCGTCGAGAAGGCGCTCTTGCGTCTGGCGGCGGCGGATCCGGCCGACAGTCAGGAGGTCGAACGCCGTCTCCATGCCGCTGCTGATGCGGTCCACGGCTATTTTATCCAGCGTGAGCTATGCGGCCTGCGCAGGCATGATGATGTCATTGCCGATCTTTCCATTCCCGGCAGGGTTCTGGCCCGGCTCGGTGCACGCTGAGCGCTGGCCTGCTGGATGTTTCGGTCTGGCCCGCTTGCTGCCGTCAGGGGTTCGTGGCACTGGCCTGCCAGCAATGGCAGACAGGAAAGACAGCGCCATGGAAAACGCTTACGGCACGCTGGCCTCGTGGGTTTATCATCTCGACAAACCGATAGGCCGCTCTTTCGGGGATATTGAGTTCTATCGTGACCGCCTGGCGGGCTGCACCGGTCCGGTGCTCGAGCCTGCCGCCGGCAATGGACGTGTTCTCATCCCGCTTCTTGAGGCCGG
Organism: Nitratireductor lacus; assembly: GCF_056431025.1. Taxonomy (NCBI): domain Bacteria; kingdom Pseudomonadati; phylum Pseudomonadota; class Alphaproteobacteria; order Hyphomicrobiales; family Phyllobacteriaceae; genus Nitratireductor; species Nitratireductor lacus. Next base: position 95,360 of record NZ_JBWKMB010000010.1, on the reverse strand, counting down.
GTTCGATATACGCGGTTTCGATGCCTCCGAAGAGATGGTGGCCTACTGTCGCAGCGAGTGCGAAGCGCGTGGCCTGCCGTCACCTGTCGACATCGCACGCTTTGAGAATTTCGATTGCGAAACGCGCTTCGATGCCATCATCATTCCCGCGGGTTCCTTCCAGCTGATCACGGAACCGCGCCAGGCGCTTGCGGTGCTTGAGCGTTTCCGCGGTGCGCTTGAGCCTGGCGGCCGGCTGATCCTCGATCTCGATGCACTGGCATGCCTTGCCGACACCGCGCTCGCGGCACGGCACTGGCAGGCGGGGGACGACCTTCTCACATTGGTCGAAAGCCGGGTGGAGACCTGTTTCCAGCGTCAGACCACGCTTTCGCAACTGCGTTACGAGCATTGGCGCGAAGGCCGTCTCGTGGCCAGCGAGATCCAGCTTTTTCACCTGCGGCTCTGGGGGCTCCTGGAGTTTGAGCTGGCATTGCGCTCCGCCGGCTTTACGGAGGTTGGTGTCTATGCCGACTATCGGGCCGACAGCGCTTTGGAGCCGGGCGCTTCCATCTTCACCTTCGAGGCACTCGCGCCGCTTTGATTGATGAAGATCGTGCAGAAATCATCGCTGAAGCAGCATCGTTGAAAAATAGGACTTTTTAAGTCATCTTTATTCACGGTGTTTTCCCCGCGACAATCTGCCCTGTAAGGCCGCCCCCGTCTGGACAAGTTCCTGCGTGGCGCATAGAAACCATCGAAAAATGCCGGGGGTAGAACCGGGCAGTTCCTGTCATGCGCAGGAGTTTGCTTGGGTTCAAAGTGCAATGAGGCGTCCCGACCGGCCGACTCAAGGTGAAAGGATCGCAGTCCCGTGAGCGCTACCGATTCGACCGAACATACAAGGCGTGACTTTCTTTACGTCGCAACAGGCGTTGCCGGTGCCGTCGGTGCGGCTGGTGTTGCATGGCCGTTCATCGACCAGATGCGGCCCGATGCATCCACCCGCGCGCTGGCGTCAATCCAGGTCGATGTGTCCGGCGTCGAGCCCGGCATGTCCCTGACCGTCAAGTGGCGCGGCCGGCCTGTGTTCATCCGCAACCGGACGGATAAGGAAATCGAGGAAGCGCGGGCTGTCGCACTGGAGGATCTGAAGGATCCCGTGGCGCGCAATGCCAACATCGCCGCCGACGCACCTGCCACCGACATCGACCGTTCTGCGGGCGAGGGCAAGGAAAACTGGCTGGTGATGATCGGCGTCTGCACGCATCTGGGCTGTGTGCCGCTTGGCCAGGCCGGCGATTTCGGCGGCTGGTTCTGCCCGTGCCACGGTTCGCACTACGACACTGCCGGCCGTATCCGCAAAGGCCCGGCTCCGGAAAACCTTGCGGTTCCGACATTCGAATTCGTGTCCGACACCGTCATTCAGGTCGGCTAAGGCTCGGCGAGAGGGGATTTTCTATGAGCGCTGGACATTCGACCTATACGCCCAAGAGCGGCATTGGCCGCTGGATGGATGCGCGTTTGCCGCTTCCGCGTCTGGTCTATGATTCTTTCGTGGCCTATCCGGTGCCACGCAACCTCAACTACGCCTACACGTTCGGCGGCATCCTGTCGCTGATGCTGGTGGCGCAGATCGTGACCGGCATCGTGCTGGCCATGCATTACGCAGCCAACACCGAGGTGGCCTTCAACTCGGTCGAGAAGATCATGCGCGACGTCAACTCCGGCTGGCTGTTGCGTTACCTGCACTCCAATGGCGCGTCGATGTTCTTCATCGCCGTCTATGTGCACATCTTCCGTGGTCTCTATTACGGTTCCTACAAGGCGCCGCGCGAGATGCTCTGGATTCTCGGCTGCATCATCTATCTCCTGATGATGGCGACGGCCTTCATGGGCTACGTGCTTCCCTGGGGCCAGATGAGCTTCTGGGGTGCGACGGTCATCACCGGCTTCTTCACCGCCATTCCTCTGGTGGGTGACTGGATCCAGCAGCTTCTGCTTGGCGGTTTCGCGGTCGATAACCCGACACTCAACCGCTTCTTCTCGCTGCACTATCTTCTGCCCTTCATGATCGCCGGCGTTGTCGTGCTCCATGTCTGGGCGCTGCACGTGACCGGTCAGACCAACCCGACCGGCATCGAGGTGAAGCAGAAGACCGATACCGTGGCCTTCACGCCCTATGCGACCGTCAAGGACGCGTTCGCCATGGTCGTGTTCCTGGCCCTGTTCGCCTACTTTGTCTTCTACATCCCGAATTTCCTGGGTCACCCCGACAACTATATCGAGGCTGACGCGCTGAAGACGCCGGCGCACATCGTGCCCGAATGGTACTTCCTGCCGTTCTACGCGATCCTGCGTGCCATCACCTTCAACATCGGCCCGATCGATTCGAAGCTCGGTGGTGTTCTGGCCATGTTCGGCGCCATTGCGGTCCTGTTCGTCGTGCCCTGGCTCGATACCTCGAAGGTTCGTTCTGCGGTCTACCGTCCGTGGTTCAAGCTGTTCTTCTGGCTCTTCGTCGTGAACGCGATCTTCCTGGGCTGGCTCGGCTCTCGCCCGGCGGAAGGCACCTATGTGGCGATGGCTCAGGGGGCGACGCTTTACTACTTCGCCTTCTTTATCGTGATCATGCCGGTTCTCGGCCTGGTGGAAAAGCCGCGCCGCCTGCCCAATTCCATCACGGAAGCAGTGCTGGAGAAGAAGTCTTCAGCCGGCGCACCGGCCACTGAACAGGCAAAGGGCTGAGCGAGAGAATGCGCAAAGGGATTTTCGCAATGAAGAGCATCCTCAACGGATTGGCCGCGCTCGGTCTTGGTCTGGCGGCTGTTTCCGCCTCCAGTGCGGCTGAGTACCCGATCAAGAAGCCGGTCGAGCAGGACTGGTCGTTTGCCGGCCCTTTCGGCACCTATGACAAGGGCCAGCTGCAGCGCGGCTTCAAGGTCTATCGCGAGGTCTGCGCCGCCTGTCATTCGATGAACCTCGTCGCGTTCCGCAATCTTGAGGATCTGGGCTATTCCGAAGCCCAGGTTCGTGCGATCGCTGCCGAATACGAAGTCGAGGACGGCCCGGACGATTCCGGTGACATGTTCATGCGTGCTGCAAAGCCGTCTGACCGTTTCCCGGCACCGTTCGCCAATCCGCAGCAGGCGGCCGCATCGAACAATGGCGCGGTTCCTCCGGACTTTTCGCTGATCGCCAAGGCACGCGCCGTGGAGCGCGGGTTTCCGACCTTCGTCTTCGACATCTTTACCCAGTATGCCGAAGCCGGTCCGGACTACATTCACGCGCTTCTGACGGGTTACGAGGAAGATTCCCACGGGCATGACGTTCCGGAAGGGACCTACTACAACCCGTACTTCATCTCATCGGCTTCGTTGGCAATGGCGCCGCCGCTTTCGGAGGGCATGGTCACCTATGATGACGGTGCGCCCGAGACCGTGGACCAGTACGCCCGCGACGTTTCGGCGTTCCTCATGTGGGCGGCCGAGCCGCACATGGAAGCCCGCAAGTCGACCGGCTTTGTCGTCATGGTGTTCCTGCTGCTCTTCGGTGGTCTGATGTATCTGACCAAGCGCAAGATCTGGGCGGACGTCCATTAAGGCGCCCGCAAGGCAAGAAAAAACAGGAGGGCGCTTACAGCGCCCTTTTCTTTTGCTTCACAACGCGGCAAGAACTACCTGAACCGGGGCAGGGCAAATGGCAGCTTCTCAGACACTTCAAGACACGCTTCTTTCCGCGATCCGCACCATTCCGGACTATCCCAAGCCCGGTATCCTGTTTCGCGATATCACCACGCTTCTCGGCAATGCGCGCGCGTTTCGCCGGGCGGTGGATGAGCTTGTTCACCCCTATGCGGGCGCCAAGGTCGACAAGGTCGCCGGCATCGAGGCACGCGGCTTCATTCTCGGCGGAGCGATCGCGCACCAGCTCTCGTCGGGCTTCGTGCCGATCCGGAAGAAAGGCAAGCTCCCGCACGACACGGTGCGTGTGGCCTACAGCCTCGAATACGGCATCGACGAGATGGAGATGCACAGGGACGCGGTGACGCCGGGCGGCGAGAAGGTCATCCTTGTCGATGACTTGATTGCCACGGGCGGAACCGCTGAAGGTGCGGTCAAGCTTCTGAACCAGATGGGCGCCGAGATCGTTGCTGCCTGCTTCGTTATCGACCTGCCCGATCTCGGCGGCCGCGCCCGGCTCGAAGCGCTTGGCGTCGATGTTCACACGCTGATCGCTTTTGAGGGTGATTGATAGTTATGTAAGTATAAATTGTTAGATATAATTTACAGTACTTATCTATACAATTAGATTTTTTAAATTGTTTTGCCACTTATTGGCCGCATTCCGATAAAATCAGTCGCTTCCGAGGGGGTATACGGATGATGACATGGGTATTCGGAAAAGAACTAGAGCTCTGGTGCTCGGCGGCCTTTCAATATTAATTTTCCTCATCAATATTCAATCAGCTTCGGCGAGTTCCATTCGTGGTGATTGGTTGACCGGTGATCTCGAAACTGATTTCAACTGGGGAGTGCCTTCCGTTCGTGCGCAGAAGGCGCACGAGGCGGGTTTTACTGGAAAAGACGTAAAAGTTGGTGTTCTCGATTGGGGCTTTGATGCGTCACACCCCGATTTGAACGGACGCCTTGGCGGTTACCTTAACCCCTATAAAGATGAGGAAGAAGCAGCTCGCTATGTGGGATTTCACGGAACTGCGGTCTCAAGCATTATCGGTGCCAACAAAGATGGCAGGGGGATGCTGGGAGTTGCATATGACGCAAAATTATACGTTTCGTCATTTGAGTGGCGGGTAGGCGACCCTCTGGTTCGACCCCACGCGAGTTCCTATCGCTATTTTGAGGCGCAGGGCGTTGAGATTGTGAACAATTCTTGGGAACTGGGTGATAAATCCGAGAGGGGTGCCGCCGCCTTTTATCAGGACGTTCTTCCCTACGCGCGCTCAGGTGGGGTGTTGGTGTTTTCAACCGGCAACAACTACGAAACCGAGAGTGAACTTCCTGCATTGCCGGCGGGCTTGCCTCGTTTGTACCCAGACCTGGAGGAAACATGGCTTGCGGTAACAGGCCTTGGCCCACAAGATGAGCGGGGAAATTACGCACAGATTTGCGGTCCGGCTGCCCGATGGTGTCTTGCTGCGCCTGGCGGAGCGAAGGCGATCATGGATAACAGGGGGGACCGGGTGTTCATTGATGGAATGAATGCAGCCGAGCCAGGAGGTGGCTACCTGAATGCTTCGGGCACTTCCTTTGCCGCTCCGATGGTGACAGGCGCGCTCGCGATTACACGCGAGATTTATCCCGATGCTGATATGCTTGATCTGCGCAAGCTGGTTCTGCAGACGACCCTCGATATCGGTGATGCCGGCATCGACAGGATCTTCGGCTGGGGAAAGCTCGATCTCGGCAATGTGGTCGAAACCATCTCACCGTATGGCCGCTCCATCTTCGCCGGAGCGGCCTATAATCGCCAGATTGCCATGGAACAGGTTTCGCGCTTGCCGTTTGGCCCGCTTGCACGGTCTCAGAGGCTTGAAGCTCTTTGGGCGGCGACTGACCTTACCCGGTCCGAGCTTGCGGCTTCTGGACCTATCCCTGGCACGCGGGCAGGCAGCAGGGCCTTCGCCGCAGGCATGGACCTTGTCCAGCGCGACGGTTTCACAGCCGGTGCCGGTATTGCCTACAGCTTCACCTCCACCAGTGAGGACAGCACCGCCAACACGGCGTCCGGCAACGGGTTTTATGGTTTTGGCTATGCCGACTGGTCGAACGGTGCATGGTATGCGAAGGGCACAGCCGGTCTCGGATCGCTGCGCCAAAGGCACACCCGCCGTACCATTCCCGGCCTTGCAGGAACGGCGATGGCGCTCGACAATCCTGAAGCCACGTCCGCAACACGCGGAACAGGCATCTTCTCCAATGTCGAGGCCGGGCGGGCATATCACGCAGCCATTGCCGACTTCACCCTGTTTGGACGCTTGTTTGGAAGCAGCCAGAAGATGAGAGGGTTCTCCGAAGATGGTCTGGAAATATTCGGCTACACGGTCGAGGGTGAGCGTCTCACCTCGGCCATGGCCGGTCCGGGACTTCGTGTGTCGCGGTCCTTCCCAAAGGGCGGCTGGACGATCTCACCGGAAGTGGAGCTTTCCTATGCGCGCGCATTTGGCGATACTGCCTCGACGCTCAATTCGTCGCTGCTGGACCGTCCGATGGAAGCCAGTACGGTCGTGCCTGGCCGCAATGTTTTCGGTGTCGGCGCCAAGCTCTCCTTCACCCAGCCGCAGAAGGGCTTTACGGCTTCTGTCAGCTACAATGGATCGTTCCGCAAGAACGTCAGCCATAACAGCCTTCAGTTCGGCCTCTCATTTGCTTTCTGAGACCGTGGAAGCCGCATTTGATTCACTGCCGGCGCAATTGCGCCGGTCGTTTTCCAGTCAACCGGCCTTCATCAGCACGCCATTGTCGAAGCTCATCACCGGCTCGCCGTCGGCCCTGTGCGCTGCGGCAGCGAGTGTCACCAGGTGCCAGCCGGGACGCGAGGCGAGGGGGCGGTGTCCCGTCACGGCCCGCGTGAAGGTGATCGTGTCGCCCTCGTAGACGGGTTTTAGCCATTTCAGGTTGGAAAAGCCTGGCGAGGGACCGAATTCCGGCTTCTCGTCCGGGCCCTCCCACGGGCCGAACGCGTCGCGTTCGATGCCTATCAGGTTGTATCGCATCCACATGGCGCATGTATGCCAGCCCGAGGCGCACAGGCGGCCGAAAACGCTGTCACGCGCCGCTTCCGCATCCGTGTGGAAGGGCTGCGGATCGAATGCCCGCCCGAAGGCGATGATCTCTTCAGCGGTGAAGGTATGGGTGCCCAGCACTATCGTTTCGCCGAGGCGCAGGAAGCGGTCGAGATTCATGCGGCGTCTTCCGCCTCGCGCATTCTGAACATGATCGGGTTCTCCATTTCCATCACCGTTTCGCCGCGCTGGTTGGTCACAAGGTGACGAAAGGTCACCAGGCCGATGCCGGGGCGCGATTTCAGGGCCCGGCGCTCCAGCACGGTCGTCTGGCCGGTCAGTGTGTCGCCGGCAATGACCGGACGCCTCCAGCGGGCCTCGGTGATGCCTGGAGAGCCCTGCGACGTGGAATCCACCAGAAGCGCGTCGTAGAGCATGCGCATGAAGATGGCGCAGCTATGCCAGCCGGAGGCGGATAACCCGCCCAGAATGCTTGCCTTGCCGGCTTCTTCATCGAGATGCATGGGCTGCGCGTCGAACTGGCGTGCGAAATCCTTGATCTCTTCGGCACCAACGGTTTTTTCGCCGAAGGGAATGGTCACTCCGGGCTCAAGGTCTTCAAACGCCCACTTTTTGTCAGTCATGGTTCAATCCTGTTCAGGCTTGAACCTTATGGCTGCAAGCAGTGCATTCTTCAAGCACCGGATGGAGAAGATTGCTGGACCTGGACGTTACAGCGCCGCGCGTCTTATAAGACGCGCAAAGGACGCTGTAACACTTTCAAATGAATTCATTTGAAAGCGACATGCATTAGATCGCCGTGCGTCCATTCGGACGCACAAAGGACGATCTAAACGATTGATGGAGCATCGGAATAATCCGAAAACCGGATTCCACTTTTCGGTCCGATGCTCTAGAGCCAGCCGCGCCGCTTGAAATACCAGAAGGGCAGGAGCGCGGAGAGCACCATGAGACCAATGGCGAAGGGATAGCCGAGCGGCCATTGCAGTTCCGGCATGATGCTGAAATTCATGCCATAGACCGAGGCGACAAGCGTCGGCGGAAGGAAGATCACTGCGACCACGGAGAATATCTTGATGATGGCGCTCTGCTCGATGCTGATCATGCCGAGCGTCGCATCGAGCAGGAAGCCGATTTTCTGGGAAAGCCCCGTCGCATGGTCGGCGAGCGAGGCTATGTCGCGCGAAAGCGTTTTGATCCGCGCCCGTCCATCCCTGCTGCTGCGGGTCGAAACCGCACTCAGGAAGCCGGAAAGACGCTGCATGGTCAGAAGACTGTCCTGCAGATTGGAGATCAGGTCTTCCTTGCGGCCGATCCGGCGCAGGATGATCTGAAAATCGCGGTCGCGTTTGGAAGCCTTTTTCTCGGAGGGATGGAATATGCCCCTCGAGAGCTCCAGAATCTCGCGCCCGGCTCTTTCGAGAATGTCGGCCAGCCGGTCGGTGATGACTTCCAGAAGGTTGATGAGCACCGCCTCGCCACTGCCGCAGCCAAGGGCGGCCTTCGCGGCGCGCTGCGGAAAGATCTGGAAGGCGCTGGGTTCGTGAAAGCGAAGCGTGACGAGCGTGCCACCCGGGCTGAGAATGAAGGTTACCGGCCCCATCTGCGGCTGGTCGCCATCGGCCCGCGCGGTCAGGGTTGCCGTCATGTAGTGCGCCCCGTCCTCGCTGTAGAGGCGGCTCGAGATTTCGATCTCTTCCATGTCGGCACGTGTCGGCACTGCTATGCCGAGCCATGCTTCGATGGCCCTTTCCTCGTCCTCCGTGGGCGAGAGCATGTCGACCCAGACGGCTGCGTCTCGCCCGGCTGACGACAGCTCGACGGGTTTTAGGCGCCCGTTCTCGGCAATGTAAACCTTGATCATGATGTCGTTCCCTGAAACCGGGAACGAAGATTTCCGGCTATCGCCACGCCGTCAAGACCATGTTTTTCCTGCCGGCTGTCCCGGCGATCAGGTGTTGAACTTGAACAGCATCACGTCGCCGTCCGTCACCACATATTCCTTGCCCTCGTCGCGGGCCTTTCCGGCGTCGCGTGCGGCCACTTCGCCGCCGAGCGTCACGAAATCATTGTAGCCGATGGTCTGTGCGCGAATGAAGCCGCGTTCGAAATCGGTGTGGATCACGCCGGCCGCCTGCGGCGCCTTGGCGCCCTTCTGCACGGTCCAGGCGCGTGTTTCCTTGGGGCCGGAGGTGAAGAAGGTGATCAGGTCGAGCAATTCGTAGCCGGCGCGGATCAGCCGGTCGAGGCCCGGCTCTTCCAGTCCCATCGCCTCCAGATACTCGGCGGCCTCCTCGTCGGAAAGCTGTGCCACCTCGGCCTCGATGGCGGCGGAAATCACCACCGTCATCGCGCCCTGGGCCTTTGCCATTTCTTCCACACGCCTGCTCTCGGCATTGCCTTCGGCAGCGTCGCCCTCAGCCACATTGCACACATAGAGCACGGGCTTGGAGGTCAGCAGGTTCAGGCCGCGCAGGATCTTCAGGTCTTCGGCTGCGATGCCGTCGAGAAGCACGCGCACCGGCTTGCCGTCCTGCAGCAGCGCCAGTGCCTGCTCCATCATGGGCAGAAGCGTCTGGGCTTCCTTGTCTTTGCCGGTTGTGCGCTTCTGCATCTGCAGGGTGCGCCGTTCCAGGCTTTCGAGGTCGGCGAGCATCAGCTCCGTCTCGACGGTCTCGGCATCCGCCACCGGGTCGATGCGGCCTTCCACATGGGTGATGTCGTCATCCTCGAAGCAGCGCAGCACATGCACGATGGCATCCACTTCGCGGATATTGGCCAGGAACTGGTTGCCCAGCCCTTCGCCCTTGGAGGCGCCGCGCACGAGGCCGGCAATGTCCACGAAGGAAATGCGGGTCGGGATGACCTCCTTGGAACCGGTCACGCCGGCAATCTTCTTCAGGCGCGGGTCGGGCACGGCCACTTCGCCCGTGTTGGGCTCGATCGTGCAGAACGGGTAGTTGGCGGCCTGCGCGGCGGCCGTCTTGGTGAGCGCGTTGAAGAGCGTCGACTTGCCCACATTGGGCAGACCGACGATGCCGCATTTGAAACCCATTTCCTATTCCTTCTGGCCGAGGAGTTTTTTGAGCATGGCCGCCATCGGGCCGCTTTCGGGGAGGGGGGCTGCAGGCCCCTTCTGCCGCGCCTGGCGGATGTGGCTCTGTTTTTTGGCGGGCTTGCTGTCCCGTTTTTCGGCCGGCTCTGCGCCGGCACCCTTCACCGCAAGGCTGACACGGTTCATGAAGCCCGATTCGTTGCCTTCGGCAAGCATTGCGATATTGTCTGCAACGGCGTCCAGCATCGGTTCAAGCCATGCCTGATCCGCCTTGGCGAAGTCGCCCAGCACATGCGCGTTCACACGCGCCTTGTCGCCGGGGTGCCCAATGCCGATGCGCACGCGGCGGTAGTCCTTTCCGCAATGGGCGTCGATCGACTTGATGCCGTTGTGGCCGCCCGAGCTGCCGCCCGTCTTGATGCGCAGTTTGCCGGGCGCGAGGTCGAGTTCGTCATAAAACACGATCAGATCGTCGAGATCGATCTTATAGAAGCGCATGGCTTCGCCGATCGCCTGGCCCGAAAGGTTCATGAAGGTCTGCGGCTTGATGAGCAGAACCTTCTCGCCGCCAAGGCGGCCTTCGGCCACCAGCGCGTTGAACTTTTTTGACCATGACGAAAAACTATGGCGGCGCGCAATCGCGTCCGCCGCCATAAAACCGACATTGTGCCGGTGCCGTTCGTATTGCTGGCCGGGATTGCCGAGCCCTGCAATAAGCAGCATGAGGTTTTGCAGGAAAGGGGAGGATTACTCCTCGCCCTCGCCCTCCTTTTCTTCGACCTCTGCTTCCTCTTCCGCACCTTCTTCAGCCTCGGACTCTTCCGACTTCAGGCCGGCCGGGGCTGCGATGGTTGCGATGGTGAAGTCACGGTCTGTGATGGTCGGCTCAACGCCCTCGGGCAGCTTGACGGCGGAGATATGAGCGGAATCACCGATATCCATGCCGTCCAGATCAACCTCGATGTATTCGGGGATGGCCGTGGCAGGGCAGGTGAACTCGACCTCGTGGCGCACAATGTTGAGAACACCGCCGCGCTTGATGCCCGGAGCGGTCTCTTCGTTGATGAAGTGAACCGGCACGTTCACGGTAACGACCGTGCCCTTGCCAATGCGCAGGAAGTCCACATGCATGACGAAATCGCGGACGGGATCAAGCTGATAGTCCTTCGGAAGGACCTGAATCTTCTTGCCGTCGACATCGATGGTGGCAATCGTGGTGAGGAAGCCGCCGCCGAAAATCTTCATGGACACTTCCTTGTAGGGAAGCGTGATGGAAAGCGGGGCATCCTTCTCGCCGTAGATCACGGCAGGAACTTTACCGTTGCGCCGAATAGCCCGGGCGGACCCCTTACCGACCCGTTCGCGCGCCTCGGCCTTCAGCTCGTAGCTCTGATGGCTCATGGCCTATCCTTTCATGTTTTGGAGCGCTCTCGGGAAAACCCGAGAACGTGAAAGCCTTCCGAATGAGAAACAGGCGGCGCATGAAGCACTGCCTGAATACCGAAATCGATCGGACGGACTTCCGTCCGCGTTGCCTCCAAGGGTGTCTACGCGGACGGCGGGTCTATAGCCGATGCAGGGGGCGTGCGCAAGGGCGCAAGGCCTTTCAGACCATGGTCGCCGGCTGTATCGGCTGCGGTTGTCTGCCCCTGCTTTCGCCGGAGCCGCTACGCGTGTCATAGGCAGCTCGTGCGGCCTCCATCCTGTTGGCGTTTTTCAGGGCGAACTGCTTCAGTTTCGAGAGCGGTTCTGCAAGCTCGTGGCCAAAACCCGTCAGCCGGTATTCGACGCTCGGGGGCACGGTGGGATGTTCGATGCGCTCGAGAAAGCCATCGCGCTCGAGTGCCCGCAGCGAGCTCGTCAGAACCTTTTGCGAAATGCCGTCCACGCGACGCTTCAATTCGTTGAAGCGCAACGGCTCCTCATTGAGCCGCTCTATGATCAGCGAGGTCCACTTGTCGCCGATCAGCGACAGGATTTCGCTGATGGGGCGGCAGTTCTCCGAGATGTGGCCGTGACGTGGTTTCATAAAGGTGCCTTCTTGCAACCTGCTTCCTGCTGCCAGATATAGGCCCGGTTACCAAAGGATACCACCGGGAATTTGACCCCGGGCGGACAGAGGAATGAAAAATGAAGAAAATCTTGGTTCTCGTTGGCTCCAACCGGAAGGAGTCGATCAATCGCAAATTCGCCGAGGCGCTGGAAAAGCTCGCCGATGGACGCCTGGAGTTCGAATATTTCGATCTCGCCGCTTTGCCGATGTACAACGACGATGACGTTGCGGAATACCCGGCATCCGCTCAGCAGCTCAAGGACAGCGTTGCAGCGGCTGACGGCATTCTCTTTGTTACACCGGAGCACAACCGCTCCATTCCTGCCATTCTCAAGAACGCGATTGACTGGGCGTCAAGGCCCTGGGGACAGAACAGCTGGACCGGAAAAGCGACCGCGATCGTCGGTTCCAGCCCGGGCGCGATGGGGGCGATTGCGGCGCAGATTCATCTGCGCTCGATCATGGTCAGCCTCGGTGCCACGCTGTTGACGAGCCCGGAGGTCTATCTGCAGATGAAGCCGGGCCTGGTCGATGAAAACAATGACATCGCCAATGAAGACACAAGGGCTTTCCTGTCCGGTTTTGTTGACAGGCTCTCTGCCTGGGTCGGTGTCGCGCAGGAGCGCGCCGCTGCCTGAGTGCACGGCTCCGCCAACAAAAAAAGCCGGCACGCGTGGCCGGCTTTTTCATGCTTGCTGGAAGGCGATCAGTCGAAAAGGCTCGAAACAGATTCTTCCGTTGCCGTGCGCGAGATTGCTTCGCCGATAAGGTCGGCAATGGTGATGGTGCGGATGTTTTCCGCTGCTTCCACTGCCGAGCTCGGCTGGATGGAATCGGTGATGACCAGTTCCTTCAGCCGCGATCCGCTGATGCGTGCTGCCGCGCCGCCCGAAAGAACGCCATGCGTGATATAGGCGGTCACACTGGTTGCGCCGTTGTTCAGCAGGGCGTCGGCCGCATTGCAAAGCGTGCCGCCGGAATCGACGATGTCGTCGATCAGCAGGCAGTCTTTGCCGCGAACGTCGCCGATCACGTTCATCACCTCGGATTCGCCCGGCCGGTCGCGGCGCTTGTCGACAATGGCGAGCGGCGCATCAATGCGTTTGGCCAGCGAGCGGGCACGCACCACGCCGCCGACATCCGGCGAAACCACCATCACATTGGAGAGCGTATAGTTGGCCTTCACGTCGCGTGCCATCACGGGCACGGCGAAAAGGTTATCGGTCGGGATGTCGAAGAAGCCCTGGATCTGCCCTGCATGAAGGTCCAGCGTAAGAACACGGTCGGCGCCTGCCTGGGTGATCAGGTTGGCCACCAGCTTGGCCGAGATCGGCGTGCGGCCCGATGTGCGCCGGTCCTGCCGGGCATAGCCGAAATAGGGCAGCACCGCAGTGATGCGCCGGGCCGAAGAGCGCCGGAAGGCATCGATCATGATGAGAAGTTCCATCAGGTGATCGTTGGCCGGATAGGCGGTCGACTGAAGGACGAAAACGTCCTCGCCGCGCACATTTTCCTGGATTTCGACGAAAATCTCCTGATCGGCGAACCGTCGCACGGTGGCTTTGCCAAGAGAAATGTTGAGATAGCGGGAAACGGCCTCTGCCAAAACCCGGTTGGAATTGCCCGCAAAGAGCTTCATGGAATGTCCTCGGAGAACGCCTTGACGCTTGACCGCGCTTTTAACGGGGTGAGGCCGTATTGCAAGCGCCTGAGGAAAGAATCACGATGAAATCCCGAAAAAATCAGCCCTGCCGCTGCGCCAGCCATGCGGACAGTTGACTGATGGTCGAGTCTGCCACGGCTTCCATCGTGGCATTGGTGACGGACGACCAGCCGTCGCCCTGACCGCCGGGCGCAGCCTGCTGGCCCTGGATGCGGTGCAGCCGGTTGCCCGACGGGTCGAGCACATCCCATACATAAATCACGGTCGTCTTGCCGCCATCGGCGATGGCCGAGAAATAGCCTTTCATCACCATGGAGGCGCTGCCGCCCTGGGGCACAATGGCGATGCCGCTTTGTCTGGCACGGGCCTCCAGACGCCGGGACAGGGCCGGCACGGCCTCTGCGGTCGCGCCGATCACCGGGGCGAACTGGATGCGCTCGCTGGTGGTCACGGCCTGCAGGGTGGCTGCCGCAGTCTCGTTCGCCGCGTCCGTCTGTAAGGCGAGGGCGGTTTCCGCAGGCTGTTGGCTCTCGACTGGACCACCCGGTACGGTGCCCGACGGTGTCGGCCCAGAGCTCAAGTCGAGCGTGGAACCCGCGTTGCAGCCGGCAAGGCCGGCAAAGCTCAACATGGCGATGCCCGTTATGGCGCGCTTCGTAAAAATACCGCAGCCCCCCTCAATGGCTTCGATCCTGCGCGGCATATTGCCTTCACCTCGTTATAAGGTCCAGCCCGTAGCGCGAAAGCGGCTCGGGGTCGTCTTCGGTGGTCAGATAGGTGCGGCCGAGACACATGGCGCTGCCCGTGTCTGAATCCATGATGATCATATGCGCGAACAGCGTCATGCCCGGCGCGATGGGCTCTTCATTGCCGGCATAAAACATCTGTGGATCCATCCAGGACGGCGAGAACCGCGCGCCCAGCGAATAGCCGCAGGCGTTCAGCCGGTGCTTGGTCAGGCCATGCGTCTCCATCACCCGCGCATGCGCGTCGAACACGTCGCCGAACGTGTTGCCCGGTGTCATCGTCTTCTGCACCGCGGTCAACGCATCGCGTGCCGCGTCGAAAAGCTCCTGATGGCGCTTGGAGACCTTGCCCGTCAGCACGGTCTGCATCATCGCAGCGTGGTAGTGGTGATAGACGCCGGCCCATTCGAGCGTGATCTGGTCGTTCTTGTTGAGTTTGCGCCGGCCCGCCTTGTAACGGCACAGAAGCGCATCCTCGCCCGAACCGATGATGAATTCATTGGCCGGATAGTCACCGCCGCCGGCAAACACCGCCCCTTGCATGGCGGCCAGGATCGCAGCCTCGTCGCCGCCCTGTTTGATCAGCGGCAGAGCTGCATCCAGTGCCTCGTCGCCGAGCTTCGCGGCGCGCTTCACCTTCTTGATCTCGGCCTCGCTCTTGAAGAGACGCAGGCGGCTGACGAGGTCTGACGCGTCCTCGATCTTGCCAAATGTCTGCAACTGTTCGTCGAGCAGGCGGGTGCTGCGGCCCGTCAGGCCATGCGTGTCGTATTCGACACCGATCCGCGCGCCGAGAAGATCGAGATCGTTAAGCAGATTGCGCAGGTCGACGGCCGGGTTGGCGTCGTGTCGGTCTGTCCAAAGGACGATGTTCTCTATCGTGGAGGTGTGCCGCGCCTGACGCAGATCGGCCGAGCGTGTCAAAAGCACCATCGAGCCATCGGCCTTCACGACAAGGCACTGGAAGAAGCAGAAGCCGAACGTGTCGTAACCCGTTAGCCAGTACATGCTCTCCTGCGCGAAAAGCAGCATGGCGTCGAGCTTGCGCTCGGCCATTTCGATGACGAGGCGATCGCGCCGGGAATCGAATTCTGCCTGGTCAAAATGAAGCGCCATCAAATGTCCTCCAGGATGATCGCTGAAATCTGGCGTCCGTAATCCCTTTCACCACGATGCGTGGCGCGGCGATAGGAATAGAAATGCTCTTCTTCTTTATAGGTGCAACGCCCGATCTGCACGGCATGGACGCCGGCCGCCGTCAGCCGCGCCACCGTATAGCCGTTGAGATCGAACAGAGCATGCCCGGCCTTGGGCGATGGGCGGAACCAGTCCCGGTTGGCGGGGTTGTGGTTGACGAAACGCTCCACGAACTCCGGCCCGACCTCATAGTTCTCCTGGCTTATGGAGGGACCCAGCACGGCGGCGATGTTTTCCCGCTCGGCGCCCAGCAGTTCCATCGCCGCAATGGTGTTTTCCAGAATGCCGGTCAGCGCCCCTTTCCAGCCGGCATGGGCAGCCGCGATCACCCGCGCCTTGCCATCGGCGAGCAGAATGGGCCCGCAATCGGCAGCAAGCGCGCCAATCGCCAGTCCCGGCCGGTTGGTCACCAGCGCGTCGGCCTCGGGTCGCTCTCCTGCAAAAGGTTCATCGACAATAACGGCGTGGGGCGAATGCACCTGATGAACGGTCAGAAGATGTTCTGCGTCGACGCCCAGCCATTCGGCCACGCGCCTTCTGTTCTCCGTCACCGTCTCGCGGTCGTCGCCCGAGCCATAACCCACATTGAGCCCTTCATAGAGCCCTGTCGAAACGCCGCCCGCCCGGGTGAAGAAGCCATGCTTCACACCATTTTCCCGCTCACGGTCCAGTAGCGGGGACCGCAGGGGTTCCGGCCTCGTCGTGTCCAGCATGCGCCGCCTTTTCAGATGTTCTCAAGCGGCGGGATGGTGGGGCAGGGGCGAAATCAAGTCAATGCGCTGAGACGAATGGCGGAACCGCCACTGTGGATGGCGTCACGGCCAGCACCTTGAACAATGTTCCCATCTGGTCGGGGCCGGCAAGCCGCTCCACATCGTTGCGGATCGCCTGCTGCTCCGTGGCGTTCCTGCCGGCACCCAGCCGTCCGGCGCGCTCCAGAAGGCCGAGCCCGATGAGGAAGTCACCCTGGCTCATCAGTTTGGCGGTCAGGCCCTGCTCCATTGCGGCACCCGCCAAAGCGGAGAAATCCACATGCGCCGTCAGGTCGGCCTTGCCCGGCTCCTTCAGCACGTCCTGATAGGCGTGGCCGCGCATCGCCTGCAGCGTGTCGCCGGTGGCCGGTGTCGCATAGCCATAATCGATGAAAAGCCCGGCGCCGCCCTCTCTGCCGATGCGTTCGGCGATGCGGGCCATCAGGGCATTGCGAGCGGGCGCGAGTTCCACGATCGCCCCCTCGGGCGCGTTATTTGCAGCCGGCGGTAAAAGAGCGGGGTCCGCAGAGCCGGCGCCTGCCATGAACGCAAGCCGTTCTTCCGCATCGAGGCCCACCACGCGTTCGCGCCAGGCATTTCCAACCCTCACATATTGCCGGATGGGGATGGCGTCGAACAGCTCATTGCCAACAATGAAAAGCGGCCCTTCCGGCAAAGCGTCCAGATCGGCGATCCATGCCACTTCACCTTCCGGAAGCCCAAGCGTCTTACGCTGCACGTCGCTCAGCCGGGGGCTCGCTTCGATCATGAAAAGCCGCATCTGCTTTCCGAACGCGGGGTCGATTTTCGCCCAGGTCCGGAGCATGTCCTTCATCAGCGTCCCGCGTCCGGGGCCGATCTCCGCGACAACAGGCGTTTTCGGTGCGCCGCTCGCCTTCCAGGCCGAGTAGAGCCAGATGGCGCACAATTCGCCGAACATCTGGCTGATTTCGGGTGCAGTGGTGAAGTCACCCTCGGCACCGAAGGGCTGGCGCGTCGTGTAATAGCCCTCGTCGGGATCGAAAAGGCAAAGCGCCATATAGTCGGCGATGCTCATTGGCCCCGCCGTTTCGATCTGCGCCCTGATGCGATCCTTCAGTGTTTTCATCGGGCTGCGGCCCGCGCCCTCAGCATCGCCCACACACCCACAAGCACCATGGGAAGCGAAAGCACCATGCCCATGGTCAGCCACCCGCCGGCCAGATAGCCGATATGCGCATCGGGCTCGCGGAAGAACTCGACCACGATGCGCGACAGGCCATAGCCACACACGAACGCGCCGGCCACGAAGCCAGGCATTTTCAGCTTCAGCCCCTTATGGGTGAGAAGGCGCAGCACCACGAAAAGCACCAGCCCTTCGAGCGCTGCTTCATAAAGCTGGCTTGGATGGCGCGGCTCCGGCCCGCCATTGGGAAAGACAAAGGCCCAGGGCACGTCCGTCACGCGGCCCCAGAGCTCCGAGTTCACGAAGTTGGCCACACGCACCAGACCGAGACCGATCGGCACCACCGCCGAAATCGTGTCGAACAGGCTCCAGGCATTGATGCCGCGCTTTCGGGCGAAGAGCAGCATGGCGAGCGTGACGCCGAGCAGCCCGCCATGGAACGACATGCCACCCTCCCAAACGGCGAGAATGTCGAGCGGGTTCGCGATGTAGCGGGGGAGGTCGTAAAAGAGAATATAGCCGATGCGTCCGCCGGCGACGATGCCGATCGCGGCCCAGAGAACGAAATCGTCGAGATCCGTGACCGTCATCGCCGGCTTGCCGCCTGCCCACAGCCGCTCGTTCGAGACCAGCCGGCGCGCATACCACCAGCCGGTGAGGATGCCGACCACATAGCCGAGCCCGTACCAGTGGATGGCAAGCGGTCCGACCTGCAGCGCCACCGGGTCTATGTTGGGAAAGGGCAGGGCGGCCAGGGGCGTCATCAGATAGTCGGTCAATCGGGCCTCCGGGCGCATGGAACTCAGACGCGGCAGGTATTACGGAGCATCGGGGCAAGGTCAAGGCGCGCTGTGCCGCGGTTTCCCATCTTCAATCTGGAGAAGACCCTACGGCTTTCAGTCTAGTCGCTACTTCGCCAGCGGAAGCGTAGAATTGTGGTCTTCAGTCTCGGCAACATGATTTCTCGAAAAGGAGCAGTATCAACCCGGGAGGTAATGATGACCGATACCAAGTGGATGATCAGGGGACGTGAATTTATTCACTGCAACTGCGCGTATGGATGTCCATGCCAGTTCAATGCCCGGCCCACGCATGGAGGCTGTCACGCTGTCGGGGTGGTGCATATCGATGAAGGCCAGCATGGCGGCGTCAAACTCGACGGCCTGAGCATGGCCATGATCGTGTCATGGCCGGGCGCCATTCACGAAGGCCATGGCAGCGTCGTTCCCATCATCGATGAACGTGCCGATGAAAAGCAGCGCGCAGCAATGCTGCGGATCATGAGCGGTGAGGACACGGAACCCGGCGCGACCTTCTTCCAGGTTTTTTCTACCACCTATGAGAAAGTTCATGACCCGGTTTTCGCAAAGATCGATTCCGAGGTCGATGTGACCGGCCGATCGGCGACGTTGAATGTGCCCGGCTGGATCAAGGCACGTGGCGAGCCGATCATCAATCCTGTCAGCGGCCAGCCGCATCATGCGCGCATCAATCTGCCGAGTGGGTTTGAATATGATATCTGCGAGGTGGGACGTGGCTGGGCGGATACGCAGGGGCCGATTGCCCTGTCGATACCGGACTCGCACGCTCATTTCTCGAAGGTTCACATGACCGGCGAGGGCGTCGTGCACTGAGCCGATCGTTCCAGGAGGGCAAGGCATGGCTGCCACCGCACTGGAAAACACTCTGCGGCGCGACCGCCTGATTGTCGGCGCGGCCCTTGCCGCGCTGACGGTTGTTTCCTGGCTCTATATCCTGTGGCTGGTCGATTCCATGGACATGGCCATGCCCGCTGGCGACGGGATGAAGACGTCCATGCAGGCTGCTGCGCCGGTGGGCGAGGGGATGGTGATGGGGCTGCATCCGTGGAACCTCACCTATTTCGCCTTTATGTTCGTCATGTGGGCGGTGATGATGGTCGGGATGATGACGCCATCCGCAGCGCCCATGATCCTCATCTATGCGCGTGTTGGTCGTGCCGCCGAAGAAAAGGGCAGGCCGCTTGCGGCGACCGGCTTCTTTGCCGGTGGCTATCTTCTTGCCTGGACCGCATTCTCCTTCATCGCCACGCTGGGCCAGTGGGCGCTGGAGCGAGCGCTTCTGCTCACACCCATGATGGCGAGCGCGAGCGTACTTTTCAGCGGGCTGGTGCTCATTGCGGCCGGTCTGTTCCAGTGGACCCCGCAGAAGGATGCCTGTCTCAGCCATTGCCAGGCGCCGCTCGCCTTTGTCCATGCCCATGGCGGCTTCCGGCGCGAGCCGGCAGGCGCGCTGGCGCTTGGCTTCCGCCACGGGCTTTATTGCATCGGCTGTTGCTGGGCACTGATGGCGCTTCTCTTCGTTGGCGGTGTGATGAACGTTCTCTGGATCGCCGCCATCGCGATCTTCGTGCTAGCCGAAAAGCTGCTGCCGCCGCGCTGGCCGGTGTCGCGCGTGGCCGGCGGCGTTCTGATTGCGCTCGGCATCTGGGTGCTTGCCGGTGGTGCGCTGTAGGCGTGGTTCCTGATGGTGCTGCAACAGCAAATGACCTTGCATTCGGCGCGCGAGCCCACTACCTCAAATGGATCAACGTGAAAGGCGCGCCATGACCAACGGAAGCAACCGAATCCTCGACGAGTTCGCCAAGCTGATGACCGATGCCGCAGGCGCGGCCCAGGGCGTGCGCCGTGAGGTGGAGACGGCCTTTCAGGCACAGGCCGAACGCATCCTCAACTCGATGGACGTCGTCCAGCGCGAAGAGTTCGAGATGGTGCGCGAGATGGCGCTCAAGGCACGCGAGGAAAATGCGGCGCTCACCGCCCGCATCGAAGCACTGGAAGCAAAACTTTCAGAAGGCGGTGCCGCAAAAGCTGCGAAATCTGATTCGAAACCGGCGTCATCCACCCGGACGAAAAAATAATTTTTTATTACCGGCGCCTGTGTATGGCGTCGAAAAATCCTTGTTCGAGAGTCGCTTACGCCGCGCCGCCCTATGCCGCGCGGTGTTTCTATCCACACACCCCTTGGCCTTTCGGCAAAAAAGGTCTGGTCACGCGACTCTGCATCAATACACTGAATTTACAGCGTGATTCGTAACTGGTCATGCAGTCGGGCAGGGGCGGGCCCGCGTTAGTTCCATGCGTTGTCGTTGTCGCTCCACACTGTGTTTCAGGTTTGAAACGTCTTGCGGAAGAGCATTTCCGCTGTGGATTCTTGCGGGGTGTTGCGGCGCCTCCAGCTACGGGAAAGCAGATTAATGAGCCTTCTTGAACTCGACATGACCCGTGATGCGCATCCCGTGGATGTGATCGAGCATGTCGCGCACACCAATGACTGGAGCTTCGAGCGCAATGGCGACGACGAGATCGCCATCGCCGTGGCCGGCACATGGACCGATTACAACGTGTCCTTCTCCTGGATGGAGGAATTCGAGGCGCTGCACGTGGCCTGCGCCTTTGACCTGAAGGTGCCCGCGAAGCGTACTCTGGAAGTCATGCGGCTCCTTTCGCTCATCAACGAACAGATGCTGTTCGGCCATTTCGATCTCTGGGAGCGCGAGAATGTGGTGATGTTCCGCCAGGCGCTCGTTCTTGCCGGTGGCGTCGAGCCAACGGGCCAGCAGGTCGAGACCATGCTGAACAGCGCTCTGGAAGCCTGCGAATGCTATTATCAGGCTTTCCAGTATGTCATCTGGTCGGGCAGCACGGCGCAGGAAGCGCTGAACAGCGTGCTGTTTGAGACCTACGGCAACGCTTAGGTCGCAAGCAGGGGAGCGGGCATGTCATCGGAAATGGCCCCGGAAATCACCTTTGACGATTTTCTGAAGGTGGATATCCGTATCGGCACCGTCATCGAGGCAGAGCCTTATCCGGAAGCCCGCAAGCCTGCCATCAAGCTCAAGGTCGATTTCGGTCCGGAGATCGGAATCAAGAAATCGTCAGCGCAGATCACCGTCCATTACACGCCGGAGACTCTCGTCGGACGGCAGGTGGTGGCGGTGGTCAATTTCCCGCCGCGCCAGATCGGCAAATTCATGTCCGAGATTCTCGTTATGGGGTTTTCAGACGAAAATGGCGCCATCGTTCTGGCCGGATGCGACGGGAAAGTGCCAAACGGCAGCCGCCTTCACTAAACAAGCTCAGCAGACCTGATCCGGGTTGTATAAAATCGGTCGTCCGTGCCTCAATCCAGATAATCAAATCTGTCCGCACCATCGAAACGGCGAATGCGCAGGCCGGCGATCGCACCTGGCTCCATCAGCCGCGCATTGATGGCCATGCGGTTGCCTTCACCAGTCGGGCGCCAGTGCGTCGTGCACCCGCAGGTGGGGCAGTGGTGCATTGCAAGCGTCCTGTCGCCCTGCACATAGGCGACAGTGTCGCCTTCGCCGCACAGGAAGCTCACCTCGGCAGGATCGCAGTGAAGCCAGAGCGCACCGAGCCTGCGGCAGAGCGAGCAGTTGCAGTCGGTCAACCACAAGGGCCGCGCGGACGTTTCCATCCGCACGGCCCCGCAATGGCATGTTGCCGTGAGCATCGCTGTCCGTCAGGCGACTTCGTCGTCGCGCTGGTTGACGAAGATCAGGACGCCGATGATTGCCATGTAGAACTTGAAGGCCGCGTCCTGGCCGTTCCAGGTGTCGGACTGCCACATCAGGAACCATTCGCCGCCGACGACCATGAAGCCGAAGAACCAGACAAGAAAACCGATTGTCGCACCGGCGACCATCAACTTCTTGGATGTATGGAACTCTGCAGCCGAAGCGCTGCGCGCACCGAGCATCCTGAGGCCGCCGAGCAGCAGGAGCACGAAAGTGAGGCCTTCGCCGGCGATGATCAGCCAGTATCCGGCGTACCAGAGCGCCGGCGTGGTGATGGCACGATACATGGCTGAATTGCCGGGGAATGTCGTGTCCATGCTGAACACATGCTGCACGAAGGCGAAGTTCGAGCCGTAATCGGTGATGTTGTTGAAGGTCACCATGAAGGCGAAGGCAGCGAGTGCCAGCGTCATGGCGATTTTTGCGTAGCGTGAGGTCATGAGCCCCCTCCTTGCAATGAGCGGCCGGGAAAATCGTGCGTCTGTGGCCCGGTCGCGACTCAGTGTGTTAGACGAAAGGATAACGTGCAATCTTTCGCGGGCGAAAGGTCAAGAGCATGGCCTTCTTTCCGCAGGGTTATCGACAGCAGGAGACGTGCGCTTGAAGACGATCATCGAATTGACCAGTGCCGCGCGCCGCAAGGCCGGGCTTGCCGGACTCGAGACGCAGCTCAACCGTCTCAGCCTTGGTGAATGGGCCCGCAAGGGCGATTTCGTTGAACTGGCGGGGCGCGGCGAGACCATTGTGTTCATGATCCGCGCCCGACGCATCCGTGTCGACGTCAATGATGTGCAGACCCTGGTCTTTGAACTCGATCATCCACCACGCCCGGCCGTGCGCTGACGCATTTGAACCGTCCTACGACGGCACCCTGATCACTGCCCGAAGTCCGCCAAGCGGGCTGTCGTCCAGCGTCACGTCGCCGCCGTGGCTGCGGGCGATGTCGCGGGCGATGGAAAGGCCGAGCCCCGTACCGCTTTCGTCCTGGTTGCGCGCTTCATCGAGCCGCACGAAGGGCTTGAACACGTCTTCACGCATGTCGGCGGGAATGCCGGGCCCGTCATCGTCCACGGTGATGGTCAGCGTTCCATTGGTGTTGCGCGCGGTGATTTCCACATTGGAAGCGTAGCGGAATGCATTGCCGATCACATTGTTCAGAAGCCGGCTGAAAGCATTGGGCCGTGCGTGCAGGTGCGTGCTGCCCACGGTCTCGACCTTCAGCGTGCAGTCGCGCAGGCCCGCTTCCTCCACGGCGCGGTCGAAGAAGGCGGCCAGATCGAACGCGCCGGGGTCTTCCGCCGCCTCGCCGCGGGCGAAAGCCAGATACCCTTCCAGCATCGAGCGCATGTCCTCGATATCCTGGTTGAGCGCTTCGATGTCTTCCTTGCTGCCGGCCACGGCAAGCTGCAGCTTGAAGCGCGTCAGGATGGTCCGCAGATCGTGGCTCACGCCGGTCAGCATGGCCGTTCTCTGCTCGATCTGGCGCTCGATCCTTTCGCGCATCAAGAGGAAGGCGCTGCCGGCGCGGCGGATTTCCTCCGCGCCGCGTGGTCGGAAGTCGCTCGGTGTCGGCCGCCCCTTGCCGAAACTGTCGGCGGCGGCGGCCAGTTGCAGGATGGGGCGGATCTGGTTGCGCAGAAACGCCACCGCGATGGCGATGAGCACCAGCGACGTGCCGACCATCCACAGAAGGAAGATGTGCGTGTTCGAAGCGTAGGCCTGGCTGCGTCTGGCAAAGATACGCAGCACCTGGTTTTCAAGCTGGATGCGGATCTCGATGATGTTCGAATTGCCCACCGTGTCGAGCCAGAAGGGCCGGTTGATCTGCCGGGTGATCTCCTCGCCGAGCGTCTGGTCGAGAATGGAGAAAAACGGTTTCGGGCCGGGCGCGGGCAGGGGGTCGGGCGGCAGAAGGTCGATCTTCAGCGCCAGCCGCTCCTGGGCGATGCGGATCACCTGCGCATAGCCGTCATTGCCCGGATAGGTCTCGATCATGTCGATGATGGCGGAGATGTCGCGCGTGACCGCCTGGCTCAGCCGCTGCGTGACCGTCTGCCAGTGGCGTTCCATGAAAACGAAAGCAATGACCGACTGCAGAAGCAGCATCGGCGCGATCACGATGATGAGCGAGCGCGCATAGAGCTGTTTGGGCATGTAGCGCGAAACGATGCGCCAGAACCGCCGCCACGGTCTGCGCATCGCGCCGAATGCCTGTCTGAAGCGCGTCAATGGCGTGATCTTCCCGGCCGGCGTCTTCTGATCTGAGCTGATGTTCAATTCCGCCATTCGCCCTTGCGGGCATCCATTCCCGAACTGCAATCCGGTCTGATCCTATGCATTGGAGGCGCAGGAGGAAACAGCTTTTCCGTGCGCTGCACACATGCGGTCAGCTCGACGCCGCTTGCAGGTCGCAAAAAAGCACCGCCGCAGCGAAAGAGCCCTTGACTTAAAGTTAACTTGAACTTCGAGAGTGCGCCGCATCACCGTTCCATCCGTCCTTCAAGGAGACACCATGTCCGCACGCCCGCAAACCGCGCCTTCCGCCAATGCAATCTACCGGGTCGATAAATTTGCCGTACCGGCGCCGGCCCGCGAAGAGTTTCTCGAGCGCGTTTCCGCCACGCACGCCCTCCTGCGCCAGCAGGCGGGTTTCCTGGGCGACGTCATTCTCGAACAGGCGTCGGGGCCGGGCGAGTTCAATTTCGTCACCATGGTCGAGTGGGAAGGGCCCGAAGCGATCGCGCGCGCGGGCGAGGCCGTCGCGCGCATGCATTCAGAAATCGGTTTTGACCGCCATGAGATGATGGGCCGCCTCGGCATAAGAGCCGATATTGCGAACTACCAGTCTCTTGCCGTCTGACGCCGGGGTTACTCGACGCTCAGCCGGTAGCCGATGCCGCGCACGGTCTGCAGGTAGACCGGGTTGGACGGGTCGCGCTCGATCTTGCGGCGCAGGCGATTGATCTGCACGTCGATCGTGCGCTCGCCCACTTCCGAGTCCTCGCCCACCAGTTCGTGCCGCGGCACGGTCTCGCCGGCCCGTTCGGCGAAGATGACCATGATGTCGCGTTCCCGGTCGGTCAGCTTCACCAGCTTGCCGCTGTGCTTCAGTTCGCGCTTGGCGATCTGGAAGGCGTAGGGGCCGAACACCACCTGCTCCACCTTTGGAGTGGACTGTGGCGTGCTGCGGCGCAGAATGCTGTTGATGCGCAGCACCAGTTCGCGTGGATCGAACGGTTTTGGGAGATAATCGTCGGCGCCGGCTTCCAGCCCGGTGACGCGGCTGTCGGTTTCCGACAGCGCCGTCAGCATCAGGATCGGCGTGTCCTTTTCCTCGCGCAGAGATCTGGTCAGCGATACGCCGTCTTCTCCCGGCATCATCACATCGAGCACGACGAGATCGAAATCGAGGCCCACCAGCTTGCGGCGCGCCTCGGCAGCGTTGCCGGCAATGGTCACGCGGAAGCCGTTTTCACGCAGGAAGCGGTTGAGCAGGCTGCGAATGCGCGTATCGTCGTCCACCACCAGCAAATGCGGCGCATCATCGCTCAGGACAGCGCGGTCCTTCTCGAGATTGCCGGTTTCGCTCATTGTGACGATCTCCTCAACCGATGTGCCCGATGTGCCCGATGTGCCATGCGTCTGCTACTTAGAGCGTCCGTTGGGCAGTTTGTCCATCTGGGCGCGCAGTTCCGGGTTCACCATGGCGCGCAGAAAACGCTCCACCGCGGCACTGTCGCCCGGTTCCGCCTCTTCAAGTGCCGCACGGATGCGGCGGGACTGTGGCAGCGCCAGCGCCAGCGCCAGATCGCGGCCTTTCTGTGTCGGGTAGAGTTCGCGCTGGCGGCGGTCGCGCGGCCCTGGGACCTGCACGATATACCCATCGTCGATGAGCTGTTTCAAGACGCGCGCCAGGCTCTGCTTGGTGATCCTCAGGACCTCCAGCAGCTCCGCCACTGTCAGCCCCGGCAGGCGGTTGACGAAATGCAGGACCCGATGATGCGCCCGTCCAAAACCATATTCGTCAAGGATGGCGTCCGGGTCGGCAGTGAAATCCCTATAGGCGAAGAACAGGTGCTCGATGATGGCGAAATCTACGCCGTCGTCGAGTGTCAGCGGGGTCTTGATCGGGTCGGCGTCGGTCATGCTCTTGGGCTGCTTCCGGTCGTTTCGGTCGATTGACAAAGAAATTATGTCAGCCTTATTGACATAATTTCAAGGCGTGGTAATTTTTGATAATGTTTTCGTCCCGGCACGAACGAAAAGGTACTCTGAAGGCCATTTTTCGGAACATCCTTCAAATTCCTTTTGGTAACGCATAGGCTGTGACGATTGAAGGCGTCGCCCACGGGCGGTATTTTCGGTTTGCCCGGTCCCACGGAAACGGACCGGCGGGAGAGGTTACATGGCAGCGGTTCCTTTTGATCAGCTCGAGGGCTTTATCTGGCTCAATGGTGAATTCGTCAAATGGGCAGATGCGAAGATCCACGTATTGTCCCATGGCCTGCACTATGCCAGCGCCGTGTTCGAGGGCGAGCGTGCTTATGGCGGCGAGATCTTCAAGCTCACCGAACATACCGAACGTCTGCATGAATCCGCCCGCATTCTGGGCTTCACCATCCCGTGGTCGGTGCAGGAAATCGACGATGCATGCCGTGAGCTTCTGGCGCGCCAGGGCTTTGCCGATGCCTATGTGCGGCCGATCGCCTGGCGCGGCAGCGAGATGATGGGTGTTTCGGCGCAGAACAACCGCATCAACCTTGCCATCGCCATCTGGCAGTGGCCGAGCTATTTCGACCCGGAGCAGCGCCTGAAGGGCATCCGCCTCGACATGGCCGAGTATCGCCGGCCCGACCCGCGCACCGCGCCGTCCAGGTCCAAGGCTGCCGGTCTATACATGATCTGCACGCTCTCCAAGCATGCCGCCGAGGCAAAGGGCTATGCCGACGCCATGATGCTCGACTGGCGCGGTCAGGTCGCCGAGGCGACGGGTGCCAACATCTTCTTCGTCAGGGACGGTGTTCTGCACACGCCGACACCTGACTGCTTCCTCGATGGAATCACGCGCCGCACGGTGATCGATCTTGCCCGCCGTCGCGGCATAGAAGTGGTCGAGCGCGCGATCATGCCGGAAGAGCTGGAAGGTTTTGAACAGTGTTTCCTGTGCGGTACCGCTGCCGAGGTCACACCTGTCTCCGAGATCGGCCCTTACCGCTTCGAAGTCGGCGAAATCACGCGTTTGCTGATGAATGACTACGCCAACGAAGTGCGCCCGAAACTGTCTGTGGCGGCCCAGTAAACCGTCGCAACCGCAGGTTACTTCATCAAATATTCACAGCCTCTTATTTGACATGGGCCGGAATCGCGCTTTCATGGGCGGGCCGGCCCCTGGAGGTCGGCTCTTTGAGAGGGACCGGACATGGAAGCTCTACTTCCCATTATCGTGCAGGCTGTGACTGGCATTCTTGGCGGTGAGGCAATCGGCTCAGTCGTCAAGAAGGCTGCGATGGGTCACGGCGCCAAGATACTGAGTGGCATCATCGGCGGCGTTGGCGGTGGTGCTCTGCTTTCCGGCATGGGCGGCGATGCCGGTGCGCTAAGCGGCCTGTTGGGCGATGCTATCGGCGGTGCTGTCGGTGGCGGTGTTCTGACTGGTATTGTCGGCGCCGTCATGGGCGCGATGAACAAGAGCTGATTTTCATCAATTCTCTGAAACGGGCAGCCGGGGGCGGTTGCCCGTTTCCTGTTTCCGGCCCCGCATCTCCGGGCCACCAGCAAGAGGGCTTCATGGGCAATCTCCGTGCCGGTGTCATTCCCGTGACGCCATTCCAGCAGAACTGCACCATTCTCTTCGACGAAGATATCAAGAATGGCGTTGTGGTTGACCCGGGCGGCGAGGTGGATCGCATTCGCGCAGCCATTGATGACAACGGCATTTCCGTTGAAGCGATCTGGCTGACCCATGGTCATATCGATCATGCCGGTGGCGCGATGGACCTCAAGGAGGCGCTTGGCGTGCCGCTGATCGGACCGCATGAGGACGACCGGGAGCTTCTGGCCAATCTGGAAAATCAGGCGCGCATGTTCGGCCTTGATCAGTCCGTGCGCAACGTCACGCCCGACCGCTATCTGCGCGAAGGCGAGACAGTGTCATTCGGTGAGCATGAGTTCGAGGTTCTGCATTGCCCGGGGCATGCGCCGGGCCACGTTGTCTTCTTCAACCGGAAAGCCCGCTTCGCGCATGTGGGTGACGTGCTCTTCAACGGTTCGGTCGGTCGTACCGACCTGCCGGGCGGCGATCATGAAGCACTGATCCGCTCGATCAGGGAGAAGTTGCTGCCGCTCGGTGACGATATCGGTTTCCTGTGCGGTCATGGCCCCGGTGGGCGCTTCGGCGACGAGCGGCGCTCGAATCCCTTTCTCGTATAGTTTGGCGTTCAGTCTGTACGGAGCCGGGTAACCCCATAGCCGGCAAGCGCCAGCGCGATGCCGGATGCGATCGTCCGCGTCTGGTTCCAGAACTGCCAGCGTGAAGAATAGTCGGACCAGATCGCTTCTGCCGCTTCAATCTCGTCCGGCACCGCAATCAGCGCCAGCGCCTCGTTCATCGGTACGTTGACCGTCATCGTCAGAAAGAGACCGAAGACCAGGTAGGTCGCGGCGCCGGCAGCGATCCAGAAGGCGGGGCCCCTTTGCCCGTCGCGCCAGATCACCAGCGCTGCCAGTGCAAGGACCGCGGGCGTCAGAAAGAAGACGGGAAAGAAAACCGCATTGCGCACCGAGGCGTTCATCGCCTGCATGGCCGCGATCGCCACACGCGGGTCCGCCTGGTCGAGGCCCCACATGGTCGAGCACACCCAGGCATAGAAGAACCCGAAAATCGCCCCGGAGAAAAGAACAGCGGTTACCGAAAGTCCCGTGATCAGGCTGCGCATCGCCATGTCTCCCAAAAATCGTACACATGTGTACACTTTCCAATCTCGTACATTTGTGTACGGTAGCTGTCAAGACAGCGGGAGATGCGCATGCGCGAGGAAGCGAGAACAGAACGCCAGGCTCAGATAGAGCGTGCCGCCTATCGGCTCTTGCGCGAAAGGGGCTATGGCGGAACGTCGATGCTGGCCATTGCCAGGGAGGCGAGGGCGTCGAACGAAACGCTCTATCGCTGGTATGGCGACAAGAACGGTCTCTTCAAAACAATGGTCGAGGCGAATGCGCGTGAAACCCGCGAAGCATTGCAGCGGGCAATCGAGGCGGGGGACGATCCGCTGGAATGTCTGGAGAACGTTGCCCCGGTTCTCCTCTCCATGCTTCTTGGCGAGAGGGCTATTGCTCTCAACCGTGCCGCTGCCGCCGATGAAAGTGGAGAACTGGGCGCGGCGATTGCCGCCGGCGGGCGCAATGCCGTGGCACCGCTTGTCGAAGAACTGCTTCGTCGGGCATGTGAGGCAGGCAGTCTCACAGCATTGTCACCGTCGACCGCTGCAGAACAGTTTCTCGGCCTGCTGATTGGCGACCTTCAGATCAGACGCGTTATCGGTGTTTTGCCGGAGCCGGAGGCCGATTTCGTCGAAGCGAGGGTTTTCACCGCCATGACTGCTTTCAAAAGCCTGTGCGATTCTTCATTCACTGATTGACACAGTGCCAGAAAATCAACTAATGGTTGTTTTCCGTGCGGAATGATCGTGAGCATCTGCGGGTAGCCGCGATCCGGGTCCAGTGTACGTTGCCTGTGTCCGAGGGCCGGTTTTCGTTTTTCCCCGAGTGTCCATTGGATGCGTTCGCAAACTCCACATCCAGCTTTTCATAAAGAAAGGCCGGGCTGAGCCCGGCCTCATTTCGTCTCGGGGCAGGGAACTCCGAGATTAGCGCGGCTGGCAGAAATGCCGCTGGCCATCATAACCCATGAAGGTGCCGGTGCGGCCGTCAAAGCTGCGATAGCGGTTGGCGCAGTACCGGAACCATTCGCGCGACCATGGCTCCATCGCGGGGCGATAGCGAACCGGATGTTCGCGATATACCGGGCGTTCCCGGTAGCGGTATGCTGGGCGTTCTCGGTATTGGTAGACAGGCTGGTAGTCGGGACGATAGGGCGGGTCGATGTAGACACGATCGTCGCCGCGGCGCGACTCCGAGATGAGCCCGCCGACGATGGCGCCTGCGGCCAGGCCGATGACGCCGGCTGCAATGGCGTCACTGTTGTTGTTGCGGTGACGATGGCGGTGGCCGGCATCGGCGGTGGAGATCGCTCCGAGCGTTGTGGCTGCGACGGCCAGCGAGAGAATGCCCGTCTTCAGGAAGCGTTTCATGACTTTACCTCTTCAAACACGAGCTGCGGTTTTTTCAGGGGGAGCCGCAGCTTTCGCACTGGGTTTATCCATTCGCACCTGAATGGCACCTGAATGAGGCAGGCAGCCTGCGTTCAACCATTATGAACGCTCCTTATCCTCCGTGTTGCGGGTGTGACCGATGTCCGGACGGCGATCCATCGTTTCGCACGAACGCCGGTTGCGCTAATCTCTGATTCCGGTGCTGCCCGCGCCGCCCCCCTCCATCGGGAAAGCAAACGTCATGCAGGGCTATCTGCCTTTTGAAACCGACTGTTCGGGCGGCTGCATAAGGAGGGGTTGCGAAACCAGCTCGCAATGGGAGGTTTCCGATGAAACTGACTGCCCCTCTCTACGCCCTGAAGCGCAGGGCGAAGTTGCTGTCCCGCCGTGATGGCGTCCCGCTCCACGCAGCGCTCGATCGCGTTGCCTGCGAGCAGGGATACGGCGGATGGAGCCTGCTGGCGGCAAAGGCCGCATCGCGTGCGCCGGCAACCATGCTGTTGTCCAGGCTCACGCCCGGCGATTGCCTTCTGCTTGGCGCGCGTCCCGGTCAGGGAAAAACGCGATTGGCGCTGGAACTGGTCGTCGAAGCCATGAAGAACGCACATGGCGGTGCATTCTTCACTCTTGAATATACCGAACGCGACATCGTGGAGCGGTTTGGTGATCTCGGGGCGGAGGCGGCTCGCCATGCCGACCGCTTCATCTTCGACAGTTCTGACGAGATCTGCGCCGACCATATCGTGCGCGCGCTTTCGGCAGTGCCGCGCGGCACACTTGCCGTTGTCGACTATCTCCAGCTTCTCGATCAGAAGCGGGTCAATCCCGATCTTATGGAACAGGTGCGGTCTTTGCGGAGGTTCGGCGGCAGAAAAGGGGTGATCTTTGTTTTCATCTCCCAGATAGATCGCTCCTTCGATCTGTCGGGCAGGTCGCTGCCCGATATTGGCGATGTCCGTCTGCCCAATCCGCTGGATCTGTCATTGTTCAACAAACACTGTTTCTTGAACAATGGCGCTGTTCGCTTCCATGGATAAGCGCATTGGGGCGCTTTCCTGCGCGATTGCATCGGGCCGGCGGGAACGGAAACGCAGCTCGCAGGCCGCCATTTTTGCCTGCGGTCTGCTGCGCCGGTGCCTGAAATTTGGTGAAAAAGGAGAAAGAGCGCGCGGCGGCTCGACTGACGCGCGTTCCCTGTTCTGCCTGCAGCAGAAGGGCCTGCCCGGAGGGCAGGCCGAAGCCTGGCGCCTTCGAAGCGGTCCCCGGAAAAGCGCGCAAGCCGGTTTTCCGTTCGGAACTGCCTGAAAACCATGACCTGAGCCGCTTCGCCAGTTTACGAAAACGATGAAGCGGTCTGGCCGGCACCCGTCACCCGGTCAGGGCGCAACCTCCAGGTTGACGGCTTTCGGGCCTTTGCCACGCTTGTCCGGCTCGGTCTCGAACGTGACTTTCTGCCCGTCCTCGAGGCCCTGCAGGCCGGATGCCTGAACGGCTGAAATATGAACAAACACGTCCTTCTCGCCATTATCCGGGGTGATGAACCCGTATCCCTTGGCCTGATTGAAGAACTTGACGGTACCACTCTGCGACATAGGAAGGAGTCCTTTCTCCCTTTATGCTGGTTTCGGCGGGCAAACCTCTTGATGGGTTCTCGCCCATGGCGTCATCGGTCGTTTACTGGGGGAGAAGAAACAGTCAGCTTCACGCCTCTCATCGGGACCAGTGGTGCGGGCTACTTGCCCGGACAAGTTGTTTGTCCTCGTTGCTTCGACGCGACTTCCTGAGGGCGTGATTATATCCGCCGCCAGGGCATGCCATTCCAGTCTCCGGGCCGGCAAATGCCCGAATGGCAGGGAGCTTGTTCGATTTTTTTAAAGGGAGCAAGCGAAAGTTTTGTGAATAATACGAATTGCGAAGAACAATGCGCCTGCAATCTGTGCGGGCAAATAAAAAGCGCGGCGAGTGAACGCCGCGCTCGATATGTGCATCCGGGAGAGTCTGGAAATCAGACTGCCGACAGATTGACAGCCTTCGGGCCCTTGCCCATGCGGTCGGGCTCAACCTCAAAGGAAACCTTCTGGCCGTCGGTGAGCGTGGTCATGCCGGAGCGCTCGACTGCCGAGATGTGTACGAACACGTCTTTCGCGCCATCATCGGGGGTGATGAAGCCGAAGCCTTTGCTCGCGTTGAAAAATTTAACGGTGCCTGTCTGGGCCATTGGGAAACTCCTTTTCCCTTTGAGAAGTCGCGTCTGCGCAACGTGCACAGGTTAGCGGTGGTTCGAGAGTTTGAAGAAAATCGGGGAAAGGGGCCGTCCAAATCATAAAGCTTCCAGTCTCCGGGTCTGCAATCACCCGAGCGCGAGGGAATCTATGGCACGAAAGGGAAATAGCTACAAGACTGCCTGCAAAGCCGGCTCTCATCCTCTTTTGGTCATGCCACACGCCTGTTTTGCAGGATCGCGCGGGTATGGGGAGGTTGGCAAAATACCATTTCCAATCGGCCCCCGAGATAAATCGCAGGCGGGTATTCGACCAAGGTATAATGCCCGTCAAGCCCTTGCGGCGGCTTCAAGTCCGGCTATGTCGAGCTTCACCATTTGCAGCATTGCCCCCATCACACGCTGCGCCCTGGCGGTATCCGGATCGTTTATCAGTTCGCCAAGCCGCCGCGGCAGGATCTGCCAGCTCAGGCCCCAGCGGTCCCTGAGCCAACCGCACTGTTCCGTCGTTCCGCCCTCGCCAAGCGCGCTCCAGAGCCGGTCGATCTCGGCCTGGGTTTCGCATTCGAGCATGATCGAAAAACTGTGATTGAACGCGTCGAGCGGTCCTGCTTCAAGCCCCTGGTAGCGCTGGTCACCAAGCGTGAAGCTTGCAATCTTCAGGCTTCCTGCAGGCCCGCCCGGTGTTTCTGCGGGCAGCGCCTTCACGCTCTCTATGCTGGAGCCGGGGATCAGCGACGTGTAGAGCCGGAGTGCGCTCTCCATGTCTTTTTCGAACCAGAGATGCTGTGTGACCTTCATGGCATTGCCCTTTCATTCTGATGGATCTTGCCACATAGGACGCAGGGCGCACCCCGCTTCCGACACGGGTCTCAGACTTCTGGCGCAATGGGCATCCAGTGGGGCAGGATTTCCATGTCCGGCAGTGTTGCGGGCCAGAAATGGCCATGAAACGGCTGGTTATGCGCACGGTCGATGGGAATGAAGATGGGTTTTGCCATTGCCTTTTTCTGGCACGGCGCGCATGGCGCGTCCATCCTGCGGGAGCGCTCAGTCTTGTGGCGCGGTGCCAAGCCGCGCGCCTTCATAGCCCTGTCTGGCAATCGTAGAGCACAGGCCAAGCCATTCGCAGCCAAGGCAGGCCTGCCGGGTTTTGCCCC
Source organism: Nitratireductor lacus (assembly GCF_056431025.1). NCBI lineage: Bacteria > Pseudomonadati > Pseudomonadota > Alphaproteobacteria > Hyphomicrobiales > Phyllobacteriaceae > Nitratireductor > Nitratireductor lacus. The sequence continues at coordinate 61,694 of NZ_JBWKMB010000010.1, read as the reverse complement.
CGGCAAAGGCAGTGCGCATCCGCTCGATCAGTTCCCGGTCGGGGTGAAGAATTTGCCCTGTGGCAATCTCATCGCCGAGCCAGCGCGAGAGGGCGCCTGCCGCCCGGGCATCCCGCTCCCGCACGCGCGCGTTCAGGCAATGCGGTTGCGGCTCTTCATCCAGCAGTGGCCGGCAGATGTCATCCGGTCCTTCGACGAGAAGCACCTCCTCGCCCGCGTTAAGGCGCGAAATGATGCCGTCGTAATTGGTGGTGAAGGCGGGGCTGTAGCCCCGCCCGACATAAGTCAGCATGCACAGAAGATGATGTGCACGCAGCCGCACCGTCATTGCGCATCACCGCGCTTTGCCGTGCGTGCGAGCGCCACCAGAGACGCAGCGCCGAGCGCCGACTTCAGGATGCCGCCGATCACGAATGGCGCAACGCCAAGCATGAAGGCCTTCTCCATGCCAATCAGGCCGGCGAGCCAGACACCGCCCATGGCGAGGCAGAGTGCATTGGCTGCCAGCATGGAGGTGAAGGCGAGGAACGGGCGCTCGGCGTTCCAGCCGCGCTCTGCCAGAAGGCCGACAAGCAATGCCATGACCGGGAATGCGGCCAGGTAGCCGCCCGTCGGTCCGGCGAAGTGTGCGAGGCCGCCCGCGCCGCCGGCCAGGACCGGCAGGCCGATCATCGCCTCACCGAGCCAGGCGAGAACGGTCAGCGTGCCGAGACGCGCGCCATAAAGCGCTCCGATCATGGCAACCGCAAAGGTCTGCATGGTGACCGGCACCGGCACCATCGGCACCTCGATGCGCGAAGCCAGGGCCAGGAACAGCGTGCCAAGCACGACCGCACCGGCCCTGAAGGCGAGCGATCTCTGGTCGAGCTGCAGCGCACCGGCGCTGCCGATCAGCCTTGTGGTTTGCGATGTGGCGAAACTCTCAGACATGGGGCACCTTTCGAATTATAGATAATTTAGAGTCTTGATCTATTATTGAGTCCACATTCGCGCGCTCTTGGCAAGAGGGATGTGGACAATCCCTCTTCTTTCGTCCGCTTGCGGGTGATTGCGCTCCGTTCTGGCGCTTTCGGTTCCGGAGCCTGGGCGCCGGCAGGAAGCGCCGGGGAGGGGGTGCCCCGGTCAGCCCTCGATCACGAAGGCCTTGCGCTGCTTTCCAGACGCGGTCTCGACGGGTTTGTGCCCGATCCATTGCACGTGCCGCGCGAGCACCGTGCAGGCCGCGTCCAGTTCACCGCGGCGCAGATGTTCAAGGATCGCGCGATGGTCGCGGTCGGTGCGCGTTTCCCAGTTCGAGCGCCAGGCCGAGAAGAGAAAGCGGGCGCTCGCTGCATGCAGATCGTCGATGGCCGCCAGCAGGCGCGGCATGCCGCATGGGGCGACCAGAAGCCTGTGAAATCGCCGGTTTGCGGCTTCCCACGCCATCACATCCCGCGCCCGGTCGCCTTCCAGCGTCGCCTCTTCGGCAGAGGCGAGGATCGCCGGCGTCAGGTGCTGCGCGGCGTTGCGCAGGGCCAGCACTTCCAGAGCCGCCCGCATCTCCGCCACTTCGCGCACCTGGTTCAGGTCGAATGCCGCCACCCGCACCCCGCGGCGTGGTTCGTTCTTTGCCAGTCCCTGTGCTTCGAGCAGCCGAAACGCCTCGCGCACCGGCACATGGCTGGCACCGAACTCCTCGGCGACATGGTCCTGCCGCAGCCGGGCGCCAGGCTCCAGCGTGCCGGAGATGATGCGGTCGGCCAGCGCGCGTGCGATCTGGGCGGCTTTGGTCTCTCTGTGCTCGGTCATAATTATAGATAATTTGGTCGACGCGGCTTTGTCGAGTGGGCACGTGTCCTGATCGTGAGAAAGATGAGGCGATAACGAAGCCGCTTGACGATTTCCATATTTGGGATAATTTCTCAAATATGGATTCTCTCTCGTTTGATGACCACACCATAGACCAGCGTATTGCCGAGCGTCTGCGCGCGCTTCGTCAGGAGCGCGGCTGGTCGCTTGAGGATCTCGCCACGCGCTGCGGGGTCAGCCGCGCGACGCTTTCGCGGCTTGAGAACGCCGAGGTCAGCGCCACCGCCAGTGCGCTGGGCAGGCTTTGCCAGGCCTACGGCATGACGCTCTCGCGCCTGATCCATCTGGTCGAGGACGATTTCCCGCCTTTGGTGCAGCGCGCCGGGCAGACGGTCTGGGAGGATGCCCGCTCGGGCTTTGCGCGCCGCATCGTCTCGCCGCCCGCCCGTGCGCTTGCCGGCGAGGCGATGGAGGGTGTGCTGCGCCCCGGCGCCCGCATCACCTATGAGGGGCCGCCGCGCGCGGGGCTGGAGCATCATCTTGTCCTGCTGGAAGGTGCGCTTCGCGTCACGGTGGATGGTGTGGCCCACGCGCTTCATCCGGGCGATTGTCTTCGGTATCAGCTTCGCGGGCCGAGCCGGTTTGAGGCTGGTGAGGCGGGCGCCCGCTATCTCCTTTTCACGGTCTGAATCATGCAGGTTTCTTCTACCCTCTCCATAGAACGCGTGGATGCCGGTGCGGCGGAGCACATCCTGCCCGAACTGGCGGCGCTGCTTCATGCCTGTGTCCATGACGGAGCGAGCATCGGGTTCATACTGCCCTTTGGCATCGAGGACGCAGCGGGCTTCTGGCGCGGAACCATCCTTCCCGCGCTTGTGTCAGGCGGGCGCATTCTCTTCATCGCCCGGCAGGGCGGCGCGCTCGCAGGCTCCGTTCAACTCGTTGTCGACACCCCGCCCAATCAGCCGCATCGGGTCGAAGCGTCCAAGCTTCTGGTCGATCCCGCCTTTCGCCGGCGGGGCATCGGCCGTGCGCTGATGGGGGCGCTGGAAGGCGAGGCGCGCAGCCTTGGCCGCAGCCTCATCACGCTCGACACGCGTACGGGCGACAGGGCCGAACCGCTTTATGCAGCTCTTGGCTTTTCCGTCGCAGGTATCATTCCCGGTTACTGCCGCGATCCCTTTCACGACCATCTCGACGCCACCACGGTCATGTACAAGCGGCTGTAACTCCGGGTGCTGTCTCACGCGTCCGATACCGTTGCGAACAGATCGTGATGCAGCCTGCGGAACGCGCGCGTGGTAACGGCACTTGTCTGTCGGGGTGGCTTCAGTTCGGCGAATGGAATCATGCGGCATCTCAGAAAACTGCATCGCGCGCGGATGTCTGCGCATCGCGGTGGTCATGGGCTGCTGCGGCGCACAGGTTCGTTCCGCAGGCGTGAGGTCCCGCGTTCCCGTTCAGGCCGGCATTTCATGAATGAGCAAGGGACACTGTACATCCATGATCGATTTCAACCGACGGGATTTTCTCTCTCTCGCGGCGGCGTTTTCTGTCGTCGCGCCGTTGCCGGGCAGGGCGCTTGCCGCCGCCGGCGCGCCCGGCCTGACCTACGGGCCGGCAAAACCCTTCGGTTTCGACTGGTTGAAAGAAGAGGCGAAGGCGCTCTCGGAAAGGCCATGGCAGAATGCGCGCTCGCCCCATGGCGATACACTGGAGAAGATCGACTACGATGCTTTCCAGAAGATCCGGTTTCGCAGCGATCATGCGCTCTGGGCTGATGGAAAGGGCGGTGCGCCGGTGCAGTTTTTCCATCTCGGTCGGTATTTTCAGGAGCCCGTCCTTATACACGTGGTGGAAAACGGCGAGGCCCGCGAGGTGCTCTACAGGCAGGCGTATTTCGACCTTCCCGCAGATCATCCCGCCCGAGGCCTGCCCGACAATATCGGGTTTTCCGGCTTTCGCCTGCATGAACCCTCGCAGAAGACCGACTGGCTCGCCTTTCTCGGTGCGTCCTATTTCCGGTCTTCCGGTGCGCTCAACCAGTATGGCCTCTCGGCGCGCGGTCTTGCCATCGACACCGCTCTGCCGAAGCCGGAGGAGTTTCCCCGCTTCAGCCGCATCTGGCTTGAGCGTGTGGAGGGCGAGCCGGATCGGGTTCTTGTCTACGCCCTGCTCGACAGTCCGAGCATCACGGGCGCCTATCGCTTCGACTGCGCAAGGGCCGACGGCCCGGTGATGGACGTTTCCTCCAGTCTGTACCCGCGCAAAGCCATTGAGCGGTTGGGTGTCGCACCGCTCACCTCCATGTACTGGTACTCCGAAACCAATCGCGGACAGGCGGTCGACTGGCGGCCGGAAATCCATGATTCAGACGGGCTCGCCATCTGGATGGGCAATGGCGAGCGCCTCTGGCGTCCTCTCAACAACCCGCCCGCAACCGTCACCAACGCCTTTGTGGACGCGCGCCCGCGTGGCTTCGGCCTGCTTCAGCGCGATCGGGAATTCACCCATTACCAGGATGATGGCGTCTTCTATGACCGCCGCCCCTCTGCCTGGGTCGAGCCGGTCAATGAGTGGGCCTCGGGGCAGGTGCAGCTCGTTGAGATTCCGACCGACGACGAGATTCACGACAATATCGTCATGTACTGGGTGCCCGATGAGCCGGTGGAGCCGGGCAGGGCGCTTCAGTTCGATTACCGCCTTCACTGGACCGCGAGCGAGCCCTTTCCTGCCGATCTCGGACGCGTCATGGCCACCCGGACCGGTACGGGCGGTATTCCCGGTCAGCCGAGGCCGAAAAACACGACACGTTTCGTCGTCGATTATCGTGGCGGGGAGGTGGGCGCGCTCGAGCGCGGTGATGCCGCGCCGGTCATTGGTCTTTCGCGCGGTGCCGTGACGCTCGCCGATTCGCATCCGGTGGTCGGTCAGCCGGGTCTGTACCGCGCCTTCTTCGATGCACGGATCGATGGCACCGACCCCGTCGATATGCGCATGTATGTGAAGGGAAAGGACGACCGCGCCCTCACGGAAACCTGGCTCTATCAGTATTTCCCCAACCGGAGTGCGCTGGGCCGCGGTTCGTGAAGCGGCCTATCCACCAATCAGCCAGGTGCTTGCCAGCGCGGCCAGATAGAGCCCGACCCCGAAGGAGGTGTGCGCGATCAGGCTGCGCAGCCGGGCCGTGTTCGGAGCCGGTGTTCTGGATGCTGCAATCCCGGCGCCCATTCCGGGCTGAAGTATAAGGAAGGGGGCGAGCACCGTTACGAGGCCCGTTGCGAGTGCGGGCAGGAAGCTGGGCTGGCGTGCCCAGTCCAGTCCTGCAATGGCGATCAGCGCTCCGGCAAAGACCACGCCGATGGCATAGTGCGCGACCCAGCCGATCCCGCGTTCACCGGCAATCGGCTGGGCGGCGCCGATGGCCGCATGGCGGAATGTTCCCCTGCCCAGATGGCCGATCCAGCGCCCGACCATCGCGTAGTTGAGGCCGACCACGCCAAAGGCCCGTTTCTGAAACAGCGCCCAAAGGTCCATCACCGCCGTTGCGCCCACTCCGATCAGAAAGGCGCGCACGCAGAATTCGATTGTTTCGGCCGTCATCACTCACCCTGTTTCCTGCCTGCCCGGATGCCGGGGCTTCGTTTTTGCACCGGCTGCTCAAGGCCAATGCACCGAGCGCCATTAGATCGCCCTGCATCCATCCGGACGCACAAAGGACGATCTAAACTATTGCTGGAGCATCGGAATAACCCGAAAGCCGGCTTCCACTTTTCGGTCCGATGCACTAACGCATCGTCGGACATCCAAATTAATATTCAATTGTTTTATTGATTGATTGCTTGAAAGCGCGGCGTTTGTCAATGCGTATCGGGCCGGGCATCAATCTTCTGTCCGGGCGCCGGTCATTTTGCGGGACACGCGATCTGTCTCGAGAGTTCAGCTTTCAAAGGCCGCCGCTGCCAGCCGCTCGACATGCGTTTTCAGATCAGCCGGCCATCCGCCGATCCGGCTTTGAAAGCGCTTCGCATCACCGGCATAGAGCGCGCGGGCCGCTTCTTCATAGCCCGGCTGGTCGCCCAGCATGGCCATCATGAAGCGATCTGTGGCTGCCTGGGCCCTGCGCAGGCGCTCACGCGGCGCGTCGGCGGTTCTTGCGGCATCGACCAGCTTGCGGAGTGTGGCCGAAGCACCGCCGGGCTGCTCGTTGAGCCAGTCCCAATGACGCGGAAGCAGCGTTACCTCGCGCGCCACGACGCCGAGTTTCGGTCGGCCGGGCGCGCGCTTCGCGGACGCTTTGGCAGGCTCCCCGCCGGACAGTCTCGCGGCCACCTCGGCATCGCTGCCGCTCAGGTTGAAATCGACCTGCCGCCCGGTTTCATCGTCGAAGATCAGCACGTCTGCGCCGGGATGTACCGTCAGCAGCGCCTTCACGGCCAGCGCGACGTCAATGTTCGTACCGCTGGCGAGGCGTTTCCTGCCATGAAAGGCCGTGTAACCGGGCATGATAAGTCTCCATTCAATTTTCGCGCCTTTTACCCGGGTATAATAATTCTGTCAATATACCCGGATAAAATACTGAATGTCTTCGCGTGCCGGCTTTTCCGGGCAGGCACGACAAAATAAGAGGGGGGATGATGAAAGAGCTTCTGCTTTTGCGCCACGCGAAATCGAGCTGGGATGATCCGTCTCTGGCCGATGTCGAGCGTCCGCTCGCACCGCGCGGTCGTCGGGCCGCTCCGCGCATGGGGCGCGAGCTTGCGCGCCGTGGCTGGCTGCCCGATCGGGTTCTGGTTTCTCCGGCCCGGCGCGCGCAGCAGACCTGGCGGCTTGTCGCCGTCGAAATCGGTCGGATGGAGCTTGCGCCCGGCAGCGGGGAGGGGCTCTACATGGCCGCGCCTGAGCAATTGCTTGCCGCCTTGCGGAAGATTCCGGAGAAGGCCGCGCGTGTCCTCCTTGTCGGCCACAATCCGGGCATGGAGGACTTCGCCAGCCGTCTGGCCGGCGATGGGTCCGAGGAGGACGCGCTGGAGCGCATGCGCGAAAAATTCCCCACCGCCGCCGTCGCCCGCTTCGCGTTTGACGGGCGCTGGGATGCGCTCTCCTTCGGCCAGGCCCGGCTGCTCGACTTTCTGAAGCCGAGGGATTTCAACTGATGGAAGGTGCGATCGAGAACCGATAGGTCGTTTCTTCCGGGCCGGAGCTTACCTCGAAGCGCGCTGCGCCGGCGGCGCTGATCGCCTTGGGCCAGAAGGCGAGCGCTCCGCCGTTGCCGGCCATTGCGCTGATCTCCCATGTGCCGGGGTGACGGTGCATGGCGCTCACGGCCATCGCCCGCCCAAGCCCGTTGCGTCGGACTGCCGGTAAAACCGCGAACTCCGCCATGGAAAATATGACGCCGTTCTGCCCAAGCATCCGCACCATTGCAAAGCCGCCGACCGTTTCGCCATCGGAGAAGATGTAGGGCCAGCGCTGGTTCGTTTCCTGCCAATAGAGGTCGAAATAGGGATAGTCGTTATCGATGCTGCCATAGGCTGAGAGTTCTTCGAGGTAGTCTCGAAGCATTCGCCTGATCAGTGCTTTGTCGGTCTCTCCAGCGAGGATCAGTTTCATGGGGTGGCTTGTCCGGTTGTTTGTGGGGAGCACTACATATCAGTGGTGACGCGTTCGCACACGACTCTTCGAAACTTGCTTTTTCCGCTGTCCCGCGCTAGCACCCGGTCAACTGTCTGGAGGTTTTATGTCCCGGTGAAGCGGGGGCGGCTGCGCCCCTGAAATGGATGATGGCTGGTGGCCTACGCGGCCCGCGCATCCGTTTCGCATCCTGAACCGATTTTTCGCAGCGGCGTGCCTTTGCCGGCGCGCGTGATGCTGCGCAACTGGACATGACCAAATGATCAAGACCTATGAACCGGGCGTCGATGACGACGCCATCGTCGCCATCTGGCTCGCCGCCAGCCGGCTCGCCCACGCCTTTCTCGGCGAAGATTTCATCGCCGGCGAGGCGGAGAATATCCGCAGTGTCTATCTGCCCATGGCCGATACCCGCACCGTCTGGGTGGATGGCCGGCTTGTCGGCTTCCTGTCCCTGCTCGGCAATCAGGTCGGCGGCCTGTTTCTCGATCCGCAATTTCATGGCCGCGGTCTGGGGCGGGCGCTGATGGACGATGCCGTGGCCCGCATGGGCACGCTCGAACTCGATGTGTTCGTCAAGAACGATATCGGCCGCCGCTTCTATGAACGCTACGGCTTCACCGTGGTGGACGAGCGCATCGACGAGCCCACGGGCGAGCCGCTTCTGCATCTTCGCTACCGGGCCTGACACAATCGCGCATGATGGTTCCTGACAGCCTTCTGTCAGGAGCCGAGCGGGGTGGTGCATTCCCTGTGCGCCACCCCTTTCCATTTTGTTCCTGCGGTTCCATATTCGCCCCATGGCCAGATCACCCGACAAGAAGAATGGCGGCTTCGCCGAAGCCCCCCAGCCCGCGCTTTCGGGCACACCGCTCTCCGGTTCCATTGCGGACTGGGCGGATGAAATCGCGCAGGAAGCCGAGAAAGCTGCAAAACCGAAAAAGCCCAAAAAGCCTGCCGAACGTTCTGCCTCCGCTTCGAAGACCGCGCGCGGAACCTCCATGGGCGGCGCGGCCTCGGCCAGGGATCGCGCCGCTGCCGGTCTCATGCCGGTCGCCGGGCTCGACGTCACGCTGGAAGAGGCCGAGGGGCTCTCCTCTTCGGGTGTCACCGCCACGGTTGCAGCGCTCTCCAGGCTGATCGAAGGCGGCGATCCGAACCTCCAGTCCAGCTGGACGCCGCACCGCCCGGCGCGGCCGGAAAAGTCCGAGGGCGGCATTCCGCTCAGAATGGCGACGGAGTTCAAACCGTCGGGCGATCAGCCCACGGCCATTGCCGATCTCGTCGCCGGCCTCAGAGGTTCCCCCTCCGTGGCAGGGCAAGCGAGCCTTGCGAGCGCCAGCCCGCGAACGGACGCAGCGCCGGATGGCGGTGCGGAACAGGAGATACAACCCGAAAGAACACAGGTTCTTTTGGGCGTCACAGGTTCCGGCAAGACCTTCACCATGGCCAAGGTGATCGAGGAAACGCAGCGCCCGGCCATCATCCTCGCGCCAAACAAGACGCTGGCCGCCCAGCTCTATGGTGAGTTCAGGTCTTTCTTCCCGGACAATGCGGTCGAGTATTTCGTCTCCTATTACGACTACTACCAGCCGGAAGCCTACGTCCCGCGTTCCGACACCTATATCGAGAAGGAATCCTCCATCAACGAGCAGATCGACCGCATGCGCCACTCTGCCACGCGCGCCCTGCTCGAACGCGATGACGTGATCATCGTCGCCTCGGTCTCCTGCATCTACGGTATCGGCTCCGTCGAGACCTACACGGCCATGACCTTCCAGATGCAGATCGGCGACCGGCTCGACCAGCGCCAGCTTCTGGCTGATCTCGTCGCCCAGCAATACAAGCGTCAGGACATCAATTTCGTCCGCGGTTCCTTCCGCGTGCGCGGCGACACGATCGAAATCTTCCCCGCCCACCTGGAAGACCGCGCCTGGCGCATCTCGCTCTTCGGCGACGAGATCGAGACCATCACCGAGTTCGACCCGCTCACCGGCAAGAAGACGGGCGACCTGCAGTCGGTCAAGATCTACGCCAATTCGCATTATGTCACCCCGCGCCCCACGCTCAACCAGGCCATCAAGGGCATCAATGCCGAATTGAAACAGCGCCTTGCCGAGCTTGAGCGCGCCGGTCGCCTGCTGGAGGCCCAGCGCCTCGAACAGCGCACCCGCTTCGATCTCGAAATGCTGGAAGCCACCGGCTCCTGCGCCGGCATCGAGAACTATTCGCGCTATTTGACCGGCCGCGCGCCCGGCGAGCCGCCGCCCACCCTGTTCGAATATATTCCCGACAATGCACTCGTCTTTGTCGATGAGAGCCACGTCACCATCCCGCAGATCGGCGGCATGTATCGCGGCGACTTCCGCCGCAAGGCGACGCTCGCCGAATACGGATTCCGCCTGCCGTCCTGCATGGACAACCGCCCGCTCCGCTTCGAGGAATGGGACGCCATGCGTCCGTCCACAATCGCCGTCTCCGCCACGCCCGGCAACTGGGAGATGGAGGCTGCCGGCGGCGTTTTCGCCGAGCAGGTCATTCGCCCCACCGGCCTCATCGACCCGCCTGTCGAGGTGCGTCCCGCCAAGACCCAGGTCGACGATGTGCTGGGAGAAATCCGCGAGACCGCCGCCAAGGGCTATCGCACGCTCGTCACCGTGCTCACCAAGCGCATGGCGGAGGACCTCACCGAGTACCTGCACGAGCAGGGCGTGCGCGTGCGCTACATGCACTCCGACATCGACACGCTGGAGCGCATCGAGATCATCCGCGACCTGCGCCTCGGCGCCTTCGACGTGCTCGTCGGCATCAACCTTCTGCGCGAGGGCCTCGACATTCCCGAATGCGGCCTTGTCGCCATTCTCGATGCCGACAAGGAAGGCTTTCTGCGCTCCGAAACCTCGCTCATCCAGACCATCGGTCGCGCCGCGCGCAATGTCGATGGCCGCGTCATGCTCTATGCCGACCGCATCACCGGCTCCATGGAACGCGCCATGGAAGAGACCAACCGCCGCCGCGAAAAGCAGCTTGCCTATAATGAGGAGCACGGCATCACGCCGGCTTCCATCAAGAAGAACATCGCCGACATTCTCGATTCCGTTTATGAGCGCGACCATGTCCGCGCCGACATTGGCGGTGCCGGCGGCAGGGGCGACGACCTCAACAATCTCGTCGGTAACAACCTCGCTGCCCATCTCGAACACCTCGAGAAGTCGATGCGCGACGCCGCCGCCGATCTCGACTTCGAGGAGGCCGCGCGCCTGCGCGACGAGATCAAGCGTCTGAAGGAAACCGAGCTCGCCATCATGGACGACCCGCTCGCCCGCGACGCCGGCGTCGAAAATACGCAAAAATCCCGCCGCGACAGGGCGCGCAGCCGCAAGGGGCCCCTTCGTCAGGATGAGGGTGGCGGTGGACACAAAGCCCCTCATGGTGAGCCCGTCGAACCACGGGGGGCGGGCAGCAAAGCTCCGGCCTCATCACTCTTCCACAAGCCCGATCTGGACGAAATGGGCACCTCCGGCGGTCATTCGGTCCCGGCAGGCAAAACGCTCTTCCGCAAGAACGATCTGGACGAGATGACGGTCGGCCGCACCGAAAAGCCGGTGCGCAAGCCGGTTCAGCAGAAGCCGGAAGACGACACCAGACCGGTCAAACGCCACCGGCCCGGGATCGGCTCCTACGAAGACCCCGCCGAGGAACGCCGCAGCAAACGCCGCCCGGGGAAAACGGGCAGGCCGGGGCGGTAATCCTCCCTCCGTCATCCCGAAAGCCGCGAGGCTATCCGGGACCCATTGGCAGAACGCCCTGGGGCACGGCCCGGTTTTCGCAGGCACGCCCTTAAGCTTCCTCGCCGTTGCGGCGGGATTCTCTCACTCCCGATCCCGCTCAAACCGCGCTGTCACCGGAAACGCGGGCAGCCACTTCTCGCGGCGTGACACCCACAGCTCATAATCCGGCACAAGCTGGTCCGGCGCGTCCAGCGTGCCGAGATGCACTTCGATCTCGTCGCCGGTGCGGGCAAAGACCGAAGAGCCGCAGCGTGGGCAGAAGTGGCGACCTTCAAAGGCGTGAGTCTCGCCGGTGATACGCACCGCCTCCGCCGCAAAGACGGCTGCCGCATAAAACAGCGCGCCATGGTGCTTGCGGCAGTCGAGGCAATGACAGATGCCCACGCGGTCGGGCTCTCCCGAAACCTCGATCCGCACCGCGCCGCACAGGCATCCGCCGCTCAACCGCTTCATTGCCTGTTTCCTTTCCCGTCTTTGCTTTGGCGCACTCTGCCGCCGGAAAGATGCAGCTGCAAGGGACAGGCGCAAGGGGAGGCGGCTTGAAAGAGTTTTGAGAACATCCGTCGCTTCTTCTCCCCGCAAACGCGGAGAAGGAGGCCGTCAATACCCACTGCTTCGTCATCCTCGGACCTGATCCGAGGATCCATGCCGCAACACCGGGGATAAACCGCAGCCCTTCAAGGCGACACGCAATTTTTCTCACTCCTACCCCATCACCAGCGCAACGGCATGGATCCCATGGTCAAGCCATAGGATGACGACGTTGGCGAAATGCGTTCCCTACTCGCTATTCGCTACTCCCTATTCGCTCTTTTCTCCCCCACCCCCAGAACCTCCACTACACTCCCACCCATCGCCCCTGTCGGGAACCGGGTCCGGAGCCGGGGATCAGGAGGGGCGACGGCAGCCTCCCCCTCGGGTTCGGTGACCCGAGGCCTGTGAGGGCCCGCGAAAGGCCGGCGGCCGGCATCATGTCGGTTGCGGAAAAGCCGCTAGGGCACAGATCGCCCGAGTGACCGGTCGGCAGTCGGGACAGCGGCCGGCGGGGCGCGCTTTTCGCGCCACTTAATTCACAACAGAGAGGCACGAAAAACGCGCCCCGTTTCCCGAACGATGCAAACCCCGGCGGCAACCCCGCGCGGCAACGAAGGAGCCTGTCTTGAAATGCCCGCGCCACACCCCTCTGTCCTGCCGGACATCTCCCCCTCAAGGGGGGAGAATGGCTGGCGGGCAGGCTGCACACTCCTCATTCCGGTGGCGATTGGCAGAAACCCATCCACCGCCTGATCTCCCTCCTTGAGGGGGAGATGTCCGGCAGGACAGAGGGGGTAACTGCGCAAACGGTCGAAACCAGCCCCACCCCCTCTGCAGAATGCCCGCCAGCACCAAACGCCCCCTTCTCCCCGCAGGCGGGGAGAAGGTGAGGATGAGGGGCAGGCGCCATCACCTGCAAGGATAACGACAGAGGTGAAGCAGACCGCAAGGCACCGCCTGCCCCTCATCCCCTGCCGGGACCTTCTCCCCGCCCGCGGGGAGAAGGGGGCCGTCATCCCGAAAACCGCGATCCATTGGAAAACGCGCAGGAACGCGGCCGGTCGGCAGGAACCCGCAGTGCCCGCTCGCTGAAGTCATCAACGCAAAAAATCAGGGAGACCCCACATGTCACGCAAAACCAGAAAGCCGCAGGCGCAGACCGAGGCCAACGCGAAACTTTTCGAGATCGTTGGCGGCCTTGCGAGGATCCGCGACACGCTATTGGATGAGAAGGGCATCAAGCCACCTTTTCCCATTAGCCCGCCCGAATGGCCGTGTGAGGAAATGCAGGTGGCGTTTCGGTATCTCGCCGGACAGGCCGACAGGCCGCAGCACTGTTCAAACCGGCGGTGCCGGCGCGCGGGTATGTGTCAGGCAGGGGTGGATGCGCCGCTGGACGCGGACTGTTTTTCGAACTGGAACGATAGCGATGTCTCGCGGCTCCATGCTGCCTGGCTGGGTGTCGTTCTGTGCTGGATGTACGATGCCGAGCGGTATGAGCATTTCATGGCGATGTGGCAGCACAAAACGCAGGAATGCACCTTGCCCGAACTGAAGAAAGCCCTTGAGGAGACCAGGAAAAAACTCGCATGGGTGACAACCTGAGCGCCGTGTTCCCGCGGCGTTTGGTGCCCCTGGAGGGTTTTGCCCCGGGTGGTCCCCCGAGTGCTCCCCTGGGGCGCTCCCCGGGGCGCTCTATTGCCATTTTCGTGTGCCTTAGGCTTCGAGCCGCGCCACGCTGTCCAGCCCGGCCTGAACCAGGTTCAGTGGCAGGCGGCGTCCGCTTGCCCAGGAACGCATCACGTGTCCGGCAACCCGTTCGCGGGACTTGCTGTCGCTCTGTCCTATGCCAAGCTCGGCGCAGACGGCTTCGATGGCGTTTTCCATCGCTGCCATTTCCTCTGCATCGTAGATGCCGGCGCTCTTGTGCGGTACTCCAGACTTGGCCATGGTCCGGCCCTCCTCAGCCGTGCGAAGTTGCAGTCGGCGCGCGTTACCTCCAGTGCCGCCGTCCACTGTCACTCCACCATAAACGGTAACAGGTTTATTTCCCGTGTCTATTATGGCGAATCTATGTTGCGTGTATGCGACGGGCCCGGCGAAAAAAAACGCGGGGGCCGTGAACCTTTCTTTTTCCTCCTGCGACAGACGGGCATCGATCGCAAAGGAGGATGATGAAATGTCCCTGAAACGCACCATCGCAACCGGCCTGATGGCCGTCACCCTTGCCGCCACGGCGCTTTCGGCCGCCAGTGTCGAAAGCCGCGCGGGGAGCCTGTCTCCGGGTGAGGCTGCGGCCATCGCCGGGCTCGGCGGTTTTATTGCAGGCGGCCTGATCGCGGATTCCCGCGCCCGGTATTATGGCCCCGCGCCGGTTTATGGCCGCGCTTCCGCCTGGGACCGGCATGTGGCCCGCTGCTACGCGCGCTACCGCTCCTATGACGAGTACAGCGATACCTTTCTCGGCTATGACGGCTATCGCCATCGCTGCCGGCTCTAGAGCATCGGACCGAAAAGTGGAATCCGGTTTTCGGATTATTCCGATGCTCCATCAATGGTTTGGATCGTCCTTTGTGCGTCCGGATGGACGCACGGCGATCCAGAGCATCGGACCGAAAAGTGGAAACCGGTTTTCGGTTTATTCCGATGCTCGATCTGGTTGTTCACGCAAAGGCCATGCGCGGTTACCCGATTTGACCGCGCCGCCACGGCGTGTCGGGAAAATCCGGGCGGGTCGTGAACGCGGGCCGTTCGGATCTTGTCCGCTTTGCAGCGAGGGCGGCGTGAACCAAAGCCGGTATCGCGCGTTGTTCAGCACGCAACCGCCGGCGAAGCGGGAGATTGCGGCAAAGCTTTGGCGGGAGGCGTGTTTGCGGCGGTCATCCTGTTTGATTTGAGATTGCCGGTGTCTGGCGTCACCTTTTTCCCGTCGGCCTGGTTCCCGGCTCCCCCAAAGCTGTCGACGGGGACTGGGCCGACATGAAAACAGAAAGGGAGTTCTCTCCATGAAGAAAATCCTCGCAGCCCTTGCCACCACCGGCTTCCTCACGCTCTCGGCCTATGCCGCGGACGTGCAGGGAACCGTGCAGTCCGTCGATCCTGCCACCAGAACCATCGCCCTCGACGACGGCACGGTTTACACAGCCGGCGAGGGCGTCGATCTCGCCGGCATATCGGCTGGCGCTTCGGTCACGCTGACCATAGATGACACAACAAACGAGGTGACTTCCGTAGAAGCGCAAATGTAACCCTGCCCGTCCTGTCCTTCCCCTGGGACGGGAAGCCGGTCTCCAAAGGAGGCCGGCTTCTTCGCGTATGTTTGTCCTTTCGGAACAAACTGTCATAAAACAATGTTAAGGGGGCTTTCGAGAAGGGAATCAATCTGTTTTCCCTTGGCTTGATGCATTGATGACCGGAGGCGGAATTTCATGAAGATTGCAGTTCTTGGCGGCGATGGATTCGTCGGCTGGCCGACCTCGCTTCACCTGTCGGCTCGCGGGCACGAGGTCCACATCGTTGACAATCTGTCCCGGCGCTGGATCGACACAGAGCTCGGCGTTCAGTCGCTGACGCCCATGGACTCCATTCAGGAGCGCACCCGCATCTGGCATCAGGAAACGGGCCGGCGCATCCATTTCCACCTGATCGACCTGGCGCGCGATTATGATGTGCTGAAGGCGTGGCTTGCCGAGCACAGGCCCGATGCCATCGTGCATTTTGCCGAGCAGCGCGCTGCGCCCTATTCGATGAAGACCGACCGTCACAAGAACTACACGGTCAACAACAACGTCAACGCCACGCATAATCTGCTCAATGCGATGACGGAGATCGGTCTCGACGCGCATCTGGTCCATCTGGGCACGATGGGCGTTTATGGATATTCCTCCGTCGGTGCGGCAATCCCGGAAGGCTATCTCCCGGTCGGGGTCGAGACGCTCTCGGGCGAGACGGCGTCGCAGGAAATCCTTTACCCTACCAATCCGGGCTCCATCTACCACATGACGAAGTCGCTGGATCAGCTTCTGTTCCAGTTCTATGCCAAAAATGACGGCGTGCGCATCACCGACCTGCATCAGGGCATTGTGTGGGGCACGCACACGGAAGAAACGAAGCTCCACGCGCAGCTCATCAACCGCTTCGACTATGATGGTGACTACGGAACAGTGCTCAACCGCTTCCTGATCCAGGCGGCGATCGGCTACCCGCTGACCGTGCATGGCACGGGCGGCCAGACGCGGGCGTTCATCCACATTCAGGATTCGGTGCGCTGCGTCGAGATCGCATTGAACAATCCACCGAAGCGGGGCGACCGCGTGGAAATCTTCAACCAGATGACCGAAACGCACCGCGTGCGGGACCTGGCGGAACTCATCGCGCGCATGACGGGCGCGAAGGTCGCTTACCTGCCGAACCCGCGCAAGGAAGCGGCGGAAAACGATCTGGTCGTGAGAAACGACAAGTTCCTGTCGCTCGGCCTCAACCCGATCACGCTGGAAGAAGGGCTTCTGGCCGAGGTCGTCGATGTGGCGAAGAAGTTCGATTATCGCGTCGACCGCTCGCGCATTCCGGCCGTGTCCGCCTGGACCAAGGACATTGCGCCGACCATCGAGCGCGATCCGGAAGGCAAGCGGCTCAAGAGCGTGGGCTAAGCGACGGCTTTCATGTCGAAACACGCCTATGTGACGCTTGTCACCAATGAAGATTATGCGATGGGCGCGCTGGCTCTGGTGCGCTCGCTGCGGCTGACGGAAACGGATGCCGATCTTGTGGTGATGCACACCGGTGGAGCTCCCGCCCAGGCGCTGAAGCCGCTGGCTGCGCTCGGCGCACGGCTTGTGCCGGCGGAGCTTCTGCCCACCTCAGATGCCTTCAACGAGCGGCATCAGCGGGCACGGCTTCACGCGGATGCACCCTTCACCAAGGGCAACAAGCCGAGTTTTCACACCCCGCTCGACAATTTCGCCAAGCTCCGGCTGTGGCAGTTGACCGAGTATGAACGGGTCGTGTTCATCGACGCCGACGCGGTGGTGGTGCGCAATATCGACCGGCTGTTCGGTTACCCGGAATTCTCCGCCGCGCCCAATGTCTATGAGAGCCTTGCGGATTTTCACCGGCTGAATTCAGGCGTGTTTGTAGCAACGCCTTCCGAAGCGACATTTGCCGCCATGCTTGCGCGACTGGATCAGCCCGAAGCGTTCTGGCGGCGGACCGACCAGACTTTTCTGCAGGCGTATTTTCCGCACTGGCATGGTTTGCCGGTGTTTTTCAACATGCTGCAATATGTGTGGTTCAACCTGCCGGAGCTCTGGGACTGGACGTCGATTTCAATAGTCCACTATCAGTATGAAAAGCCCTGGGAGCGGGATCACCCCAAAGCAGCCGAATTGCAGCCGTTGATCGACCTCTGGAATGCGTATCACTCGGGTGAGGGCATTCCCGACATCGATGCGCTGGCGAACCCGGTGTCATGAGCACGCCCCACAGCATCGTGTCCGGCGGGACCGGGCTTGTCGGGCGCTTCATTGTCGAGGGGTTGCTGGCAGCGGGGCACCGCGTGACGGTGCTGGGGCGCAACGCGCCGCCGGAAGGCCTTTTTTCAGGGGCGGTCGCATTTGCGCCCATGACGCTTGAGCCGACATCCATCTCGACGGCCCTGTTTGAGGGGGCGGATTTCTTCGTGCATGCGGCCTTCGACCACCTGCCGGGGCGGTACCGGGGCGGGGAAGGCGATGATGCGGCGGGGTTTCGCCGACGCAATCTCGACGGAAGCATTGCCATGTTCCGCGCCGCGCGGGCGGCGGGTGTGGCGCGAACGGTGTTTCTTTCCACGCGCGCAGTGTATGGGCCACGCGCACCGGGGTCGATGCTCGATGAGACCGATGCCTGCCGGCCCGACACACTTTACGGCCAGGTAAAGCTGGCCGGCGAGGAGGCGCTCTCACAGCTTTCCGGCGAGAGGTTTACCGGTGTGAGCCTGCGTGTGACGGGGGTCTATGGAGCGGCGGGCAGCGGACGATCGCACAAATGGGCAGGCCTTTTTGAGGATTACCTTTCCGGCCGTGAGATCGCACCGCGCGTGGCGACTGAAGTGCATGGTGAGGATGTTGGATCGGCTGTGCGCCTGATGCTGACATTGCCGGCGGCAAAGCTTGTGGGCGGTGTCTTCAACGTGTCGGATCTGCTGCTCGATCGTCACGATCTTCTGGCGCTCGTGGCACAGGAAACTGGGTGCAGGAATCCGTTGCCGCGTGCCGCAGACAGAAGCGCGGTCAATGTGATGAAAACGGATCACCTGCGCGCCCTCGGATGGACGCCTGCCGGCATGGCGCTTCTCAGGCGAACGGTGCCCGAATTGTTAGGCAGGCGTTAACCGCTGCGTGGTTTGTGAACCCCGGCAGCAACCGTAAACTTCACGTATCGATTCAAGTACCTGATGTGTCGATTCAGGTTTTTTGCGCGATGATTCATTTTGTCGCGGCAAGCTTCTGAAAATGAATCGGAAATCCGGCCTGCTATTTTGCCGAAATGGGTGCCTGCGTCGCCTGGAGATGCAGCTCGTCACCCTCATAGGGGTGAGCTTCGGCGACACTTTCGTCAAGTTCGACACCAAGCCCCGGTTCTCTCGATGGAATGACAAAACCATCCTCCCAGCGAATTTTCTGTTTCAGCAATCGAGCGTGAAAACCGTCGAAGGTGCGGATCGCTTCCAGGATCAGGAAGTTGGGAAGGGTGACGGCGAGCTGGATGTTCGCGGCAGCGACAATGGGGCCGCAATAGCAGTGCGGCGCGATCTGAACATGATGAGCTTCTGCCATGGCCGCGATCTTCTTCGTTTCAAGAAGGCCTCCTGACCGACCGAGATTGGGCTGGAAGATGCCGGCGGCGCCAAGGCTGAGAAGCTGGGCAAATTCATACTTCGTGGTGAGCCTTTCCCCCGTGGCGATGGGGATCGTGGTTCCACGTGCGACCTGCGCCATGGCTTCGGGACTGTCCGGAGGAACAGGCTCCTCGAACCAGAGCGGATCATAGGGTTCGAGCGCGCGGGCCATGCGGATTGCACCCGACGGTGTGAACTGGCCGTGGGTGCCGAACAGGATGTCGGCGCGCCTGCCGACCGCCTCGCGAACCGCAGCGACCATGCTTATGGAAAGCTCGATATCGCTCTGGCGCGGCTGATGGCCGCCGAAAGCGGTGTATGGGCCCGCCGGATCGAATTTGACCGCGTCAAAACCCTGCGCAAGGCAGGCCAATGCGGCTTCGGCGGCAAGGTCGGGATCGTTGTAGACATTGCGTTCGCTATCGGTCTCGCCCGGTGCGGCGCTGCCCGTGGCAGGGTAGAGATAGGTGTAGCTGCGCAGCCGCTCATGCACCTTTCCGCCGAGCAGCTTGTAGACCGGTTTGCCGGCCTCCTTGCCGATGATGTCCCAGCACGCCATTTCGAGGGCGGACACGCACCCCATCAGTGTTGGATCGGGCCGCTGGCTGAAGCCGGAGGAATAGGCGCGGCGAAAGAAGGTTTCGATGTCGTGCGGGTCGTGACCGATCAGGTGGCGTTCGGCCACGTCTTCGATCATGCGTGCGGTGAGGTGTGGGCCGAAGGCGGCGGAGTAGGCCTCGCCATATCCAGTCACACCGCCATCGGTGACGAGCTTCACGAAGATGAAATAGCGCCCGCCCACATGCGGTGGCGGGTTTGCAGTGACGAAGGTTCTGGCTTCGGCAATCTTCATTCGAAGATCACCACATTGCGCAGGGCCTGTCCGTTCTTCACGGCGGCAATCGCCTCGTTGATCTCCTCGAGCCTGTAACGGGCGGTGATGAGTTCATCGAGTTTCAGCCGGCCCTTCTGATAATGCTCGACTAGGATGGGTATGTCGTGGCGGATCCGCGTTTCGCCCATCTTGGAACCGATGATCTTCTGGTTGAGGGCAGCAAGCTTGCCCGGATCATACGGGATGCGCACGCCATTGGCGGGCATGCCGACAACGATGACAGAACCGTTGCGGGTTATATAGCGCGGGGCGCTGGCAAGCGCTGCCTCGACGCCCACGGTGACGAAGACGAAATCCACGCCACGCCCCTGTGTGAGCGTTTTGATCGCCTTCGCGTGATCGGGATCGGCGGGGCTGAACGCGTGGGTGGCGCCGAACTCGCGGGCTGCTGCCAGCTTGTCGTCGCTGAGATCAAGCGCGATGACCGGGCTCGCGCCGGCGAGTGCCGCACCCTGAATGGCATTGAGTCCGACGCCCCCGCAGCCAATAACAGCCACCGCATGGCCTGCAGACACACGGGCCGTGTTGGTGACCGCGCCGAAGCCGGTGATGACACCACAGGCTAGGAGCGAGGCGACGTCGAACGGCATGTCGGCCGGCACATGGGCGAGCTGGCTTTCATGAACGACCACTTTTTCGGCAAAAGCGCCAGTGCGCAGCCCCTGCTCGCAGGCGCCGCCATCGGCAAAGGCGAGGGGGCCTCGCTGATCGAGCGGGAAAACCTCCTCGCACATGACCAGGCTCTGGCGCGCGCAGTAGTGGCAATGGCCGCAGGAGCGGATGAGCGTGACGACGACATGATCGCCAGGCACAACGCCGGTGACGCCGGGGCCGACTGCGGAAACCACGCCGGCCGCCTCGTGGCCGTAGACAGCGGGGAGATCGCCGCCCCACGCGCCTTCGGCATAAGAGATGTCGGAGTGGCAGATGGCACAGGCTTTGAGGTCGACGAGAACTTCACCCCGCCGTGGCGGAGCAAGCTCGAGCGTTTCGATCGAGAGGGGGCTGCCGAACGCCCGGCATACGGCGGCCTTGATCTGCATGGAAACCTCGCTTGGATGCGTGCAACCCGGATTAAAGCCGCAAGTTTGTCATGGGTGCAACGCAGATACGACACCGAAGTGCAACCATGCGTCAATGGAAGAGGTGCCATGCGCCCGCGTTTGTTGACCCGGAGACCTGTCGGAGCTACGCCGGATGACGTTCAAAAAAAGGGGAATGACAGGTCATGAATGCACCGGAAACGCCCACAGGCGATCTGACGCTTCGCACGCAGGCGATGCCGGGTGATGCCAATGCCGCTGGCGATATTTTCGGCGGCTGGGTCATGGCGCAGATGGACCTTGCGAGCGGCATCCGTGCCGCCGAACGCGCCCATGGCCGCGTGGTGACGGCCGGTGTGAAGGAAATGGCCTTTGCCAAGCCGATGAAGGTTGGCGACACGCTGTGCATCTACACCCATATCGAGGGGGTGGGGCGCACGTCGATCCGGCTCAAGGTCGAAGCGTGGGCACAGCGCTACCTGTCGCCGACCATGGAAATGGTCACCCATGCAGATTTTGTGATGGTGGCGCTCGACGCCAATGGCAGGCCCACCCCTGTGCCACCCGAAGACTGAGGTCTACGCCTCTGCCACCTCGTCGAGTTTCGTTGCAAGCACGCGGTCGATCCGGCGATTGTCCAGATCCATGATCTCGAAACGCCATCCCATCGCGTCGGTGCTTTCGCCGGTCTTCGGCAGATGCGTGAACTCGTTGAGCAGGAAGCCTGCGAGCGTGGTGTAGGTGCGCTCTGCGGGAAGGGGGAAGCCCAGATGGTCGGCCATCTCGTCGGCGGGCATGGAGCCGGGCAGGAGCCAGGAGCCGTCGGCGCGCTCGACGATGTCCATCTCGCCTTCCTCGGCATCGGCACGAAAAAGGCCGGCAATGGCCTCCAGAATGTCGGAGGGCGTCACGATGCCTTCGAAATGGCCGTGCTCGTCGTGCACCAGCGCCATCGGCACTGCCGCTTCGCGCAGGACGGAAAGCACATCGAGCGCGTCGGCCATATCGTGAACGATCGGTGCTGGTAGAACATGCGTCCGGATATCCAGTGCTTCGCCCGATAGCTGGACGGCAAGCAGGTCGCGCAGCTTGACCACACCGGCGATCTCATCGATGGACCCTTCGCCGGCGGGAAGAAGGGAGTGACCGGACTCCCTGACATCATCCGCCAGTGCCGTTTCATCCGCTGTCAAGTCGAGCCAGTCGATCTCGCCGCGCGGCGTCATGATGGCACGGGCCTTGCGGTCGGCAAGGCGCATGACACCTGCAATCATGCGACGCTCGTCGGATGCGATGGTGCCGCTGGTTTCGGCCTCGGCGATGAGTGTGCGGATTTCTTCGTCGGTCACGCGCTGGCTCGATTCCGCGCCCTGGCCGAGCAGTGCCAGGACCAGCCGGCCCGACACATCGAGCAGCCACACGAGCGGCAGGGTGATGCGCGACAGGAGGCCCATGATCGGCGCTACCCTGATGGCGATGCCTTCGGCATTCTTCAGCGCGATCTGCTTTGGAACGAGCTCGCCGACGATCAGCGATACATAGGTGATGAGAGCCACGACCAGGCCGACGCCGAGCGGGTTTGCCACGCCTTCCGAAACGCCCTGCATGACGAGCCAGTCGGACAGGCGTGTGCCGAGCGTTGCGCCGGAGAAGGCGCCGGAGAGCACGCCGACCAGGGTGATGCCGATCTGGACCGTGGAAAGGAAACGGCCGGGATCAGCCGACAGTGCAAGGGCGCGGGCGGCGCCGCGCTGGCCCTGTTCGGCCCGGGACTTCAACCGGGCGGGTCTGGCCGACACAACGGCCAGCTCCGACATGGCCATGAAGCCGTTGAAGAGGATAAGGACGAAGAGAATGACGATTTCGACGATGAGCATGGCTGCTCTTTAGCACTCCGGGGTGAACGGCGCGAGACTGCATTGTGTCCAGAAAGGGCGCTATTTGCAGGCGCGATAGCCGTTGCGGCGGCCTTTCAGGTCGAAGTGGAAGTGATCGCGGTGGTCGTAGTTGTAGCCGGGACCGAGAACCGTCGTGAAATAGTCGCAGCCCTCGGCACGCACCGTGTTGAGCAGTCCGCGCTGGCGGAAGGCGAAGAAGCCCGGCTTGCGCACATCGATCTCGCGGCCATTCTTCAATTGGATGCTCATTACGTCGAGTGCGTTGCCCTTGGAGTGCTCGGAGGCAACACTGGTGCCGGCGATGCGCCGGCAGGAATAACTTGAGCCCTGACGGATCTTGCCGATACCGGTGAGGTAGCGCTTGCGTGCGGCCGGTGCGAGCTCGTTTTTTGTCCAGCGGGCAAAGGTCTCGGCCATCTGACAGTTGAGCGTGGCGGCGGGCGCCATTTCAATGTTGCCGGACAGGCCGCTGACCTTGACGGGCCAGTCGATGCGGCAGGCGCCGCCATCGTTGATGGGTTCGAGGTCCTGATATTTGACCCCAAGCCGCTTGAGGCGGCGGCGACAGGCGACCTCTTCCGGCGGCATGACGCGGGCCGAACTTTCGCTGCGCGGCAGGGTGAAGCGCGGGTAGGAAACCATCATCGGGTTTGAGGGAACGAGCGCCTGCAGGCCTTTCGTGCTGTCGGGCGTGGGTGTGGAAGTGGAGACGGATGGTGTCGCCGCTTCGGGCACCGGCGCAGCGGGAGCCGGGGCGAGACGGGCGACAGGCACTGCAGCGGTCTGCACGCCGATATCCACGGAGGGACGCGGCGACATGACATCGCTGACCGAGCAGGCGGAGAGGGCAACAAGCGTCGCACCGGCCGCCGCGAGCAGCATACGCGCGCGCAGCGGCCCTCCAATCGACTTGCCAATACGAATACCCACCATGAACACGCCCCGCCAGCCTCATACGCTCTTTCACGGAAGCAAGCCTAGCCAGACAAGGTAAAGGAAAGGTCAGCGGGGGTGTTCAGACCTGTGACCCGATTGTGGCGTGTGGGTCACCAGCTACTTGCAGTACAGATAGTCGTTCCGGCGCTTTTGCAGATCCAGATGAAAATGATTGGCGTGGTCGGCGTTGGAACCCGGGCCGAGAACGGTCTTGAAGGGACCGCAGGCGGCGGTGCGGAAGGCCTTGAGAAACCGCGCTCTTCCGCTTTTCGGGCTGGGCTGTCGGGCGACGTCGAGTTGCGTGCCGTCTGCCAGGGTGAAGGCGGCGATGTCGAAGGCGTTGCCGAAGGCATGCTCGGAAAGCTTCTGCAATCCGCGCCGCGACCGGCAGACATAGGCCGAGGCATGGCGAACGGTCGTGACCGGCTGCTTCAGATGACTTCGGGCGAGCGGTGGAACCTCCTCCGTGAAGAAGCGCGCGAGTGCCAGGGCCGTCGCACAGTTGAGCGTGGCCTCCGGTTGCAGCGCGATCTTTCTGGAAAGACGCGTGATGACAAGCGGATGAGGAATGGCGCAGCCGGCTGCCTCGGAGATTGATGGCCGGTCGGAAAACGAGACGCCAAGCTTCGTCAGGGCGCGGCGGCAGGCGGTTTCTTCCGCGGGCATGGGACCGGGTTTGTGAGGTGCTGGTGGTTTTCGAGGGGGCGCTTTCTCCTGAGGGCGGGGAGAGGGAATGGGAACGACCACCGACATCTCTGATCGTCGCACCTCTCCGCGAGCCTGCGGAATGGGGCCTTCTGCCGGCAGGGGCACGGATGCGGCCATCTCAGCGCCATCTGCGCTGCTTGAGGACAGGACGGGAAACAGTGCGCACAGGAGCATGGCCGTCAGCGCACCTCGAACGGCTGAGAGAGCGATCATGCCGGATGTTTGCCCCACGGATGGCTGATCGGGAAATAACGGTGTGAATCGCAGCGTTTACGACACGCCGAGCGCATCCAGGCCGTCGATCAGCCAGTCGCACAGCATCGGCATTCCCAGAAGATAGGTGGCGACGTGCTTTGCACCATGCTGTCTTGCGTCGGCGACGGCATTCGCCCATTCGCTCACGTCGTAGTCACCGCGGCCGATCCATGCCAGCGCGACCAGGTCGGCAAGCTCGTCCACGTTGAGGTCTGCCACGAGCTCGCGGAATTCCTCTTCTGTGAGGTCTTCTTCCTCTTCCTCGATGAGCCCGTCATGCTGGTGTCGGTCGCGTGCATCGCCATCAATCTCGACTTCATGCTCATGCCCGCCATCGTAGTCGGTGTTGAGCGCGGCGCTGATGGTCCGCGCCTTGCCTGCCAGCAAGCGCACGGTTTCCGGGTCTATCGAAAGCTCCCATTCGCGTTCAACCGGTCTCTGCACGGGCCTATCCTCCGGGCAATCAGAGGCATGATAGCGCAGAACGCGTTGAATGCGCGACGTTTTGTTGATGATGCCGCTCAGGCGATGCTGCGCTGCCTGTTGCGCAGGGCCGGCACGATCTCGACTGCGAGGATCGCAGCGAAAATCAGACCGCAGCCCGCCAGACCGAGCGCGGGCAGGCGTTCGCCGAGGAAGACTGCGCCGAAGAGTGCGGCGAAGACGGCTTCTGTGGACAGGAAGATCGCGGCCTGCGGGGCTGTCGTGTAGCGCTGGCCGATGACCTGAAGCGTGAAGGCGATGCCGCCGGAAAAGATGCCTGCATAGAGGATTTCCGGCAGGGCGGTGCGCACCGCGGACAGATCGATGGGCTCGACAAGACCGGCAATGGCGAGCGCGATGACCGCGGTGATGCCGAACTGGCTGACCGACAGTGTGACCGGGCGGCCGGTGTGGCTGGCGCTTCTGCCGATCATGATGACCTGCAGCGCCCAGAAGAGGGCACACATGATGGTCAACCAGTCGCCGGTTGTCAGCGCGACGCTGCCTGCGCCCGAAAGCAGCCAGATGCCGGCAAGCGCGGAAAGGACCGCCGGCCAAACCACGCGGTGCGGCCATTGGCGGAAGAGAAGAACCGTGAGAAACGGCACCATGACCACGTAAAGACCGGTCAGGAAGCCGGAATTGGTGACACTCGTGGTCAAAAGACCAACCTGCTGCGCCGCCATGCCTGCGAACAGAAGCAGGCCGATGACCAGGAAGTTCCGCTTGTCGATGAAGGTTAGCGTTCCCGTGCTGCGCCGGGCTTCCCACATGGCGAAGGGCAGCATGGAAAGACAGGCGATGGCAAAGCGCAGGCCGATGAACAGGAACGGACCAATGGCATCCATAGCGGTCGACTGGGCGACGAAGCCCATGCCCCACATGGCGCCAGCAAGAAGCAACAGAAGATTGGCCTGAACCCGTGTCATGCGCATATCCGGACAGGAGGAAACGCGTTTGTCTTACGGAGCACGTGCGCAGCGCGCAAGGGCCGCGGCCCCTGCCTCCTATGGACCAGATCCGTGCAGGCTATTCCCCGGCGCGGAATATGCGAATGATCTCGCCCCGGCGCTCGTCGGTCAAAAGCCAGAGCGAGCCATCGGGTGCGACATTGACATCGCGTATGCGCCCGAAAGCCCCCTTGAAGAGGCGCTCCTCGCCGGTGATGCCGCCATTTTCGTCCCGATCCAGGCGCGCGACGAGATGGTACTTCAACGCTGCGACGAGGAAGTCTCCCTGCCATTCGGGAAACATTTCACCCTGATAGACCGCTGTGCCCGATGGCGCGATGGACGGGTCCCAGTAATATTCAGGCTGCTCGTAACCGGGTGCGTCGCTGCCCACGCCGATCTTCGTGCCGCTGTAGTTGACGCCGTAGGAGATGACCGGCCAGCCGTAGTTCCTGCCGGCTTCGGGGCGATTGACCTCGTCGCCGCCGCGCGCACCGTGCTCGACCGTCCAGACCGAGCGGGTCACGGGGTCGAAGACGGCACCCTGCGGATTTCGATGGCCCATGGACCAGATTTCCGGTGCGGTGTCCTTGCTGTCGGCGAAGGGATTGTCTTCGGGTACCGTGCCGTCGCGATTGATCCTGAGCACCGAGCCGGCGTGGTCGGCGGGGTCCTGCGCCCGGTCGCCTTCGCCGCGGTCGCCGATGGTGAAGAAGAGCGTGCCGTCGGGGTGCAGCACGATGCGCGAACCGAAATGCTGGCCGGCCGCGCTTTTGCGGTTCATGGAGAAGATGGTGGTGACGTTCTCAAGGCGGGCTGCCCCTCCATTCCTTACCAGTCTGGCGCGGGCGATTGCCGTGCCTGCGCCGCCCTGGCCGGGTTCCGAGAAGGAAAGGAAGATCACTCCCGTTTCGGCGAAGTCGGGCGAGACGGCGACGTCCAGCAATCCACCCTGTCCGACCACGGCAACCTCGGGCACGCCGGGGATCGGCGCCGAGAGGGTGCCATTGGCGAAGAGGCGCAACTGGCCGGAACGTTCGGTAACGAGCGCGCTTCCATCAGGCAGGAAGTCAAGACCCCAGGGATTTGAGAGACCGCGGGCAAGTGTTTCTGCCTCCACGGTGACCGCCTGTGTGACGAAGGTTTTGGCAGCGGCCGCTCCTGGTAACGCCAGGAGGCCGGCAGCGAGGGCGGTGCGGAGGAACTGATCCTGCATCAAGGTGTCTCCCATTTCCGGTTTTATCAAGAGATAGGTTTTGAGCGCCGCCGGACAAGGCAACGCACATGTGCGCAATCGGCTGCTGGAAGGCGGTTACGCAAAAATTTGCGTGAAAATCGTCTTGAGCTTGTTATATTGGGAAAGGTCATACGAAACGGTTCCGTAGGCAGACGCTTTCGGACCGTTTCTTTTTATGTCTGCACCGGCGGCAGGACGGCACTTCGCGTGATGCGTGTGGGGTCTTCCTGCCTTCATGTCTGGAAGGTGAATGAAATGAACAAGGTCCCAATGACGCTTGCCGGAGCTGCGGCGTTGAAGGAAGAGCTGCGCTGGCGCCAGCAGGAAGAGCGGCCACGCATCATTGAGGCGATCGCCGAGGCGCGCGCCCATGGCGACCTTTCGGAGAATGCGGAATACCACGCCGCCAAGGAGGCACAGAGCCTCAACGAGGGCCGCATCGGAGAACTGGAAGACTTTATCGCACGTGCCGAAGTCATCGACGTGACAAAGCTTTCCGGCGACACGATCAAGTTCGGCGCCACGGTGATGCTCGTCGACGAGGACACTGAAGAGGAAAAGACCTATCAGATCGTCGGCGACCAGGAAGCCGATGTGAAGTCGGGCCGCATTTCCATCTCCTCGCCTATCGCGCGGGCGCTGATCGGCAAGGCGGTGGGCGATTCCATCGAGGTGAATGCTCCGGGCGGTGCGCGGGGCTATGAGGTGGTGGAAGTCCGCTACGGCTGACCATGTCCGGCAAGATGCCCGCAAGCGGCCATCGGGTCCGCGTCCGTGACGTGGATGTGGTGGCCCCCAATTTCAAGAAGCGGCTTTCGGGCGTGACCAGCACGATCGTGCAGCTTGTGCCGGAGCAGGCAAAATCACTCTCGATTGCCACTCTGGGGCCGGGGCTTCCCGATACGCTGCCCAGACTGCGCTGGTGGCAGGTGCCGGGCCTGTTGCGCAGGCCCGCGAACAGGCCGTTTCGCATCTGGCATGCGCGGCGCAATCCGGAAATGCTGGCCGGTGTGGTTTTGCGGGATATCTTTCGTGCACCGGTGAAACTTGTTTTCACATCCGCCTCGCAGCGCGAACACACGGGCTGGACCCGGTTTTTGATCCGCCGCATGGACCGGGTGGTGGCCACAAGCCGCAAGACGGCGGGTTATCTTCAGGTTTCCAGCCGCGTGGTGATGCATGGCATCGACACTGGCCGTTTTTCGCCGCCTTCGAACCCCGGCGAGGGGGCCGTAGCGGTGGGGATGGCGAGCGATCAGCGCTATGTCGGCTGTTTTGGCCGCGTGCGGCGCCAGAAGGGCACGGATCTTTTCGTCGATGCGATGATTGCACTCCTGCCGGAACGCCCCGGCTGGTCGGCGATCATTGCCGGCCAGGCGACCGGACCGCACGCCGATTTCGAGGCGGAACTGAAAGAGCGCGTGCGGGCAGCGGGGCTCGCCGAGCGCATTCTATTCGTCGGTACGCGTTCGGATATTCCAGACTGGTATCGAGCGCTTTCGCTTTTTATCGCGCCGCAGCGCTGGGAGGGGTTCGGACTGACGCCACTTGAGGCGATGGCGACGGGCGTTCCCGTTGTCGCAACGGATGTGGGGGCTTTTTCCGAGCAGCTTGAGGGCAGTGGTGCGGGGACGCTTGTGCCGGTTGACGACCCGGATGCGATGATTGCTGCCGCAGGGCGCTATATGGATGACGAGGCGCTGCGGAGCACCGCGGCGCGCGCAGCACTTGCGCATGCGCGCGGGCATTTTCCCCTTGAGGGGGAAGCGCAGGCGCTGAATGCGCTTTATGAGGAATTGTGGCGAGAGGCCTCCAGATGAAGATCGAAGGTTTCATCGTTCATTTGAGGCGTGCGACGGCGCGTCGCCCGCAGGTGGAGCATCTGCTCGCGACCCTGCCTGTCGAAACCCATGTTGTGGACGCTGTGGACGGTCAGGCGCTTGGCGATGACGAGATCGGCCGGCACTATGTGAAGGGGCTGCACCAGCCGGCCTATCCATTTGCGTTGCGGCCATCTGAAGTCGCCTGTTTTCTCTCACACCGGAAGGTGTGGCGGATGATCGTGGAACGGGGGCTTGATGCGGGGCTGATCGTTGAGGACGATGTGGCGCTCGACATGCCGCTTTTCGGGCGCTGTCTGGAGGTGGCAAAGCAGGCCTGTGTGGGGAAAGCGTATGTGCAGTTTCGCATAAGCCCGGTTCGCGGCAGGGTGCGGGAAATGGCGCGAGACGGTGATATTCGGCTTTTGGCTCCGCAGGTTTCGCAGCTTGGCACGGTGGCGCAGCTTGTGACGCGCGAAGCGGCACAGCATCTTCTCGCCCTGACGGAGCGCTTCGACCGGCCGGTCGATACGTTTCTGCAAATGCGCTGGGTGACGGGCATCGCGCCTTTCTGCGTCGTGCCATCAGGCATTGGCGACCAGTCGGCCGAGATCGGCGGCAGTACGGTCAGCGCGTCAGGGAAGGCGCGACGCAGCCCTGGCGAGCGCCTTTGGCGAGAGTGGAGCCGTTTCGTTTATCGGCGCCGGGTGCAGAAATACTCGCGAGGCTGGTTCGAGACAGAGGTGGAGCGGCGATGAAGACGCTTGTCATCAATCTGGAACGGGAGACGGCGCGCCTGGCGCATATGCGCCGGGTCTTCGGCGAGCAGGGGCTCGACTTCGAGGTGGTGAAGGCGGTGGATGCAAGACTGCTTTCGCCAGAGCAACTCAAGGCGGGACGTACGGGGAAACCGCGTTTTTACGAATTGGGAGCGGGTGAGATCGCCTGTTTTCTTTCGCACCGCAAATGCTGGGAAATCGCGGCGCAGAGCGAGGACGCTTATACGATCGTCTGTGAGGACGATATTTTCCTCGGCGAGAATGCAGCGGCGATTTTCGGCGACGATGGGTGGATTCCCGAGGGCGCCGGCGTTGTGAGGCTGGAGGCGTGCAAGCCCAAGACGCTGATTGGAAAGACTGCGGTCTCTACGGTTGCCGGTCGAAAGGTGCATCCGCTGCGCGTTGCGCGTGCGGGAGCCGGCGCATATCTCATATCTCGGAGCTGTGCACAAGTATTGCACGCCCATTCTCGTGTCTTCTGCGATCCAGTCGACCAGTTCCTCTACAGTTCCGGATTGTTCCATAAAAAGAGTTTTGGAATTTACCAGATCGACCCGTCTCCGGCGATACAGGAAGTTTTTTTAAAGAATGACCGTGTCCTTGGGAGTTCTCTTTTTAAAGAGCGTCTGTATAAAGAAATGGATAGAAATAATTTAACAATCATTCGAATTTCAATTAGAAAAATTTATAGGTTTTTTGGAAAAATAATGAAGAAATTAAAAGAGAAATTTGAAAGTGTTTTCACAAATAATCGGTGGGTTCGTATTGGATTTAGGTAGAATTATTGTTTTTACTTTCAATTTACACATTGAAGCGTCTAAAAAGGGTTGCCAGTGGTGAAGCATTTGGCGGACGCTGGGACTTCAGGCCTACGCTCCTGAGGACCTCATTCCATAGATGTATGGTTTTGGTTCGTTCTGTACAGAATTCATCCAAACTTCTAGAAGCATCATATAGAATTGGCGCATCTCGGAAGTTGATGGGGTAGAAGACGTCGCTGGGTGCTGCGAGGTTGAATGCACCGTGCTTCTTTGCGAGATAGGTTATGGCTTTCGGACCGAATGTTCCCCAGGGAAGGGTCGCTGGGCTGATGCTTTTGCCGAGCAGGTGATGTGCCAGGCGGAGGCGTACAGCATCACGGGTCCGGGTCCAGGGCGGGATGCCTTGTTGATAGAAAAAGGCTAAGGCCTCTTCCACGATGGGGTGTCCCTGCCTCGCATAAAGAAGCGCCCCGTTTATGTGTGTATTGCTCTCCTTTCCGAACAAGATGTCTTCGAGGAGTGTGATTGGCCTCAAGCATATCATGTCGAGATCAGCCCAAACACCAAGGCCTTGCTGTTGCAGCTTAAACCGGAAATAATCCGAGGCTAGAGCGAACGATCCTGTTTTGTGATGGCGTAGCTCTGATACCCTCTGTCTATGTGCGACTTTTTCTGCGTTCGACTCCTCGACACCGCAGGGGGCGTTCTTGACATGGTCATATGAATGCAGAACGACCTTGTGCCCGGCTTCGAGAAAGCTCAGCATTGACATGATCTCTATCGGACCAAGGGCACCACCAATCCAGAGCATGTTTACCGGCGGTAGGGTTTGATTGTGGTGTGATGCTTCGAGTGTCATATTATGGGTGCCTACACCTTGGGGGGCTTCGCTCTTTTTCAGACTGGCTGGTGAGAGCAAATGATTGTCTATCTGATAAATCTATGGCGCTCTAGCGATCGTTTGGAGCGTATGCAGGAACTATGCGTTGATGCCGGCCTTGAGTTCACGCGTATGGAAGGGGTTGACGGACGAGAATTGAGCAGTGCCGATATCGCTCAAGTGGTCGTCGGTGAAAGCCGCTGGGGCAAACTAACTGCTGGAGAAGTCGGCTGTTTTTTGAGCCATCGCAAGTGTTGGCAAGCACTTGTTCAGGAAGGGTCCCAATATGCAGTTGTTCTGGAGGATGATCTCGTTCTCGGAGAGAATGCCGTTTCCGTGATGACGGATAGTAGTTGGCTCCCCGAGGACGCCGATATAGTGAAGCTTGAGGCGGCCGATGAACGTGTGTACCTGGATACCTGGGCAAGTGGAGTCATAATGGCGCGCGAAATTCGGCGACTTCGTTCGTCACATTTCTGCTCAGGTGGGTATGTCATTTCCCGATCTTGTGCTCAACATTTGCTTTCTTCGAGTGAAACATTCTCCGAACCTGTTGATGACTTTCTCTTTAACGTTTCATCTCCTCTGTTTGACAGTTTGGTTGTCTATCAACTCGCGCCAGCAATTTGTATACAACAGGCAGCGTTGTTGGCTCCAAATTCGCCTGAAAGGCTCGCATCGTGCATTGAAGGCCGAGAGAAAAAAGTTCGGAGGCGGCTTGGTACCTTCGAACGGTTTACTCTATCCCTTTCCAAAAAGCGCCGTTCGACGGTCAACCGAACTTTGTCTTTGATCGGGAGACGCGAGCGCGTGAAGGTCGGGTTTCGCTGATCATGCGTTCATCGATGCGAAGTGATCTTTCTGGCAATTGGGTAGGCCGCATATTTGCGTTCTGGTTTGGCCGGGCGGAAATGTCGGAGCGTAGGCGCGCCTGCCTTGATACATTCTGCAATTCAGAATGTCGTACGCACCTTGTTACAGCGGAAACGCTTGATAGTTTTGCGGTCTCCACGAAGCCTTTTCACCCTGCATTTCAGTTTTTGTCTCCGATCCATCAATCCGATTACCTGCGCGCCTACTTCATGCATCATTTCGGCGGTGGTTACGCAGATATCAAAGCCATTTCTCACTCCTGGATACCCGCATTTGCTGCGGTCGAAAAAGGTCACGTTCTTGGCGCTGGCTATGCCGAGGTTGCCGGCGGTGTCGCCAGGATTCATCAGTCCAAGGCATTGGAGAAGCACTACTTTCTTGATCGACGAGTTTCCAATGTCGAGATAAATATTCGCTATCGGCACCTGAAACTACGGCGTGGTGTTCTCATCGGTAATGGCGCATTCATCTTCCGGCCGGGGACCGAATTCACGCGGCGTTGGCTTTCAATTGTCGAAAGGAGGCTTGATCTTCTTCTTCCGCATCTTGAAGCCAACCCGGCACGATATCCGAAGGAGGTTCCGGGCGTGGACTATGGAGATGGGCCTTCGCGCTATCCGGTGCCGTGGAGCTTTCTTCTCGGCGATGTGCTCGCGCCGCTCACGCTGCAATATCACACGCGCATTCTGCAGGTGGTGCCTGCTCCGGATTTTCAGAACTACGAATAGCCGGTTGAGGCAAGCGCGCCTATTCGATCGCCACCAGTCCTTCGTCCTTGACCTGGCGGATGGTGAGTGCGGTGCGGACGGTGTCCACATTGGGCGCGGAGGTTAACTGCTCGATCACGAAGGTCTGGAAGGTGGTGAGGTCGGTTGCCACGCAGTGCAGCATGAAATCGGAATCGCCGGAGACCATCCATGCTCGCCGCACGATGGGCCACTGCAGGGTCCGCTGAGCGAAGGTCTTGAGCTCGGTCTCGGACTGGTAATGCAGGCCGATCAGGCAGAAGGCGACCACATCATAGCCAAGGGCGGGCGAATTCAGAAGGGCGCGATAGCCCTTGATGATGCCGCCTTCCTCCAGCCGCTTGACGCGCCGAAGGCAGGGCGGAGCGGAGATGCCGACCCGGCGGGAAAGTTCCACATTGGTCATTTTGCCGTCGGCCTGAAGCTCGCGCAGAATTTTCCAGTCGATTGCGTCAAGATCGGCCTGTAGCGGCATGATGTTTCCCAATTCTGTTGCAAACGCGCGAGAATCTTTCACGCGCGCTGTCCGAAATTAGGGCAAGGGCTGTGCCAAGCCAAGCAATCCATTCACCGGTAAGGTGGACTATCCACCGCGTTTGGGCGCGTCTCATGCGCGGAAATGGGGGGGAGCGGCATTCGGTAGCTGTTGGAAACCTGTTCCTCGCCTTGCACTTTGGGTCTGTGAATACTTAGATCATGTCACCGTATTGTTCTGGATGGCAGCCTAGGGATGAGCCCCTGGAGGCCGCTGTCCGGTTTTGCGTTTCCGCCGGAGGGCGCAGACGCGCCTTGAGGTTGATAGTGGCGGCAGGAAGGCGAGAGACCACCCCTGCGGTCCAGCGAGGAAGAAAGGAATTCATCCATGTCACGTCGTCACGCGCCCGTTCTCATTGTCGGTTCGGGGCCTGCCGGATACACGGCAGCGATCTATGCGGCGCGCGCCATGCTGAAGCCGCTTCTCGTCGCCGGACTGGAGCAGGGCGGGCAGCTCATGATCACCACCGAGGTGGAGAACTATCCGGGCTTTGCCGACCCGATCCAGGGGCCGTGGCTGATGGAACAGATGCGTGGCCAGGCGGAGAATGTCGGCGCGGAGATCGCCAATGATCTGATTGTCGATGTGGACCTGTCGTCACGCCCCTTCGTGCTCAGGGGGGATTCGGGCACGGAATACACCTGCGATGCACTGATCATTGCCACCGGAGCCAAGGCGAAGTGGCTCGGCCTGCCCTCCGAGCAGACCTTCATGGGCTTTGGCGTATCGGCCTGCGCCACCTGCGACGGGTTCTTCTATCGCGGCAAGGATGTTGCCGTTGTCGGCGGCGGCAACACGGCTGTCGAGGAAGCGCTCTATCTCTCGAACCTCGCCAAATCGGTGACGCTGATCCACCGCCGCGACGAATTGCGGTCCGAGCGCATCCTGCAGGAGCGCCTGATGGCGAAGGAGAATGTAACGATCATGTGGGACACGGTGGTCGAGGAGATCACCGGCACGCCGGCCAAGCCGCCCATGCCGGCATCGGCATCGGGCGTGCGCCTGAAGAATGTGCATTCGGGCGCGGTTTCCGACCTTGCCGTTGACGGTGTCTTCGTGGCGATCGGCCATGCGCCCGCTGTCGAGTTATTTGAAGGAAAGCTCAAGCAGAAGCCCAATGGCTATCTTTGGACGCAGCCTGGTACGACGCAGACGGATGTGCCGGGCGTCTTTGCCGCGGGCGATGTGGCCGATGACATCTATCGCCAGGCCGTGACGGCGGCGGGGCTTGGCTGCATGGCGGCGCTGGAAGCGGAGAAGTATCTGGCAGCCATGGAAACGAAAAAAGAAGCTGCCGAATAAACCGGGAACGATGCAGCGACAGGAATGGGCGGAAACGCCCATGACGGTAAAAGCGCCTGACAGAGGAGAACGAGGCGTTGGACTGGGACAAGCTCAGGGTTTTTCACGCCGCCGCAGAGGCCGGCTCGTTTACGCACGCCGCTGAAACGCTGCATCTCTCGCAGTCGGCGATCTCGCGCCAGGTGAGCGCGCTGGAACTGGAAGTGGGGGTGCCTCTCTTCCATCGGCATGCGCGCGGGCTGGTGCTGACCGAGCAGGGCGAGATGCTCTATCGTACGGCCCACGATGTGCTGATGCAGCTTGAGAGCGTGCGCGTGCGCCTGACCGAGGCGAAGGATAGGCCGTCCGGTCTGTTGAAGGTTTCCACCACGGTGGGCCTCGGCACGGGCTGGCTGACGGAGCGGCTGCCCGAATTCATCGAACTCTATCCGGACATCGAGCTGCAGCTCATTCTGGACAATGAGGAACTGGACCTGACCATGCGGCAGGCCGACTGCGCGATCCGCATGCGCCAGCCGCAGCAGCCCGACCTCATCCAGCGCAAGCTCTTCACGGTGCATTTCCATCTCTTCGCGTCGCCCTCCTACGTGAACAAGCATGGAAAGCCTTCGTCGATCGCCGATCTGGACAACCACCGGATCGTGACTTTCGGCGAGGCGGTGCCGCCGCATCTGAGCGACATGAACTGGCTGGAAACGGCTGGGCGACCGGAGGGGCAGAAGCGTCAGACAGCCCTGCAGATCAACAACATCCTGTCGATCAAGCTGGCGGTTCAGCGCGGTGCGGGCATCGCCATGCTGCCCGATTATGTGGTGGGCAAGAGCAACGATCTGGTTCAGCTCCTGCCGGAAACCGCCGTGCCGTCCTTCGATACCTATTTTTGCTACCCGAACGTGATGAAAAACCAGGCAAAGCTTCACGCGTTCCGCGATTTCCTTATTTCCAAATCACGGCATTGGGCATTTTGACGCAGTATTTCTCAAGAAATACCGGGCGTTATGCAAAATTGCATGGGTGAATTGCAAAAACATGTGGTTGTTATTTAGGCGGCGATTGCCCATATGAGAAGCACTCCCGGGGGCGTTCTCCTCCCATTTGCCCCCGCGAGTGTTCCCCTCTGGAGGTTTCGCCTATATGGCACTTCCAATGACTAAAGCCGGATCTCCGTGATCCGGCTCTTTTTTTTATCTGCCATGCCCTTTCCTGTGAGAGCAGGATTACCGCCGGTGCCCTGTCTCATCGTTTCAGCTGAACTCAGCGATAAAGTGGTTCGCCTTCGAGCCCGCTGTACAGACCGGCGACCTCTTCGGCGTAGCCGTTGAAGAGCTGTGTCGGCACGCGCTCGCCCGTGTGCAGAACACGTTCTTCCGCCTGGCTCCAGCGGGGATGCGGCACATCCGGGTTCACATTCGCCCAGAAGCCATATTCGCTGGCCGCGATCTCTTCCCAGAAGCTGACCGGCCGCTTTTCGGTGAAGGAAATGCGGCGGATCGACTTGATGGATTTGAAGCCGTATTTCCAGGGCAGGGCGAGCCGCAGCGGTGCGCCGAACTGTCTGGCCAGCGGTTTGCCGTAGGCGCCCGTGACCATGAAGGCGAGGTCGTTTGCGGCCTCTTCCATTGTCACACCCTCCACATAGGGCCAGGGATACCAGACCTGCTTCTGCCCGCCGGCAATGCCGGGATCGTTGAAGGTTTCGAAGCGGATGTAACGGGCGGACGAAAGCGGTTTCGCCATGGCAACGAGTGCTGAAAGCGGAAAGCCGGTCCACGGCACCGTCATCGACCAGGCCTCGACACAGCGATGCCGGTAGAGGCGCTCTTCGAGCGGCATGCGCTTTGCCAAATCCTCAAACGCGATAGTGGTGGGCTCCTCCACCAGACCATCGATCTCGATGTCCCAGGGGTGGGTGACGAGCGCCTGAGCGGCGCGGGCGATCTGCTTGTGGGAGCCGAACTCATAGAAATTGTTGTAGGTGCTGCTCACGTCTTCAGGCGTGAGCGGACGTTCGATCCTGTAGGCTTCATTGCGTTCCGCGGGATAAAGGGATGCCGTGCGTGCGGCGGCGTCCTCTGTCTCAGCTCTTGCCGTCCCCGGCAGGAAGCCCGCGCCGGCAATCGCACCCAGGCCAAACCCGGCAAGCACTGCGCGGCGACTGGCAAAAACGTTTTCGGGCGTAGCCATGCTTTCGGCGACGGCCCAGCGCGGACGGCGGTGAATGGCGGGCATGGCGTTCTCCGACTGGTTTCTGATTTCAGGTCAGGACCTGACCCCAAGGCCAGTGGTAGAACTGCCCGCCCGCGTTTCAAAATCACGGTGCTTCACGATTGCGTGGAAGCCTCCCAGCTTGACGTTTCCCTCACGCGGCCTTGCCCTGCGCGTTCATTGCGGCGTCCGCCAAACGCCCGGTCAACTCCGCCATGTGATCAAAAGTGGCGCGGTAGCTGGCGACTCCGGCGGTGGCGGAGCGCAGTTCGATGATCAGGTCGCCCGTTTCGGATGCGGGGATTGTCGCCTGCACCACATCCCAGCCACTCCACCCCGGGCGCGCGTCGAAGCCGAGAATCTGGCCGCGCCGCTGCGACAGGATGGCGGTGATACGGGCCGTGGCATCAGATGGTGTGTAGACCTCGATCCTGAGGACGGGCTCCAGTAGGACGGGCGCGCATTCGCCGAGCCCCTCCTTCATTGCGAGACGCCCGGCAAGCTGGAAGGCCATGTCGGAGGAGTCGACGGAGTGGTAGGAACCGTCTGCGAGATTGACGGCAAGATCGATGACCGGGAATCCGAGCGGCCCGGATTTCAGAAAGTCCCGAACGCCGGTTTCCACAGACGGAATGTACTGTTTGGGCACAACGCCGCCAGTGATTGTGTCGGTGAACTCGAAGCCGGACCCGCGGGGCAGGGGGCGTATGTCGAGAACGACATCGCCGAACTGGCCGTGACCGCCCGATTGCTTCTTGTGCCGGCCGCGTCTGGTGGTGCCCTTACGGATCGTTTCGCGGTAGGCAACGCTTGGCACGGCCGTGTCCACGGGGATCTGGTATTTGCCTTCGAGGCGTTCGCGGGTGACGCGCAGATGCATCTCGCCCTGACCGCACAAGACGGTCTCGCCGGTCTCCTGCCTCTGCTCGAGACCGAGCGAGGGGTCTTCCTCGATGAGTTTCTGCAGGGCGAGCGAGAGCTTTGCCTCGTCCTTGCGTTCGCTCGGGTGTACCGCGACCGAATAGACTGCCTGCGGGCTCTCCAGTGCGATGAGGGGCGCAAGCGGCGCTTTGGCGGTTGTCAGCGTATCACCTGTCCTCACACCTTCGAGCTTGCCGAGAGCGACGGTCTCGCCGGCCTCCGCCTTCGCCACCTTGGTTTGTTCGCGCCCGAGAAGAGTGTAGAGACCGGAGACCTTGTCGACTGTGTTGCCGCTGCGCAGTTCCGTGCCGTCCCCGACCGAGCCGCAAAGAACCCGGGAGACGGACAGCTTGCCACCGTGTGGTGTGTGGATCGTCTTCATGACCTGGAGAACGGCTTCCCCGGCATCTTTCAGGCCGAGCCGGTCGCGCGTGGCTTCAACATCCGGCGAATCGTGCCGGATCGCCTTCAAAAGCCTCAGTATGCCGTTGCCTTTCTCCGCCGATCCGATCAGCACCGGTGTTACCGTGCCTTCGCGCAGATCCGCTGCCAGATCGTCGAATATCGCGTCGCGTGGCGGTTCGATCTCCTCGAGCAGTTGCTCCATCAGCCTGTCATCATGGTCGGCAAGCGTCTCCAGCATGGAAAACCGGGCCTCGACCTCGCGCGCCCTGTCGTCGTCGGAAATGGGCGCAATCTCGCTGCTCGCATGCTCGCGGTATATGTAGGCCCGTTCGAGCGCGAGATCGATGGAGCCGATCACAATGCCGTCCTTGCGCAGGGGGATCTGGCGTAGAAGCAGCGGCGTGTCGCTGGTGGGCTGCAGCATCTTCAGCATGTCGCGCACACCCATGGTGGCGTGCTCGATCTTGTTGAGAAAGATCATGCGTGGGATGCCAAGTTCGTCGAGCCTGTGCAAAGTGAGCTGCAGGGCGGCGATCTTTTTCTCGTCGGGTTCGGTGACGACGATGGCCATGTCGGCTGCTGCCAGAACCGGATCCGCCTCATGGGCGAATTCGATTGAGCCCGGGCAATCCACGAAGGTGATGCTTTCATCGAGAAAGCCGGTGGTGGCGATGTTCGCCTCGACGCTCATCTGATGCGCCCTGGCTTCGGCCGAATGATCGCCGACCGTGCCGGAGCCAGTGCTGGCCTGCTTCATTATGGCGCCGGTGCGCTCCAGAATGGCTTCGAGCAGGGTTGTCTTGCCACTTGCAAACGGACCGACAATGGCGATGCATTTCGGTCCGCGGCTTCTCTCTCCCGAGCGTTTTCCCATGGCTGGCGGCCTCCTCTCACGCGTTTACCTGCACACGTTTCATGAGCGGCGGCCGGCCTGTGCGGCCGTCGCGCGGTCGTGGCGCGTAGACGGATGATCAGGAGCATTCTCCGCCCTTGAGAGACCCGTTTGCGGCACTCACATGCCGGTGCGCCGACGTTCCCCGTCAAATATCGTCACACGGCTTTGGGATTTGGGCAAGGGCTCTCAGGCGGTCAATGCCAGGCGTTCGACATTGTCGCTCTTGCGACGGATCGCGGGCGCGGCCTCAGGCCGCCCGAGGAAATAGCCCTGGAAGCGGTTGCAGCCGGCGGCGCGTGCAAGATCGAACTCTTCTTCAGTCTCGATCCCCTCGGCGACGATTGTGAGGCCCTGAATGCGCGCGATCTGGGTGAGGGCTGAGACGAACACCTGGGCGATGCGGTCATGGCCAAGGTTGCGGATGTAGCTGCGGTCGATCTTGATCGCATCAATGGGCAGCGTCTTGATGTAGTTGAAACCGCAATGGCCGGTGCCGAAATCGTCCAGCGCGATGTGGAAACCCATCTCGCGCAGCCGTTCGATGCGGGCGATGATTTCAGGCGTCGCCGCGGTGGCGACGGTCTCGGTGATTTCGAGCACGAAGCGGTTTGCTGCAGCTCCTGTCTCACGCAGCACGCGATCGAGCATGTGCACGAGGCCGTCGCGCTTGAGCTGTTCGCCCGAGACGTTGATGCTAATGCGGTTGCAGGCGAAACGGTCGAGGTCGAGACAGGCGCGGCGGAACACCCATTCGCCGACCATGTCAATCAGGTTCGACCTCTCGGCAACGGGGATGAACTCGGCTGGCGAGACCATGCCGCGCACGGGATGCCGCCAGCGCACCAGACCTTCCAGCTCGATGCAGTTGCGCTCGGAGTCGGTCAGGGGCTGGTAGTGAAGCTCCAGCTCGTTGAGATAGATCGCGGCACGCAATTCGCGCTCCATGAAGCGGCGCTGGCGTTTTTCCGACAGCATGTCGGGATCGAAGACGGTGATACGGCCGCGACCGGCGCCCTTGCTCTCATAGAGTGCAAGATCGGCGAGCAGGGGAAGCTCCTTGTGGCTGCTCGCATGCTGGGGCGCCACGGCGATACCGATCGATGCGCCGAGTGGTATCTGATGCCCCTCGCAGGCCCGGCCTCTCTGCAGCATGGCGAGCAGTTTCTCGGCACGGGAGCGGCAGCGCGCGAGATCGTTGCCATACATCAGAATGGCGAATTCGTCGCCGCCGAGCCGGCCGATGGTGCAATCGGGGAAACAGTGTTTCGCGCAGGCGACCAGATGTGCCAGCGCTTCGTCTCCGAACTGGTGGCCGAACCCGTCGTTGAGCTGTTTGAAATGGTCGAGGTCGACAAGCAGGAGCATGATGCGGCGCGGCTTCGAAAGCGTGCCGATGCTGGTGTTGAGCTCGTCGAGAAACCGCCCGCGGGTGAGGGCGCCGGTGAGAAGATCGTTTTCGGTGAGCCGTGTGCGCTCGGCCTCGATGCGCACGGCATCCCTCAGCTGATCGGTGACGGTGCGTTTGAGGTACTCAAGCAGACCCAGGCCGGCGATGCTGAGCGCGAGGCAGGTGAAAAGCAGCCAGTCCGATACACTGCTTTCGCCAGGCGCGAGAAAATAAGCGGCGGCGGCGAGCGCGGTCGCAGTGATCAGCAGCGTCTGAACGCCGATATAAACACGCTTGCCGTTGCGGCGCACGGTGGAGAGGATGCTCATGACCCCCGATGTCTCCCCAAAACCCTTGGAAAGGAGAGAACAATACGAAACTTAAAGAGGGCGTTAATACTATTGCGCCGCAGAAAGAAAATTTTGCGGCGCAATAGCCGGATATCGAAGCCGCTTCTACTTCAGTGAAGCCGTGAAGCGCTGGATTCTGTTGCATGCCTCTTCGAGAAGGGCCTCGGAAGTGGCGTAGGAGATGCGGAAATTGGGGCCGAGACCAAAGGCAGAGCCGTGCACGACGGCCACGCCTTCCGCTTCGAGCAGTTCAGATACGAAATCTTCGTCGGTCTCGATCGTCCTGCCGGACGGTGCCGACTTGCCGATCAGTTCAGCGCAGGACGGGTAGACGTAGAACGCGCCTTCGGGAACCGGGCATTTAATGCCCCTTGCCTGATTGAGCATGGACACCACCAGGTCACGGCGCCCCT
The DNA here is from genome assembly GCF_056431025.1 of Nitratireductor lacus. NCBI lineage: Bacteria > Pseudomonadati > Pseudomonadota > Alphaproteobacteria > Hyphomicrobiales > Phyllobacteriaceae > Nitratireductor > Nitratireductor lacus. The sequence continues at coordinate 20,393 of NZ_JBWKMB010000010.1, read as the reverse complement.
GGAAGATTCCCTTGTTCCTGGCGACGAAATCCTGCGGGCCGTTGAGTGCCTCGACAGCCGCCCACTGGGCGATGCTGCATGCGCCGGAGGTCTGCTGCCCCTGGATCATGTCCATGGCCTTGATGAGCTCGACGGGACCTCCGGCATAGCCGATACGCCAGCCTGTCATTGCGTAGGCCTTGGAGACGCCGTTCATGGTCAGTGTGCGCTCGTAGAGCTTCGGCTCCACCTCGGCGATGGTGTGAAACCTGAAATCTCCGTAGGTCAGGTGCTCGTACATGTCATCGGTCAGCACCCATACATTCGGGTGGGCGAGCAGCACGTCGGCAAGAGCCTTGAGCTCTTCTGCCGTATAGGCCGCTCCCGAAGGATTGGATGGCGAATTCATGATCAGCCATTTGGTCTTCGGCGTGATGGCCTTCTCGAGCGCCTCGGCGGTGAGCTTGAAGCCGTTCTCGATGCTGGTCTCAGCCGCGACCGGCGTACCGCCGCAAATGGAAACCATCTCCGGGTAGCTGACCCAGTAGGGGCTGGGGATGACCACCTCATCGCCGGCATTGAGCGTTGCCATCATGGCGTTGAACAGAACCTGCTTGCCGCCGGTGGCGACAATGGTCTGTTTCCAGTCATAGTCGAGATTGTTCTCGCGCTTGAATTTGGCTGCGATCGCCTCGCGCAGGGGCTGGATGCCGGAGACGGGCGTGTATTTCGTCTCGCCGCGATTGATCGCTTCGATTGCCGCTTTCTTCACATTGTCCGGCGTGTCGAAATCCGGCTCTCCTGCGCCAAGGCCGATCACGTCGCGGCCCTGAGATTTCAGCTCGCGCGCTTTCTGGGAAACCGCAATGGTTGCGGATGGTTTTACGCGTGAAAGGGCATCGGCAAGGAAAGCCATATTGGAGGACTCCGGTTCCTGTGAGATTTACACTGAGCTTCAGCGTGGTCCTTCATGTCCGATCGCGGAAAGAATCGCAAGCGGCCAGCCGTTTTGTGGCGTTAAACCAGTCGTTAACGGCGAATAAAGGCGTTTGCTGGCATTTTAAGCCCCATGAATGACGAGACTTGAGGAAGCGCAGTATGCCGCGCAGCATCGGCCTCGCCCACATCGCCCGCCAGGATGACGGGACGGCTGTGGGCATCTGGGGCGGTTACACATTGAAATCCGCCTTTCAGCCGATTTTCTCCTTTCGTGAAGGCCGTCTTCTCGTGACCGCCTATGAGGGGTTGATCCGCCCCTTTCGGGATGAGCGGCCGGTAGGCCCTGGAACGTTTTTTTCCAGCATTCCCGAGGTCGACCGCTTTCAGGTCGAAGCGCTTGCAAGAACGCTGCATCTTCTCAACGCCGGTGTCAGTCTCAGTGAAACCGCATCGCTTTTCGTCAATTTCGACCCATCGCATTTCGTCGATGCCGCGTCTGCGGCAAGTGCCCTGCGCGATGTTCAGGTTGTTCTGAAAGATTCCGGCATCACGGCCGAGCGCGTTGTGTGTGAAATCACCGAACAGGAAACGGGATCGGACGAGACACTTCTCGGCTTTGTGCAGGCGCTTAAGGGATATGGGCACCGGGTCGCAGTTGATGACTACGGAGCAGACAGTTCCGACCTCAAGCGCATCGAGGCTCTGGGACCTGACATCGTCAAGTTCGATGGCGCGTGGACGGGCCATCTTCTGGCATCCGCCCCCGGCGTTGCCATGTTGACCGAAATGGTCCGCGCCTTCTCCGAGAAGGGCATTCGCACCGTTTTCGAGGGAATTGAAACCGGCCAGCAGCTTGAGCTCGCCGAAAGCTGCGGTGTCTCCATGGTTCAGGGGTTCGCGCTTGCCCGACCGCAACTGGCTCCAGGTGCGTTCGAAGAGTTCGAGGCTGCGCGCGAGAGCGAGCGTCGACGGGCACTCGCCGGCACGGCGGAGCGCCTGGAGCAGGGCAAGGCCGAAACGACCATGCGCGATGTTTCGCCGAACAGAAGCGGACGCACCTTCGGTCGCCGTGGAACCTAGAAAGATGCCAGGACGATCTGCATCCCCGGTCTGCGGTGCGCTTATCGCCGATGAAATCGGTCTGGAGACGGGTGTGTACGGGGTCTACCGGCTCCGTTCCCTCTATCAGCCTGTTTTCCGGATATCGTCCGGCAGGCTGATGCCGGAGGGCCTTGAGGCGTCGGTATTGCCGCTGGTCGACTTCAGACCAGTGAAACCGGAAGTGCTTTTCTCCTCCGCCGACAGCGTCGCAGAGGGAGAACTACAGTCCCTTTGCAATCTGATGCATATCGGAAATCATCTTCATACCGGGCAGGAGAGCCTCTCGCTTCATCTTCCGTTCGGGCCGGCTCTGCTTCGCGGGCCCAAAGCGCTGGATCATCTGGCACTTGCATTCGCCCGGCTTGCGGAGACGGCCCTTTCTCCGCGGTCACTGGTGTTCTGCGTGTCGGGCACGGGGCCGGATGATCAGGGGATTTCCAGCCGGTTTCTCGAGACGATACGGTCGGCGGGCGTTCGCATAGCGGTGGACGGTTTTGGGGGGCAGCCTGACGTTCTTGAAACTGTCGACCGGGTTCAGCCCGACATCGTGAACGTCGACGGTTCATGGTTTCGCCGTGTGGCAAAAACTACGTCCGCGGTGCGATTGATGCGCCAGATGGCGGAAAACCTCCAGCGCGCTGGCATCAGGGTTTCGATCAAGGGGCTCGAGGACCCGGTCCATCTTCTGGCGGCGATGTCGGTCGGTGCCGATCTCGTGCAGGGTAACCTGCTTGCCAGGCCAAAGGAGGCAGGCTCTGTTATGGATCTGCGCCCGCTAAATGCTGCGCGGGTGCTCCGCGATCCCCGGAAGGTCGTTGTCTCGTTGAGGCAGGGATGGCGGTGAGGCTGGCCTGCTTCTCTCTCGCGGACGAAGCCCTGAAAAAGCAGAAGCCCGACAAGGCCGGGCTTCTGTCCTGTCGTCAGTTTTCGGAGCTGCCGTGTGTAGCCGACGGGTGATCCTGGTTTTCGCGATAGGCGGCGGCCACGGAGGAAAGATCTGTACCATTCTCGGGATCATTGTGGAGAAGGGCGATCCGGGCGGCGGATTCCGGGCTGGAAATGCGCTGCAGCATGGACGCGAATTGTTCGTTTTTCTGAACCTCAAGCGCTGCGCGTCTCGCCCAGGCTTCGCTCCTGACGCCGTCTTCGGGCTCTTCGGGCAACCTGTTCATCGAGGAGACACGGTATCTGCTTTCCACGGCGGCAGAGCCGCTTGAAGATGTGTGGGACTGGCCCTCGCCGGATGTGTTCGCGGGGGGCTGCGCCTGACCCGAAGAACCGCTGGAGCCCGTGGTTTCCCCATCGGCCGGTTGGGGCTGCGTCGTCCCATTCGACGGAGAAGCAGGGTCCTGGGTGTCCGGCTGTCTGACCGGTGGCGTATACCTGTCGATCTGTGGAAGGTTCAATATATTTCCGAGCAACACGAAGCGTCCTCTCCTGATTCTGGTGCAAATTTGTGCAACGGGTTGTGTCTGTTCTTCCGTTGCTACCAGAGAGGGATTTTGAAACGGTGTTCGGTGTCGGGAAAATTCGACACAAATTGCACGAATATTGTGTCGGATTTGTTCAGGCCGCGGCTTTGTCGCTGATGCCGGTCGGGGGTTGAGCTTTGCCGTTTTCGTCCATCTTTCCGGCAGCCATCTTCTTGCGCATCGCGCGCAACACCGCATTGAGAAGGTCGATGTCGATATAGAACTGCTTCGACAGTTCTGGAGCGATCTGGTCCATCGCAACGCCTTTCGTGAGCAGGCGCTTGACCTCTGCGATCATCGCCGACGGTTCAGTCAGGCGATTTTTGATTCCATTGTCGGTAGATTGGAGCATGGTATTCTCGCCGATTGAAAATCACGGACGCAACGAACCCAACGCTGGACAGAAATACCGCCGATAAATCGACCGATTGGCGGCAAGATTGTGGCTGTCCCCATTAATCACCGGGGCCACCCGAATCGCATTTATTATGCGCGCTCCGCGCTCGCGTGCAAGGTGCGGGATTCAACCCCAGCTAGAATGAAAAGACCCCCTGCGCAGGAACCGCGTTCGGCGAGCGAGCGTTTTCCAGTGCGAGCATTTTCTGCTTTGTGGTGATGCCGCCATGGGCGGAAAATCCGCCGATCCTGCCGCCGGCGGCAAGCACGCGGTGGCAGGGGATAATGAGGGGGATGGGATTCTGGCCCATGGCTGCGCCCGTTTCCCGGGTGGCTTTCGGAAATCCGACGCTTTCGCAAAGCGCGCCATAGGTTGTTGTTTCGCCATAGGCGAGGCGCCGCATGGCGGTGTAGAGCGCACGGTGAAACGGGCTGACGCCTGAAAGATCGAGAGGCACGCTGGAAAAGTCTTCCTGACCGCCGTCGAAATAGCGCCGTGCGGCTGCCACAAGATCGGCCATTGCGCCGGCCGGCTGAGTGGCTCTGGAATCCGGCAGGCGCTGTTTCAGCAATCGTTCGACAGGTTCTGCCTCGGGCGTGGGAAGAATGAAGCGCGCAAGCCCCGCTTCGCTCCAGCCTGCACCGCAAAAGCCAAAGGCCGTTTCGAACACGTGATAAGCACTGGAGGTCATGGCGCACCCAACCACACTGTTTTCAATGCTGCTTCTAGCATGGAAATACTATGGTACAAAGAGTGAACGGGCATTGTCCTGACATGAGATTGCCACGCTTTGCGTAGCACGATAGAAGGCGCGCGGGTGGGGATGATCTTATCGAAGGAATGCGCCTTGCCATTGTTTTCCCGAATGTTCGTTATCGGTCTCGTGATCGTCCTGCCATCCATGGCCGGTTGCACAACGACCGGGAGCGATGGTCAGGCCAAAGCCGATGCCACCGAAAGCAGCGCCGATGCGGCGGTTGTTGCGAACAGCCTGGTCGCAGAGCAGGATGCCGCGATCTCCGATGAAGACGTAAGCCCTGAAGCGTTTGCCGGCCAGCGTCCGCCTTCCGCCGCGCTGACGGCACTGGAAGCCGGCGCAAGTGTGGACCCCGTTGCTCCGCGCAGCGCCGAGCTCGATGCGCTGATCGCTCGGTATGCCGGCATCTATGAAGTGCCTGAGCGGCTGGTGCGCAGGGTCGTGAAGCGGGAGAGCAATTTTAATCCGACGGCCCGCAACCGCATCTATTGGGGGCTGATGCAGATTCGTCATGATACGGCGCAGACCATGGGCTATCGCGGCCCTGCTTCCGGTTTGCTGGATGCCGAGACCAATCTGAAATATGCGGTCAAATACCTCCGTGGCGCGTATATCACCGCCGGTGGAAACGAAGATCGCGCGGTGCGTTTTTATGCCAGCGGCTATTACTACGATGCCAAGCGCAAGGGACTGCTCCGGGAAACCGGGCTGCGCAACTGAAATGTTGCCTCGGCGGTAGTTGTCAGCAGCGTTCGAGCGCGCTCGATAATCCGGTTCTGACGAACTCTGGATTGGTGTATGTCTCCGCGCTGTCGGATACTGCCTGGCGGATCCGTCTTGCAGTGATCTGTCTTGCAGTGATGGGAAACGGCTGCCCGGAGGATTACGCATGAACGATTTGAACCCGGTGGGCACCATGCCGGTCGCCCACGACACATTGCCTCTTGCGATTTCCGTGCGCGGATTGGCCAAGCGCTATGGAGACGTCATGGCGCTGGACGGCATCGATCTGGATGTCCCGCGGGGCATGATCTTCGGCATTCTGGGGCCAAATGGTGCGGGCAAGACCACGCTGATCCGCCTGCTCGCCACACTCGCGCGTCCGGATAGCGGTTCCGCAACTGTCATGGGGCACGATGTTGTTTCAGACCCGCAGGCGGTGAGAGGCGTTATTGCGCTGACGGGGCAGTTTGCCTCGCTCGACGAAGACCTGACGGGTCGTGAAAACCTTGTCATGCTCGCCCGGCTCTGGGGCTTTTCAGGCAGTCTTGCCAAGGCGAGAGCGGATGAGCTGCTTGCAGCTTTCGAGCTCTCGGATGCAGCCAGAAAACAGGTCAAGTCCTATTCCGGCGGGATGCGGAGGCGGCTCGATATTGCCGCTTCGCTGATCGTCACACCGGGCGTCCTGTTCCTCGACGAACCCACGACGGGGCTCGATCCGAAAGCGCGGCAGGGCGTCTGGAAAATGATCCGCGCGCTCGCTCAGTCGGGCGTAACGATCCTTCTGACGACGCAGTATCTTGAGGAGGCCGATCAGCTGGCCGCGCGTATCGCCGTTATTGATCGTGGCCGCAAAATCGCTGAAGGCACGAGCCGGGAGCTCAAATCGGCCATCGGCTCCGGCTTCCTCCATGTTGCGCTTGCCGACAACGGACGGCTGGACGAGGCGGAGGCCATTCTGGAGCGGACATTGAGCGCGACCGTGCAGCGCAGCGCCGAAGGCGCCCAGCTTTCCGTAGTCGCCGGCTCGACCAGAGCCGCCAACGAAGCGCTTGCGTCGCTGATTTCAGCGGGGATAGAACTTTCCGACTTTTCTATGGGCTCACCGAGCCTGGATGAGGTGTTTTTCGCACTCACCGGCCAGCCCATGGAGGAAGAGACCGGGGGAGAGGCATCATGAGTTCCTTGGAAAACGGCCCGGCAATGCTGTCCAACCTTGCGCGGCCACCCCGGCCGTCCGCAATTTCCAATGCACTGACCTTTGGCTGGCGGGCGGTGCTGAAATTCAAGCACGTGCCTGAACAACTTTTCGACCTGATCATGACGCCCCTCATGTTCACGCTGCTGTTCACATTCGTTTTCGGTGGCGCGCTGGCCGGGTCCACGAGCGACTATCTGCAATTCTTCCTGCCCGGCATTCTGGTGCAGACCGTGGTCTTCAACTCTGTCTATTCCGGCATGGGTCTGTCGACGGACCTCTCCAAGGGCCTGTTTGAGCGCTTTCGCTCACTGCCCATCTGGTCCCTTTCGCCCTTTGCGGGGCTTATGGTGGGCGATGTTCTGCGTCACACCATTGCGGGGCTGATCATTCTCACCGTGGGACTTGTGCTGGGCTATCGCCCGGAAGCGGGGATCGCGGGGGTTGTCGCGTCCTTTGTGCTTCTGATCGCCATCGGGTTTGGTGTCGGCTGGATTTTCATCGTGCTCGGATTGCTGATCCGCACACCGATGACCGTGATGACCATCGGTTTCACATTCATCTTTCCGCTGGTGTTCGCCTCCAACATCATGGTGCGTCCGGAAACCATGCCGGGCTGGCTGGAGGCGTTTGTGGTGCGGAACCCCGTGTCGCACATGACGACGGCCCTGCGGGGGCTGATGAGCGGAACGGCCACAGGGGGCGATGTGGTGCTTGCGCTTGTTGCGCCGGCACTTTTGACAATCGTGCTGTCGCCACTCGTTTTGTGGCTTTACCGGCGCAGTTAGCTGTCGCGTTTTCGAGAGTGGAAATTGAGCGCGCCCCCGCGGGGGCGCGCTCGGACTTCATTAAATGAGCCTCGTTCTCTTCCCGCTGCGGGACAAGGTCAAACCCCCTGTCCTGATACTGGAAAAGGAGGCAGTCGACGCCATCAGCGCAACCGCTGAAGTGCTTCAGGTGCCCCGGCAGATCGTAGAACGAACCTGCCGGATACTCCGTCCGCTGACCGTCGATCACGACGTAAAATGTGCCCTTTAACACCACCGTCGGGATGGACCGGGTGTGATAGTGATACGGGTTGTCCTTGCCGGCGGGGAACAGGACGAAAGCCTCATAGGGGCCGTCGCCCGCCAGGTCGCCGCGGACATTGGCATATCTGATGCCGCCCGAATCCGGGATCTCGATCCACACGAGTTCCGATGCGGTGAAGGAAACGATCTTCTTCTTGAGCGATGCCAGATCCGAGCAGGCCGCAACCACAGCCGACAACGCGAAAAGAGGCAGGGCAATTCTCAAAAATGGCTTCATTGCAAAAGTCCTTGGTGCTCAAAATATGCACGGGGCGCTGCAATACCGGCCCCGATCTCGTGCTCCGACAGTCTGGCAGGCGCTCTGGTTTCGTGAATGCCGTGCCAACGCTGTTGACGATTAGCCGGGATGTTCGGATTTGATGTTTTTGTTTACTACGTAAACATCTGTTCTCATGGGTGTGCGTTAGAGAGTTTTTTTTATATTAAAAACAATATTATCCTGAGATTCATGCAGTCACGTTGTTTATGATGAAGTGGTATTATTGTTTATCTGCTCATACCAGTCGAATTGTATCAATTCGGCAATGGGTCCCTATCGCGCTCGCCCTGTCGCCGCGCGTGAGGTTATCGAAGGGTATGGGAGAACCGCGAATGGAAGGCGCGTCAGGCGTACACGGCGCGGCATCGGCGCCGTTCGCACCTGGTATGAGGTGCGGGATTTCAAGGCGAGGCGCAGCCGCCGGGCCCAGACCGCTTCAGCGTTTCACGGAATCGATGAAGCGGTCTAACCGTTTGTTTTCACGTAACTCCAGATGGAAGGCCGGTTTCCACTTTTCCTGGAATCGCTCTCAGCGGGGCGGCTGCGCTCGTGCTGCTCTGCCTTTCAGATGAAGTAGCTCTGCAGCGGGCGCACTTCGAGGCTGCCGGCCTTCAATGCGACAATGGCTTCGGCGGCAGCTTCCGCACCTGCCATGGTTGTGTAATAGGGCACTTTCTGCATCAGCGTCGCGCGGCGCAGCGATTTGGAGTCCGACATGGCCTTCTGGCCGTCTGTGGAGTTGAAGACGAGTTGAACCTGACGGTTGCGGATGGCGTCCTCGATGTGCGGGCGGCCTTCCAGAACCTTGTTGATCTTCTCGGCTTCGATGCCGTTTTCGCGCAGGAAACGGGCCGTGCCACCGGTGGCCAGCACATGCCAGCCGGCATCGGCGAGCCGCTTGACGGCCGGCAGGACGCGGGCCTTGTCGTCGTCTCGCACCGACACGAACAGGGTTCCTTCGCGCGGCAGGTCGACGCCGGCACCGAGCTGCGCCTTGGCAAAGGCGAGCGCATAATCGGTGTCGAGACCCATCACCTCGCCGGTGGATTTCATCTCCGGCCCGAGCAGCGTGTCGACGCCGGGGAAACGGGCGAAGGGGAAGACGGCTTCCTTGACCGCGATATGACCGAGGTCGCGCGCGTTCGGCATCGTACCGTAGTGGGCGAAGGCGTTTTCCAGTGTTTCACCTGCCATGATGCGGGCGGCGATCTTGGCGATGGGGCGGCCGATGGTCTTGGCGACGAAGGGAACCGTGCGCGAGGCGCGGGGGTTGACCTCGAGCACGTAGATCTCGCCGTTTTTGACGGCGTACTGTACGTTCATCAGGCCGCCGACCTTCAGCGCGCGGGCGAGGGCCGCGGTCTGCTGTTCCAGTTCTGCGACAAGGCCCTCGTCGAGAGAGTGAACGGGCAGGGAGCAGGCGGAATCGCCGGAGTGAATGCCCGCTTCCTCAATGTGCTCCATAATGCCCGAAACATAGGTCTGGCCGCCGTCCGAAAGGCAGTCCACATCCACTTCGACCGCTTCGGTGAGGTAGGTGTCGAAGAGGAGCGGGTTCTTGGACAGAAGCGTGTTGATCTGGCCCGTCTTGTCGGCCGGATACTTCTGGCGGATTTCCTCGGGTACGAGGCCCGGCACCGTATCGAGCAGATAGGTCTGCAGCATGGTCTCGTTGTGGATGATCTGCATGGCGCGGCCACCCAGAACGTAGGACGGGCGCACGACCAGCGGGAAGCCGAGTTCGGACGCCACGACGCGCGCCTGTTCCACCGAATAGGCGATGCCGTTCTTCGGCTGCTTGAGGCCCAGCTTGATGAGAAGCTTCTGGAAGCGGTCGCGGTCTTCGGCCAGATCGATCATGTCGGGCGCGGTGCCGAGAATCGGGATGCCGGCTTTTTCAAGCGCGTCGGCAAGTTTGAGCGGCGTCTGGCCGCCGAATTGCACGATCACGCCGTGCAGCGTGCCCGCGGCCTGTTCGGCGCGCAGGATTTCGAGCACGTCCTCAGGCGTCAGCGGTTCGAAATAGAGGCGGTCGGAGGTGTCGTAGTCGGTGGAAACCGTCTCCGGGTTGCAGTTGACCATGATCGATTCATAGCCGGCGTCGGCCAGCGCGAAGGTGGCATGACAGCAGCAATAGTCGAACTCGATGCCCTGGCCGATACGGTTGGGGCCGCCGCCGAGGATCACCACCTTCTTGCGGTCGGAGACGCGGGCTTCGTCTGCGACTGCGCCGGCGAAGGGCAGCTCATAGGTCGAGTACATATAGGCGGTGGGGGCCGCGAACTCCGCTGCGCAGGTGTCGATGCGCTTGTAGACCGGGTGCACGCCAAGGGAATGGCGTTTCTTTTGAATCTCTTCCGTCTCTTTCTTCGTGAGCGACGCGAGGCGCGCATCCGAGAAGCCCATGGACTTCAGCAGACGCAGGTTTTCCGCATCCTCCGGCAGGCCATGCTCGCGCACCCGCTCTTCCATGGCGAGAATCGCTGCAATCTGCTCCAGGAACCACGGGTCGATGCGGCACATGGCGTGGACGTCTTCGAGGCTGGTGCCGAGGCGGATGGCCTCGGCCACCATGCGCAGGCGGTCGGGCGTGGGCGTGCCGAGGGCCGCGCGAATGGCGTTCTTGTTTTCCGACGGATCGCCTTCCGGATCGTAGCCGGGGATCTCGATCTCATCGAGGCCGGTCAAGCCCGTCTCAAGACCGCGCAGCGCCTTCTGGAAGGATTCGGCAAAGGTGCGGCCGATGGCCATGACCTCACCCACCGACTTCATCGCGGTGGAGAGAACAGGCTTGGAGCCCGGGAACTTCTCAAAGGCGAAGCGCGGGATCTTGGTGACCACATAGTCGATGGACGGCTCGAAGGAGGCAGGCGTCGCTCCGCCGGTGATGTCGTTTTCCAGTTCGTCCAGCGTGTAGCCGACGGCGAGCTTGGCCGCGACCTTGGCGATGGGGAACCCGGTCGCCTTGGAGGCAAGCGCGGAGGAGCGCGACACGCGCGGATTCATCTCGATGACGACGAGACGGCCATTCTCCGGATTGACGGCGAACTGAACGTTCGAGCCACCGGTCTCCACACCGATCTCGCGCAGCACCGCAATCGATGCGTTGCGCATGATCTGATATTCCTTGTCCGTCAGTGTCAGGGCAGGGGCGACGGTGATGGAATCGCCCGTGTGCACGCCCATCGGATCGACGTTCTCGATGGAGCAGATGATGATGCAGTTGTCCGCGCGGTCGCGGACCACTTCCATCTCATATTCCTTCCAGCCGAGGACGGATTCCTCGATCAGAACTTCGGTGGTGGGAGAGGCATCGAGGCCCGACGAGACGATTTCGAAGAACTCTTCGCGGTTGTAGGCAATGCCGCCGCCCGTGCCGCCCAGCGTGAAGGAGGGGCGGATGATGGCAGGCAGACCGACAAAGTCGAGCGCCTGGGCGGCCACGCCCATGGCGTGGTTCATGTAGCGCTGCTTGCGGTCGCTCTCACCGAGGTTCCATTCGTTTTCAAGATCGTCCAGCGCCGTATCGAGCGCGTCGCCGGAGAATTTCTCCTTGAGCTCCCTGCGCTTTGCCTCATGTTTCTGGCGGTCGGCATTTTTGACGTCGGAGGCGTTGGCAAGCATCGAACGCGGCGTTTCGAGCCCGATCTTGGCCATCGCCTCGCGGAACAGCGAACGATCCTCCGCCTTGTCGATGGCTTCGGGCTGGGCGCCGATCATCTCGACATTGTAACGCTCCAGAACGCCCATGCGGCGCAGGCTGAGCGCGGTGTTGAGCGCGGTCTGGCCGCCCATGGTGGGGAGAAGCGCGTCGGGCCGTTCCTTGGCGATGATCTTGGCAACCACTTCCGGCGTGATCGGCTCGATATAGGTGGCGTCGGCAAGCTCCGGGTCGGTCATGATGGTGGCCGGGTTGGAGTTCACCAGAATGACTCGGTAGCCCTCTTCTCGCAGCGCTTTGACGGCCTGGGTGCCGGAATAGTCGAACTCGCAGGCCTGGCCGATGACGATGGGGCCGGCCCCGATGATCAGGATCGACTTGATGTCGGTGCGTTTTGGCATGAAAGATCACTCGCGCGTGTGAGCCGACGCCGCACGGGCGGGATGCCGCGCGCAGGCCGGGCAAAAATTGTCGGGCTAGGCGCGCCTTATAGGCAATGGGCGGCCCTGACGGAACCCCGAAAATGACGATTTCAACGCTACCAATGGACACGGGCGCCCATCATGGCCGGAAACTTGCGTTCGCTGTGGACGGGTGACACCGTAGTGCGACGTAAAATAGGGCTGAGCAGGCGCGATTCTCCGCGCGAAGCCCATACCTCGAGTATGTTTGAAATCGTTTGGGAGTTGTTATGGGAGCGCCCCGGGAGACGGCAACCTATCCGCCGCTCAACACACTGAAACCGGTGACGGAAGGTGTCTGGATCGTCGACGGACCTACGATTCCGTTCGGACCGCCCGGGCTCAAAATGCCGTTCCCCACACGCATGACGGTTTTCCGGCTTAACGATGGCGGACTGTTCGTGCACTCCCCGACGCATATGACGGAGGATTTGCGTGCCGGGATGGATGCGCTCGGACCCGTCCGGTACATCGTGGCGCCGAACCGCATCCACTACTGGTGGGTGCCATTCTGGCGGGGGGCATATCCAGAGGCGGAAATCTGGATGGCGCCACGCATCCGCGAACAGGCCGGAGGGCATATCGACTTCCCGACCCGCGAACTCACGGGAGACAGCGGTTATCCCTGGGATGCCGAGATTCGCACCCTGCCAATCTCTGGAAGCTTCATGACCGAGGTGGAGTTTTTCCATATTGGAAGCCGGACGCTCGTTCTGACGGATTTCATCGAGAATTTCGAAGCAGAGAAACTCAACTGGTGGCGGCGCATCATGGCGCGGCTGGGCGGTGTGCTGGCCCCGCATGGCGCGATGCCGCGCGATATGCGGCTGACTTTCGCAAAGCAGCGGCCGGCTTTGAAACAGGCGGTAGAAACCATGATTGGCTGGGCGCCTGAACGCGTGATCATCGCTCACGGGCGGTGGTTCGAGCGCGACGGCACGACGGCTTTGAAACGGTCTTTCGACTGGTTGCTCGACGGATAGCACCGCGCCGGCGCGGCACCGGGGTCAGACGGCCTGTTCGATCCGCTTTTCGGGTGGGGGCAGGGTGACCGCGGTGGCGAGAATGGAATCGAGAAGCCCCGGAAAACGCGCATTGAGATCGTCCTTGCGCAGCGAGATCAGCCTTTTCGTGCCGCACGGCTCGACACGGATGACGCCAGCCTCGCGCAGTTTCGCAAAATGATAGGACAGATTCGATTTCGAGCCCAACAGCTTGAACTCCGCGCAGGCGAGTGGTTCGTCACCACGTCTGGCGAGGTCGCCCAGGATGGCCAGTCGCGTCTGATCGCCAAGGACGGCAAGCACTTGGGGCAGTGATATCTGATCTACGGTTGGATGCTGTAACATGTCCTGAACACTAAGCTTTCGCAGGCAGGATGCAAGCCGTTCGCCGTGGCCCGGGCGCCATCCGCTGCGTTAACGCAAAGGCAGGAACCGACAGGATCGACGCGATCCGAGGTTGACATCGGGCAGGTTTAGTTCAAAAGTTCAATGGATTTTGAACTAAAGGATTTTCCCCATGGATAAGCGTCTCTTCCTGCTGGCGCTCGGTGCCTTTGCCGTCAGCACGGTCGCTTTCGTCTTCGCCGGCCTTTTGCCATTGATTGCCTCTGATACGGGGGCAACGGTCGCCGAGGCAGGCTATCTCGTTTCTGCCTACTCGCTTGCCTATGCGATCGGCACCCCCATTCTCTCGGCGCTGACCGGCGCGATGAACCGGCGCCGGGTCATTGCCATGGCCATGATGGCGTTCGTCGCGGGCAATCTGACGGCTGCCGCAAGTGGCGGCTTCGGGACGCTGTTTGCTGCGCAGATCGTGATTGGCATGGCGGGCGGACTGTTCGCGGCAACCGCACAGGCCGCGGCCGTCGCGCTTGCCGGCCCGGAACGCCGCGCTGCGGCGATTGCCGTCGTTGTGGGCGGAACCACCTTTGCGCTGGCTTTTGGAGCGCCCTCCGGCTCGCTGCTGGCGCATTACGTTGGCTGGCGTGGAACCTTTCTGGGGCTCTCCGGTGTGGGGTTTCTTTGCCTTCTAGCGCTCTGGTGGAAGTTGCCGCGCGATCTCGACGGTTCGCACACGCCGCTGGGAGAGAGACTTTTGGTGATCCGACGCCCGGGCGTCGCGCGGGCGATTGCGGTCACCCTGCTTTATCTGACCGGAGGGTTCACAATCATCGCCTATCTGGGCCCGATCGCCATCGATGGGGTGGGGCTGACACCGGGTTATCTGCCCGCAGTGCTTTTGGCTTACGGATGCGGCGCCATTCTCGGCAATTATGCGAGCGGGCGGCTGGCTGACCGGATCGGCGCGACCCGCGTCGTGGTCGGGTCCATGCTATTTGCTTCTCTCTTCGCCGTCGTTTTCAGCGCCATCATGCTGTTTGTGCCCGACACGGTCGCTGCACCGCTTCTCATCGCGCTTCTGGTGCCGTGGGGTTTTCTCGGCTGGACCTTTCCGCCCGCCCAGGCGAGCCGGCTGGTGGGGTATGCACCGGACGTGGCGGGGCTGACGCTGGCACTCAACGCATCAGCCATCTATTTCGGCATTGGACTGGGTACGCTCATTGGCGGGCGCGTGCTGGAATTCGGGCAGGTCTGGGAACTCGGTCTGGTCGCGGCCATCTTCCCGTTGCTTGCGCTTGCCTTTGTTCGACGCGGGCGCAGGACGCACGGCGCGGTGTCTGCTGCCTGAGACGCTCGACGTTCCTGCTGGCGATGCAAAAATCGCCGGCAGGACGTTGCCGCCTCCTCCGCGAGCCGGGAAACAACCTCTGGCCTTCTGGTGTATAAGCCGATAACTATCATCTATTGAAGGCAACTGGGAATTGCACGTATGCGCTGGAAGGGTCGTCGCCAAAGCAGCAATGTCGAGGACCGCAGGGGTCGTTCGGGAGGCGGAGGGTCGTTTCCTGGCGGATTTGGCCGGTCCGGCGGGCGTATAAGGCTGCCTATGGGAGGCGGCAGACGTGCCGGCGGCGGCCTCTCCGGTATCATCGTTCTGGTCGTGCTCTTCTTCGCCCTGCGCGCCTGCGGTATCGACCCGCTGGAGATGCTGGCCGGCGGGCCCGGTGGGAGCAACCAGACGACCACCACACAGCAGCAGGGCACCAGCGGTGCCAGCGATGAGATGAAGCAGTTCGTGAGCGTCGTGCTGGCCGAAACGGAAGACACCTGGAATGGCATTTTCGAATCCCAGGGGCTCGACTACAAGGAACCGGCCATGGTTCTTTTTACCGATTCCGTGCGCTCTGCCTGTGGCTTCGCCTCGGCAGCGACTGGCCCGTTTTATTGTCCGGGCGACCAGAAGGTTTATCTCGATCTCGGTTTCTTCGATCAGCTCGCGCGCCGCTTCGATGCTTCGGGCGATTTTGCACAGGCCTATGTGGTTGCGCATGAGGTGGGGCACCACGTGCAGAACGTGACCGGCATTTTGCCGCGCTTCAATCAGATGCGGCAGCGCATGAGCCAGGCCGAGGCCAACGCCATGTCGATCCGTGTCGAGCTGCAGGCCGACTGCTTCGCCGGTATCTGGGCACATTACACGGCCCAGAAAGGGCTGCTCGAAGATGGCGATATCGATGAAGCGCTGAATGCGGCCAACCAGATTGGCGACGATACGCTGCAACGCCGCACCCAGGGTTACGTGGTGCCGGAAAGCTTCAACCATGGCACGTCGCAGCAGCGGCGGACATGGTTTGCGCGGGGGCTCAAGAGCGGACGGCTGGCCGATTGCGATACGTTCAACGAGCCAATCTAGGCCTGGGCCAGTCGTTCCCCTACCACGCAAGAGGTGGATCGGAACATGTTTGGACTAGGACGAATACTCGGCCTTATTGTGGCTGTTGTCTGCGGGGCGGTCACGTCGCAGGCGCCTGAGTTTTCCCAGCAGTATAGACAACGGCTCAACGGCGCCCAGGACGAGTTGAGGCAGGTCATCGAAGCCTTCGATGCCGATGCGGCCAACAACAATCTGAGCCGCGAAAACGCTATTCGGGTCTACGAAAAGACGGGCAGCACCTTCCTGCAGAACCGCGCGGCCTCCGTTCGGACCGCCATCGGCCGCCTGGGCGATCTGGAGCGGCAGTCACAGGCCTTTGACGAAGCCATGCCCGTGCTCAGACCTCTGGTTGTAGCGCGTGCGCCCGACGGTCCTGTCCTGCAGGGAGCCTTTCGGGACTTTGAGCCGGCCATCCCCATCACGTTGCACGGATTTGTGTGGACCGGCGCGGGCCTGATCCTGGGCTTTTCCATCATGTGGCTGCTCGGCCTGCCTTTCAGGCGGAGGAAGCACTATCCGGCGCGCAATCTTCGCGTGTAGAATTGCAACTACCCGTTTAACGCGTTCTTAAAACCCGCAGACTAGGTTGCCGCCAACAAAAAATGCTTGGGTGGGCAACATGATTTCTCGGTTAGGATGCGTACTGCGCTCCGGCGCGCTTCTGTGTCGGCGTTTTGGGACCGACAGGTCTGGCAATTTCGCAATGATGACGGCCCTGTCGGCCATGGCGCTGGTCGGTGCTTCCGGCTTTGCCATGGATTACTCGAATATGAGCCGTGAGCACTCGCAGTTGCAGAATGCGCTCGATACAGCGGCGCTGGCCGTGGCGCAAAGGGGAAAGAAGATTTCCGATGCGGAGGCGGAGAGCATTGCGCGCTCCTTTCTCGACGGCAATCTCCCCAAAACATACTATGCGCTAAAGGTCGATCGCGATGGCCGCTCCGTGCGTGTTACGGCCAATGTCGATGTCGACCTGCTCTTTGGCGGGATATTCGGTAAGGATTCCATGCCGGTCAATGCAGCCTCTCAGGCCGATGTTGCCCTGGTCTCATATGAAATCGCACTGGTGCTTGACACCACCGGCTCCATGGGCGGGCGCAAGCTGCGCGACATGAAAAAAGCCGTCGAGGAAATGATCGACAATATTTCCGCGCAGGTGGACAACAAGGAGCGCCTGCGCTTTGCGCTTGTGCCATTCTCGACCTTTGTGAATGTGGGGCCGCAATATGGCCCGGAGTTTGACGACAAGGGGAAGATGAAGGAGGGGACAGGGGCGCCCTGGCTTGATCTTTACGGGGAGAGCGAGGTTCCCCAACTCGAGCTTCAGACCGGCATCAGCCGCTTCCAGGCCTACAACCGTCTCGGCGTCGAGTGGAAGGGCTGCGTCGAGACACGCATGCGCGATGGCACCACGCGGCACGACGTGGCGGCAACACCTGCGGACCGTCGGGACCCGGCCAGCCTTTTCGTTCCTGCGTTTGCGATCGATGAGCCGGAAACGGATCGCTCAGAGCGCTTCTATAACGATTATCTCGACTCGTCGGTCGATCCTCTGGACAACAGTGTCCTGGGCAAAGTGAAGAAGGTTGGTAAATACGGTTTCGATCTTCTGGGGAATGTGCTGGGTGGCAAGAAGCCCAAGCCAAAGCGTGATGCCCCGGGGCCAAACTACATGTGCAGTTCCGAGCCGCTGACGCCGCTCACCAACGACTATGCGATGCTGAAGTCGAAGGTGAGGCAGTTCGAGGCGGAGGGCAACACCAACATCATGGAAGGCGTTTCCTGGGGCGCACGCGTCCTCTCGCCGGACGAGCCATTCCCTGCGGGGAATTCGGAGGATGGCCTGGTCAAGGTCATGGTTGTCCTGACGGACGGTGCGAACACGTTTGGCGTTCTGCGCAACCGTCTTCGGTCTCGCTACACGAGCTTTGGCTATATGGTGGAGGGCCGCCTCGACGGGGAGGTCAACGCCAGCTCCAGCAAATCCACCAGGCTGATGAACGACAAGACGATCGAGGCCTGCGATTTTGCCAAGAAGAGCGGCATCGACATCTACACGATCCGGCTCGAGGTCCGCGATACCGGAACGGATGACATGATGCGCACCTGTGCGAGCCGGCCCGATCAGTATTTTGACACACCTTCGAGCCGTCAGCTCAAGGAAGTGTTCGACAAGATCGGCGAACAGATCGTGAAGCTGCGTCTTTCTTCCTGACCGAAGCAGGCAGACGCAAAAAATGAAGAGGGCGGCCCGAGGCCGCCCTTTGCTTATTCGGCAAGAGCCGGCTCGCCCCGCCGTTCACGGATCAGATTGGCGAAGCGGCGGAAGAGATAGTGAGAATCCTGGGGGCCGGGGGACGCCTCCGGGTGATGCTGGACCGAGAAGACGGGCCTGCCGACGATCGTCAGGCCGCAATTGCTGCCGTCGAACAGGGAAACATGGGTTTCCTCGACACCTTCCGGCAGCGTGTCGCCATCGACCGCGAAACCATGGTTCATGGAAACGATCTCGACCTTGCCGGTGGTGAAATCCTTCACCGGATGGTTCGCGCCGTGATGGCCCTGATGCATCTTGACGGTTTTGGCGCCGAGTGCGAGCGCCAACATCTGATGACCGAGGCAGATGCCGAAGACCGGGATTTCCGTTTCAAGCAGTTCGCGGATCATCGGTACGGCGTATTCGGCAGTGGCTGCCGGATCGCCCGGACCGTTGGAGAGGAACACGCCATCGGGCTGCATGGCGAGGATGTCGGCGGCGCTGGTCCTGGCGGGAACCACGGTCACTTTCGCGCCGAGGCCGGCCAGAAGGCGCAGGATGTTGCGCTTTGCGCCATAGTCGACCGCGACGATGTGGTGGGTCGGCGCATCCTGCGCGCCGAAGCCCTCGTCCCAGACCCAGGGCGTTTCCGTCCAGCCCTGCGTCTGGCCCGAGGTGACTTCCTTTGCGAGATCGAGGCCGACGAGCCCCGACCATTCGCGCGCCTTTGCCCTGAGCGCTTCGATATCGAACGTGCCGTCGGGACTGTGCGCGATGACGGCGTTGGCTGCACCCTTTTCGCGCAGGAGGGCGGTCAGGGCGCGCGTGTCGACGCCGCTGATGGCAACAAGGCCGCGCCGTTTCAGCCAGGCGTCGAGATGACCGTTGGAACGATAATTTGATGGGTTCGTGATATCGGCGCGGAAAACGGCGCCGACCGCGCCTGCACGGGCAGCCGGATTGAGGTCTTCAATGTCTTCGTCGTTGGCGCCGACATTGCCGATATGCGGGAAGGTGAAGGTGACGATCTGGCCGGCATAGGACGGATCGGTGAGAACTTCCTGATAACCGGTCAGGGCCGTGTTGAAGCACAGCTCGCCGATTGCCTCTCCGCCGGCGCCCATGCCCTTGCCCTCGATCACTGTGCCGTCGGCCAACACGATCAGGGCTGTCGGCCGGCTCGTGGTCCAGGGGGCGGTCTTGGTCGCCATTGGGGTCTCCATCATTCGTGTGCCTGAAGGCGGTCGCGGGCAGGAGGCCGGCGCGCGCTTCAGGTTTCCTTAACATGATCTGCGAGCAGACCGGTTCTCACTTTTTGCCGTCGAACGCAAGGGGGCAGAAGCATGGGGGGCTTGAAAGACGGTCTCGCATGGGCCATATGCCCCAGCGAAATGGATCCGCGACATGGCGCCCGCGATATGGCGAGAGCCGGTGGATTCAGGCCGAAAAGGAAATTGTCCATGCAGGGTGCGGACAATAGGCAAAGGCTGTAAAACGGTCAATCACTCGCAAATAATTATTTATGTCAATGTTTCCAATGGCTTATTGGAGCGTTGCCGCTTGCTTCGCGAGTTGGCCGGAGCTATGTTCGTCCCTAGCGACGGGAGACAGGTGTTATGATGCGCGAGAAACTCGCCAGGGCGTTGAACGACGCCGTCAAGCAGAAAGACAAACGCCGCATTTCAACGCTGCGTCTGGTTCAGACTGCAATCAAGGACCGGGATATTGCCAATCGCGGGGCGGGCAAGGATCCCGTGAGCGATGAGGAAATTCTGCAGATTCTGTGCAAGATGGCCAAGCAGCGGCAGGAATCCGCGAAAGCCTTCGAAGAGGGCAATCGTCTGGAGCTTGCCGAGCAGGAGCGCGAGGAAATCTCGGTGATTACCGAGTTCCTGCCCAAGCCGCTCGGCGAAGACGATCTGAAGCAGGCCTGCGCGCAGGTGGTTCATGAGGTTGGCGCAGACGGACTTCGTGACATGGGCCGGTGCATGAATGTGCTCAAGGAGAAGTTCCCCGGGCGCATGGATTTCGGCAAGGCCAGCGGCATCGTCAAAGGCATGCTGCGCTAGATCGCCGTGCGTCCATCCGGACGCACAAAGGGCGATCTAAGTTATTGATTGAGCATCGGAATAGCCCGAAAACCGGTTTCCACTTTTCGGTCCGATGCGCTACGCAGACGGACAAATTTTTCGAGAAATTTTCAGGGCGGCTCAACCGAGCCGCCCTCAGACTGCTGACAAACCCCTGGCATTTGCCGGGGGTTTTTGATTCACTGGGTCATGTTGAAGACACCGGCCCCCGAACAGACAGCGCTCGAGATG